>NZ_CP014227.1:2532500-2688484 GCF_001553545.1 Capnocytophaga haemolytica | reverse complement strand
TTCATAAGTAGTATGTGCTCGCACATAGGTAGCCACGCGCTGGGCAGAAATCTCTCTACCTTTCACCATCTCGTTGAACTTGCGAAACACTGCATTGGCACGCTCTTTACCATACATCTGTACAAACTGCATCCGCACGAAGTCGAGTTCAGCCTGTGTTACTACCCCATTAGCTCTGATCACCAACGAGCACAGCGATAGTAAGTGCAATTCAAAATCCGCAGAAGTTACCTTATCCTCCCGAGTCCCTTGAAAAGGTGTAGCCTGACTGTCAAAAAACGAAATTCCTCCACTGGCTTGCTTAAACAAGTAGCCGATGAAATAGCCCAGTATTGCCCCTGGGAATTGAAAAAACGCAAAACCTATAATGGCACAAATAATCTCCATCAGCGTTATACTATTTTGGTGTATAATTCAATAGGATTAGCGAGGATTTTGTGAATAGGACAAGCCTCAGCCACCTTTAAAAGACGTGTCTTCTGCTCCTCACTCAGTGAAGTGTTCCCAAAAGAAACCTCTTTATAGAAAACACTTGCAGGATGTGTGTCGGTCTTATCTACAATCACCTCTACCTTGATTTCACCTACATCCCAACCTTTGTTCTCTGCGTACATTCTCAGTGTAACTGCTGTACAGCTCGCCAGTGAACTCGCCAATACCTCTAGAGGGTTAAACGCCTTGTCAGCCCCACCCTTCGCTACGGGTTCATCTACGTAAAGGGTATTTCTTCCTGCTACTACCTCAGTGTAGTATTTTTCGTTGCCTAATACGGCTTTTACTTCTGCTCTCATCTTTATTTTCTATATTAAGGTTCTTTCCGCCCGCAAAGATGCAACTTTTTACTGAACTACCCAAATATTAAAGAACAAAAATAAAAACCACTCTGGACAGAGTGGTTTAATATATCTTTATAGCAAAGTTGTTTTATCCGATAATCATCCCCGCGATAGTGGCTGACAATAATGATGCTAACGAGCCTCCGAGCACTGCTTTTAAGCCAAACTCTGAGAGGGTTTTGCGCTGATTGGGTGCTAATGCCCCAATACCTCCTATCTGTATGCCTATGGAGGCAAAATTAGCAAAACCACAAAGCATATAAGTAGCCATCATTACGGACTTATTGTAGAATAAATGTGGGGCACTAGTGGCATCCTTGAGCACATCAAGCTGTGTATAGGCAACGAACTCCGAGGAAGCTAACTTAATCCCTAAGAGTTGTCCCATCAGCATCATATCTTCCTTAGCCACCCCGATAAGCCACATTAATGGTGAGAAGATCGTCCCAAGTATCATCTCAATAGAAAGCCCATCATAAGGGGTATGGGTAGCAATAGCTTTATTTATGTGTATGGCATCGCCTGTCCAATGGAAGATATGGTTAATCATTGCGATAAAAGCTACAAACACCAAGAGCATTGCTCCTACATTGGCAGCAAGTTTTAACCCGTCAGTGGTGCCGTTGGCAATGGCATCAAGTACGTTGGTACCCACATTTTCCATCTCCACTTTTGAGTCATTAGAGAACTCCTCCGTCTGTGGACACAGCATTTTTGAAACTACTATTGCCCCTGGAGCTGCCATCACTGAGGCTGCCAAGAGGTGTCGTGCAAAGAGTTCGCGCATCGCTGGGTCGTCACCTCCGAGGAACTGTATGTACGAAGCCATTACCCCTCCTGCTACGGTTGCCATACCGCCCACCATCACCAAGAGAATTTCTGAACGTGTCATCTTGGCTAAGTACGCCTTGATCATCAATGGAGCTTCTGTCTGTCCGAGGAAGATATTACCTGTAACAGAAAGGCTTTCAGCCCCTGATATGCCCAAAGCCTTAGAGAGCACCCACGCCATACCGCGCACTACCACCTGTATTACTCCCAGATAGAAGAGCAAAGAGGTAAGTGCTGAAAAGAAGATGATGGTAGGCAATACTTGGAAGATAAATATATACCCAAAAGTGCTTGAATCAAGTAGGTTGCCAAGTAAGAACTGACTACCTGCTCGTGTGAAATCAAGAATGAGCACAAAGATGCTCCCTGCCTTGTCAAATACCCATTGTACTGCTGGAATTTTCAGGACCCCTACTGCTAAAAATAGTTGGATAGCCAACCCAATACCTATGGTGCGCCAATTGATAGCACGGCGATTGCTGCTAAATAAATATGCAATCAGTAGTAATACTACCATACCGAGCACTCCGCGTGCAAAGCCTTCGCCTGTGAAGCCTATGCTTGGAGCAATGGCTTTTACAGTTGTACTTACCGTAGTGCTTGCTGTCGTGTTCGTTGTTGCACTTACCACAGTACTACTCATTGTTGCTCCTTCTTGTGCGAACCCTGTGAATGACAAGCATAGCGCACTTAAAAATAATAATAATTTATTCATTGAATTGATTAGTTTTATCTTTACTCTATAAACGAATATATCTCAATCTTAAAATACCGTCTTGCGCTTAGAAATCTCATCGTGTACTAAGGCAGCAATCTCGTAATCTTCATTGTCAATACAATCGTCCAGCATCCGTTTGAGTTCCGTTAGCGAATATTTTGAATAGCGATTGGCTTCTGGTACGTGTTCTTCCTCAATGTGTTCTAATGAAGGACTGATTGATGTAGTCTCTTCTTCTTCATTATCGCTTATCAATGGAATGTAAATACCAGCCTTTTCTAATATACTGTGTTCAGCATAAATAGGAGCGTTGAATCGCAGTGCAATAGCAATAGCATCGCTGGTGCGCGCCTCCACTTGACGCTCCACGCCACTTTGTATGCAAACCATATACGAATAGAAGATACCTTCCTCTAACTTGTAAATGATTACCTGCTTGAGCTGTATATCGAAAGCATTGGCAAAGGTTTTAAACAAGTCGTGCGTCAGTGGACGCGAAGGGATGAGTTTTTTCTCAAGTTCTAAGGCTATTGATTGTGCCTCAAAAGCTCCTATCACAATAGGCAACTTCAAGTCCGATTGCAGTTCGTGTAAGATGATTACAAAGGCATCTTCCTGCGTTTGACTATAAGCAATTCTTTTTATAAAAAGGCGAGCTAAATCCATTCTGTAATTGATAATAAACACAATTGAGGGGTAAAAGTACGTCAAAAATACGAACTACCAAATTTTTTGAGAAGATATTTTGATTAATTTATGTAAGTGAAGAATGTAAAATACTAAATACCAGTAAAAAACGTTTGTGTTATTTTCTCACAAAAAAGCCCTATATGTACTTAGTAAACGACATAAAGTAGGCTCGTCCGCTTTTGCGGACGAGCCTACTGTCTAAATACTATTTGCAATTTACCGCTATACGCTCACGCCGTACTCTCTAAGTGCCTCGTTGAGTGAGGTCTTCTTGTCGGTGCTTTCTTTGCGCTTGCCGATAATCAGCGCGCAGGATACCCCATAGGTGCCTGCCGCAAAGGCTTTGTTGTATGTGCCTGGTATTACTACGGAGCGCGCTGGCACATAGCCTTTGATCTCCACAGGCTCGGTACCCGTTACGTCTATAATCTTGGTAGAGGCGGTGAGCACTACGTTTGCCCCGAGCACTGCCTCACGTTCTACGCGCACGCCTTCCACTACAATGCAACGCGAGCCGATGAAGGCACCGTCTTCAATGATCACAGGGGCAGCTTGCAGTGGCTCTAATACACCGCCTATGCCTACGCCGCCACTGAGGTGTACATTCTTGCCTATCTGAGCACAACTGCCTACGGTTGCCCACGTATCTACCATTGTGCCTTCATCAACGTGTGCACCGATATTCACATAGCTCGGCATTAGTATCACCCCTTTGGAGATGTAGGCTCCGTGGCGCGCTACGGCACTTGGCACTACGCGGATGCCCTTCTCGGCATAGCCGCGCTTGAGCGGTATCTTGTCGTGGAACTCAAAGATGCCCACCTCTTGGGTAGCCATCTGCTGGATAGGGAAGTAGAGCACTACGGCTTTCTTCACCCACTCGTTTACTTGCCAACCTGCTGAGGTAGGTTCTGCTACGCGCAACTCGCCGGCGTCTAATAAATCAACTACTTTGCGGATAGCTGCTTGCGTATCCGCCTCTTGTAATAAAGCTCGGTTGTCCCAAGCTGCTTCTATGGTTTGTCTTAAATCTGTCATCGTTTTTTAGTAAATTAGAAAATTAGAATGTTAGGAAATAGGAGTTAGGGGTTAGCTCTATTGATTTCACCTTTTAGGTATTTTTCATATTGGGCGAACATAAATGCGTAATAGTGCTCGTGGTCGCCGTGCTCTTGCACTGATTGCAAGGCAGCGTAATAGGACTGCTTATCCTCTTCAAAGATGAGCCCCAGCGGCAAGCGGTAGTAGGCTTGGATATAATTCATCAACAGCCGTGCTGTGCGCCCGTTGCCGTCTAAAAAGGGATGGATATGCACCAATGCCTCTACATTGTTATAAGCATCTCTTGGTAGTGTACTGAATGTATATACGCCTTGAGCAGCTCTAACACCTGCGAGTATAAGCGCACCGCTGTTTCAATATTGGGTTGTAGTTCTTTTCTTAGTGCCATTACTCATTAAACGTTACTCATTGCTTTTATACTCTTCTCAATAGTTGCTATCTTTGCCAGTGCATCGGCTTCTTTCTTGCGTTCGGCGGCGACTACTGCTTCTGGGGCACCGCTTACGAACTTCTCGTTGGCGAGTTTCTTCTGCACGGATGCTAAAAAGCCTTGTGTGTACTGTAGTTCTTCTTGGAGCTTAGCTACCTCTGCTGCTACGTCTACCGCGCCTACCAAGGGGATAAAGTACTCATTTGCCTTTACCCTAAAGCTACTTGCCCCGTCTATGGCTTCTTTTACGGGAGTTATCTCAGTGAGGTTGCCCATCTTGATGAGCACTGCATCAAAGCGATTCGTTACCCCCTCGTTGTTGATTAGCGACAGACTCACGGCGTTCTTAAAGGCGATGTTCTTCTCTTTGCGCACCGTACGTATGCCCGCAATCACCTCAGCGGCAAAGGCAAAGTCTCTCAGCAAGCTCTCATCATAAGGTTGCTGTGCTGGGTATTGCGCGATGATGAGTGCTTCCTCTGGGGTGCGTGTCTTCAGGCCTTGCCAGATCTCTTCGGTTACAAAGGGCATAAAGGGGTGTAGTACTCTGAGCAAATCCTCAAAGGCTGCCACTACACACGTGTAGGTCTTTGTGTCCATAGGCGACCCATACGCGGGCTTTACCATCTCTAAGAGCCACGAACAACAATCGTCCCAAGCGAGCTTGTAGGTGCTCATCAGTGCATCTGAGATACGGTATTTCTCAAAATGCTCGTCTATCTCAGCGAGCGTCTGTTGGAACTTAGCTTCAAACCAATCGAGTGCTAAGCGTGCGGACTCAGGTTGTGGTACGCCCTCAGAGACTTGCCAACTCTTTATGAGCTGGAAAGCGTTCCAGAGCTTGTTGCCAAAGCCTTTGCCTTGCTGACACAGACTCTCATCAAAAAGCAAGTCGTTGCCTGCTGCTGAGGAGAGCAACATACCCACACGCACGCCGTCCGCACCGTATTCCTTAATCAAGCCCAGCGCATCGGGGGAGTTGCCTAACTGTTTAGACATTTTACGGCCTAACTTATCCCTCACAATCCCTGTGAGGTATACATTGCTAAAAGGCTGCTCCCCGCGGTACTCATAGCCTGCTACTATCATACGGATTACCCAGAAAAAGAGAATGTCAGGCCCCGTAACCAAGTCGTTGGTGGGGTAGTAGTACTTTATTTCTTTGTTCTCAGGGTCTAAGATGCCGTCAAATACGGATATAGGCCAAAGCCAAGATGAGAACCAGGTATCCAAAGCGTCTTCATCGCGGCGCAAATCGCTTGCCTGCAAGGCTGCATTGCCCGATGCCTCACGCGCTAAGGTGAGTGCTTCCTCTGGGGTTTCGGCTACGACAAACTGCTGCTTGCCCTCGCCATAGTAATAGGCGGGTATCTGCTGCCCCCACCAGAGTTGCCGAGAGATATTCCAGTCGCGCACGTTCTCTACCCAATGGCGGTAGGTATTCTCAAACTTCTTAGGGTGCAACTTTACGGTATCACTATTCAAAACTGCCTCTACAGCGGGCTTGATGAGCGTATCCATCTTGAGGAACCACTGGTCGGAGAGGCGCGGCTCTATGACTGCCTTGGTGCGTTCTGAAGTGCCTACTTTGTTGGTGTACTTCTCTTTCTTGAATAGTAAGCCCTTGTCTTCTAATTCTTTTACGATCTCTTCGCGTACCACAAAGCGGTCTTTGCCTGCGTAATGCAAGCCATAACTATTGAGTGAGGCGTCCTCATTGAAGATATCGATGACCTCCAAGCCGTGTTTATCGCCGAGCATCTTGTCGTTCACATCGTGGGCAGGGGTAACCTTGAGGCAACCCGTACCGAACTCCATATCCACATACTCGTCCTCAATGATAGGGATCGCCCTGCCACAAATAGGCACCACTGCCTTCTTGCCCCTGAGGTGGGCATACCGCTCATCGTTGGGGTTGATGCAAATCGCCGTGTCGCCAAATATCGTTTCGGGGCGTGTGGTGGCGATCACTAAGTAGTCCTCCGTGCCTTCTATTTGGTATTTGAGGTGGTACAAAAAGCCCTGGCGCTCTTCATAGATTACCTCCTCATCAGAGAGGGTGGTCTTCGCCTCAGGATCCCAATTTACCATACGGTGCCCGCGGTAGATGAGTCCCTTACGATATAGGTCTACAAAGACCTTGATGACGGAGGCAGTCATCTCCTCGTCCATAGTGAATTTGGTGCGCTCCCAATCGCACGAGCAGCCGAGTTTGCGCAGCTGCTTGAGGATCGTTCCGCCATACTGATGCGTCCACTCCCACGCGTGCTTTAGGAACTCCTCACGGGTGAGGTCGCTTTTTTTGATGCCCTCTTTGGCGAGCTTATCCACCACCTTAGCCTCTGTGGCGATGGAGGCGTGGTCAGTGCCTGGCACCCAACAGGCGTTAAAGCCCCTGAGGCGCGCGCGGCGTATGAGCACGTCTTGAATCGTATTGTTGAGCATATGCCCCATATGCAGCACCCCCGTAACGTTGGGCGGAGGAATGACGATGGTGTAAGGCGTCTTAGTTTCATCTACCTCCGAGTGGAAGTAATTGTGTTCTAGCCAATAGGCGTACCATTTTTCTTCTAAAGCCGTAGGCTCGTATTTTGTATTTTCACTCATCTTTGTTTAGAAAATTAGGAGTTAGGGATTAAGGGTTAGGGTTTAGGGCGCAAAGGTACGAAATAATTTATAATTGACAATGGATAAACCCAGATTACGCACTGGGCTTTTACATTGCATTAGGGTAGACTATAAATCTGCTGAGTGGGGTAAACACTACGCAATAAAGCACTTCCTTACCTATGGAGTATGGAGGTAAATCGTTAATGCTTAATGTTGAGCTAAAATAAAGTCGGCTTAGCAAGGGGGTGCTTGCTAAGCCGAAAAAGATAATGAAAGGTGGATTATGTTACTTCCTATACCCTTCGTGGTATTTACCTACAAACTCACATTCTTCACCATAGAAAAGTTTGGTTACAGCACTGAGGTTTCGTGCGGTACCCCCATTCTTTATTTCTGCACCATTGATATTGAAGAACATAAACAGACCATAGCAATTGTCTAAATTCTCTTGTGCATAATAATCAGAATAGTTAGTTCCGTAATTTGCTTCTACAGAGTATTGTCCATAGCGGGATTTAGGCACTCCCATAGAAGAAGGTCCTGGAGTACCATAGTTTGCCCAGCTATAATCTAAATAGTCAGCAGCTCCTTTGCCTGTCTCATCTTTTTCATCTGCCGATATATTAAATGCGTAATCATATAGGGTAAGCAATTTATCAGACATCACTTCTTTCATTGCACGCATAAACCAAAATACGGATTGGTTGCCCACAGAAGGTTTGCTTGATAGTTTATGATAATCGGCATACTCCTCATCAATGTCCCATCCATCAATGCCTAAGCGGTTGGTATACTCTTTGCATTGGCGCGCAAAGTCAAGAGCTTCTTCATAGTTCTGAAAGTTGAAATACCCCACACCTTGGTGGTTTGGTAAGATATCTACAATCACTTTAATGCCCCTATCTCTGAGCGGTTTGATGTACTTGTCTGGGTCATTTAAGATAGGCTGTAGCTTGTCATTGAAGGAAAGCACACGCCTACCCGCTTTCAAGTCGTAGTTCATATTGGCAGCGAAAAGCACTACAATATCAAATACAGGCTTTTTACTTTCTTTTAGAATAAACTGCCCCATATTGCGAATGTCCCAGTCATTTGTTTCTACATAAGCTACCATCTTCATAGGCTCTTTGCGGTCAGGACAAGCATAGGTTCCAGGAGGCATTGGCTTCTTTGATGTCTCAGTAAGCGGACTATATTCGGCATCTTTGTGAAGCACTATCATTCGGTACAGATCGTTGCCTGCCATTTGCACTTTGAGTGGCAATAGATAATCGCCATAGTCAAGTGTAGCATAGCCTTTGATGGTGAGTGTTACCTCAGCTTGGGTAGCATCCTTTGCATAGGAAGCCCCGCTGAAGCTGTAATTAGCTTCAGGCAACAGTTGATAATCTTTCACCCCTTTGAAGGTATTAAAATTCTCAAGCATTGTTTTGAAACTTCCTTGGTCTAAAGTAGCTGTACCTGCATCTTTGGCATTAGGGGTCTTAGCCACGAAGGTATAGGTACCATCTTTGCTAAGGGTTATGATATCCTGTTGAGGGTTTTCTTTATAGTACAGCCCTGCTTGTTCAGGAATCTTTGTGCTGTTCTCTGGTTGCGATAGTTCAAATTTATCCTTATCACATCCTAATAAGAAGGCACATACTGCGGTTGTAATAATATATTTTGTTTTCATATTAGTCTTCTATTTTAACTTCAGTTTTTTCTTCGTGGATGGTGATTTGTTGTCTACCACTTTTCTCTTTCTGACCTTTGAGAATCAGAGGGCGGTTGTTACCCGATACATCTGGTATCTGGTTGTTGCTTACCTCATTCATTTTCCAATAAGCGTATAGGCCGCTGGTAGTTGGGTTTACATCAAGCATTCCCTCTTTAATCTGTGAAGCGGTACGGGCTATTTTCCAAAGACGTATTTCACTAAAGCGCGCTACAATACCACGACCGCCGCTATAACTACGTCCGATGAAGAAAGTAGCGAGCTCTCCATCTTTATCAAAGTCAGTAACCTTAGCACCATTAACGTAGATAGTAGTTTTGCCTGCATCAACTACAATAGCAATATGATACCATTTATCGGTTTTGAACTTCATACCTATATCCTGCCCGTTAGCTTGCAAGTGGTCAGGGTCTACACCTGAGTCGCCAAAGCGCAAAAGGGTTTTCCCTTCAGTACCCATAAAGGTAGAGATCCCAGCTTCACCACCGTCGCCTGCAGAAGGATCTCTGAACTTCTGTACATTGATAAGTCCTTCCATAGTAAAGGTGCTACCGATGTCGCTCAAGTCTGAATTTGATTTATCCACTTCGAGATATTCATCGCGCGTAAGAGCAACGGTGTTCTTTATTTGCCCCTTTACTATTTCAAAAGCCACTAAGAGGGTTTGTGTTTGGGGTTGCAGTGTAGCACCACTCACCCCTGAAAGTGATAGGGCAAACATATAGGGCGTATTGACTTTCAGCTCAGGAGAGACCAATACTTTGGCTATTCCTGCTTCAGAGAGTATATTCCCTTCCTTAATGCTGAGTGTCTTGCTATAGGTGATGTACTTCTCAGGGAGGAGCTCGTAGGTCTTCTTATACATTTTATTGTACTTTTCAACCTGAGAGTTGTCAAGTTCTAAACTCGCTGTAATATTCTCAGTATTTTCTTTAAGTAGCTTTACCTGATAGCTTACCTCTTTTGTTGTTCCTTGATCGGTAGCGGCAGCGGAGATAGCCAAAGGAGAAGAGAAGTCAGCTACTTTAGCTCCTTCTTTTTGTAAGAGGACAGCTGTCTGTCCGAACTTACTTCCGCCTTGAACATCTTCTTCGGGGGCACAAGCCACTGCAAGTGCCAAGAATGTACCCATTAAATATTTTATCTGTTTCATAACATTTATTTTTGTTGTTGTAACTGATGAATAAGTGCTCTCAAGTTCTTAAACGTACTTTTACCTGAGAGGTTGTAATAATCTTTCTCTATGTGATAGAGTGCGATGCCACCTCTATTGGATGCTGTCCAATATAGGATATCATCAAGACGTGAGTAACGACCATTTTTCCCATCAGGACTAAAGCGTTTACTATCAGAGAAGCCATCGGCAAGCGTTTCCTCAGTAAAATCAGTTGAAGGCAAATAACGATTGTTAGGGAAGTTGGCTGCCTGCTCAGTAAAGCTTTTCAGTAGCTCATTGTTTTTCTTGTGATAAACAATCCAATTGGCACTACTCAGAGGCTTAGCAACAGCTGCATCAGTGGAACTATAAGGGTTTTCAACTATCAGCAGGAGATTGCCTTTAGCTGCTATCACAGAAGTGAGCAGCTTGCTAAATGTTTCCGAAGAGAAGGGGATATCTACTTCATCGGTAAACTCAATGCTAATACCATCAAAGCTATTATCCTTTGCGATTTGCAGCACTTCGTTAGTGTGCTTTTGCAATGTTTCGATAGTAGCACTTGCCAGAGAGGCAATCACATCTTCTTCTACCTTCTTGAGGGCTTCTTTCTTTTGCTCATCAATGAGATTGGGGTTAGCATCTAATTCCTTTTGTTTAAGCTCCTTAGCTGCAGTTACCTTTGTCTCTTTTTCTACTTCGTAAGCTTTGAGTTGTGCCTCAAAGTTAAGCCCTACAAACACCTTAGTCGCTTTTTTCTGTTGAGCCTCTGTAAGGTCTTTTTTCTGAGTCTCACTGAGGTCGTTGTAATTATCTTTAATAACCACTACATCAAGGCTGTCGGGGGTTTTCATCAGGAAGCTACCTCCCTCATTGGTCCAATTGTAGAGCATCCCCATAGTGATGTTGCGTTTATCTAAATTTGCTTTATACTGCTTTAGTGCCTCCGTATGAATAGTACGTTGAGGTGCCTCAATCTCAATAGGCTCTCTGTCGGTACAAGCCATTGCGAGCAAAGCAGTGGTTAGTATTATCAATCGTTTCATATAATTATGTGTGTTAAGTTGTTATTTTTTCACCCACCAAAGGTCAGTCGCTCCATTATCAGCTCCTCCAAGGTAGGTACGAGCTGTAGCCACATTGGCTGAGTTATTAGCATTCTCTTTCACGGTAAAAGGCAAGCGGCGCATACCTCCTCGGTCTTTCCCATTTACTTGCGAAATATTGCTAATAATGCCGCCACTATTGTTTTCTTTTACAGGCATTAGGTTAGGGTAGCCTGTACGGCGCCATTCAGCCCAAGCCTCGTGAGCATTGTATGGATATATCGCAATCCACTTTTGAGTGATAATCTTCGAGAGCTTTACCTCAGTGCTGGCACTATTATCCCAAGCGACGGTAATAGGTGAAGAGAATTGGGTGTTGTATCTTGCTTCTTTAGCATCGGTGAAGTTGCCACGTGTATTGGTATTGCTCAAATAAGAACCTATAGCAGCACCGTGTTGTGCAAACGATAGCTCAATACCTTTCTTGTAGAGATTCTCCGCAGTATCACCTACAAAAGTCCAGCCCTTGAGTGCTAATTCAGCTTTTAAGAAAGCTACTTCAGAAGCTGTAATCCATACCATTGGTGAATCCTTTTTAAGCAAAGGAGCCGAATAGTTTGTCGCTACAGGCTTAAACGATGCTAAGCCACAGAACATACCGAAGTACTTCTGAGGATAGCCCTCTACTTCAGTGAAGTACTTTTCACGACGAGGGTCAGAAAAAGCATTCATATACTCAACAATGTCAGCACCTGCTCGTGAGTCGCTCCAAGATACAGCTACCTTAAAAGCAGCATTATCATCGGTGGTGAGCATAGCATTATCGGCATTATCTGTAATCACGCCATTGGTTAGGGCAAACTCGGCAAAAGCTCTTGCATTGGTAGGATCTACATCACTCATACGCACTGCCATACGCAATAGTAGTGAGTTAGCGTATTTTACCCACTTGGTCATATCACCTTTGTATACTAAGTCAAAATCAGCATACTGGCGGTCGGCAGCATCAATGGCCTTAAGTGCAGTGATAGCCTCCTGTAGGTCTTTACCCATAGCGAGGTATAAGTCCGATTGGCTATCATAAGGCACATAGCTCTTCCCTGACTCTACTTGTGTGTAAGGCAGGGGGCCATAGCTATCAGTAAGCCAGTGGGTAATAGCAATCCTTAGGATAGAGCCCAAGGCAAAGAAAGGCTTCGTTTTGTCGCCTTTGGCATATCCTTTTAGGGCAAAGTACGCCTTTGATACCTTAGGGTTAGTATCGTCATAAAGGTAGCTCGTCCAGCCTGTTTTAGGGTTATAAACAGGGTAGTCAGCTTGGAATTTAGGTTGTGAAGCATATCCTGCATAAGGTGTTGCAGCAAGGTCAAAACACATCTGGTAAGAGTTTTCTTGTTGAGGCACTACCAATTTTTGTAACTCAATAAGTTCATTACCTCCTGTAGGTATGCGCTCAAGTTCTTTATCGCCTACCCCATAAGGGTTTCGGTTAAACCTGTCAAAATCTTTTGTACAGCCTACTATAGAAAGTAAAGCAAGTACGGGTATGATATATTTTCTCATTATAATCATTATTAATTAAAAGTTAGCTTTAAGGCTGAGTCCGTAGCTTCTCAGGCTTGGCATCATAAAGTAATCAAGCCCTTGCGAATAGTTGCTTGTTGAGGAAATAGCCTCAGGGTCAAATGGTGCCTTGCAGTAAAGCATTGCCAAGTTACGCCCTACAATGGAGAGGGTCAAATCCATAGTGTTGTTAATCAACTTACGTGGCAATTTATATGATATATAAGCCTCTTGCAAACGGAAGTTGGTGGCTGAATAGGTGTAGTACTGAGCGATACGATTTTTACCACGCTCTTCAAAGTAGCTCTTCGCATTGGCTTTAAATCCGTTGAGGTCTACCCCGCCTGCATCACGAGCGTCAGCTGAGTTCTTTGATACACCATAGTGGTCTAAGGCAGCTTCAGTCATTGAAACAGCGATACCTCCTACACGCCCTGCAAACATTACCCCAAAGCCGACATTACCAAAGCTAAAGTCGTTACGCCAACCCAAATTGTATTTAGGCAATACACTGCCTAACTTCTTGTACTGGTCAAAGTCTTTGTAGTTTTCAACATTTACATTCCCGTTGGCATCTGTGAGGATGTTACCATCTGCATCGCGGCGGAAGTCGTTCGTAGCATAGACATCGCCTAATGTGCCTCCTGTTCTAAGGATGTATTTAGCACCTCCAAGACCTCCTTTTTCAAGGTACGAACGCCCTTCGCTCTTGCCTGTTACTGGGTTCACATAGTCTTCCACAAGCGACATAATCTTGTTCTCGTTGTAACTCATTGTAAAATATGAGTTCCAATTGAACTTCTCCTTAATCTTCAAATCGTAGCCCAAGCCTACTTCAATCCCACGGTTGCGGACATCACCTGTTTGAAGGTAGATGCCATCATAGCCTGTTGAAGGTGATATTTCAGCCTTGATAGTCTGATTGTAAGTATTTGTCTGATAGAATGTAGCATCAAAGGTTAGTTTACCTTTGAGCCACTTAGTAGCGATCCCCACCTCATACGAGTCAGTTCGTTCAGGATACAAGGAGCCTATAGGGAAATAGGAAACAGACTTCCACGTTTTTGAATCTTGATCAAAGGTATAAGAAGGTGTTGTAAGTTCACGATCAAAAGGAGAACCTACAGAACTGAATGCCAAACGCACCTTCGCAAATGACAACTTAGGATAGAGCTTCGTCTTAGCCTCATCGGAAAGCAAATCAGTAAGAACTGATGAAAGCCCTACTGAAGGGTAGAAGAATGATGACTGTGGTGAGTTAGCCAATTGTGATGCCCAGTCGTTACGACCTGTTAAAGTGAGATATACCCAACGATTGTACCCCAACTCAACACTACCAAAGATAGACTGCGTTTGGTCTGTATAGCCTGACTGCGACAGTTTGGTTTTAGCAGCCGCTTGGTCGATATTCTGGATGTTGAACACATTAGGGATCCCATTTCCTCGTAAAGGACCGCGGTTGTCCAACTCATCACGACGTGTATCCTGCAAAGAAGCCCCTACATTGACCATCAAAGAGAACTTGCCAAAGTTCTTGGTAAGATTGGTAAGCACATCCATATACGTTTGCTTTTCATACCCACGCGCAATGCCAAAGAACCCTGTTTTGCTTACGTCAGTGCCTGCTGCAAGTGTTGAAGCATATAGTTTATTAGTGTTGGTAAAGTGGGTGTTATCGGTGCGAATACGTCCTGAGATATCCCATTTTTCAGTAGGGCTCCACTGTTTCAGGTCGAGCGATACCCCTAAAGAAAGCAAGTAGCGGTTACGCTTTGCCTCACGCAAATTGCGATAGGCTTCCCAATAAGGGTTTTGCAGCGTATAGTCGCCTGCGAAAGTACCCCCGAAAGTGCCGTCTGAGCCTGCCTTAAGGTCGCCCCATACTTGTTCATAGATGTGCGTGGTAGGGTTGTATTGCTCAAAAGCCTTTGCCCTATCCAAGCCATAGCCACGAGGCATTAGGTAGGCACTTACTAATGGGTTCATATACTCCCCTTGGTTAATCATATTGAGATTGTTCTGGAGGATATACCCCGCAGAGGCATCAATACGCAGCTTATCATTGAGCAGGTGCGTAGTGTTGCGCACTGTAAAATTGTAGCGATTGTAAGTGTTGTTAGGGATGATACCCTGAGCATTTGTTGAGGCTGCTGAGAAATAGGTCTGGTTCTTTTCTGTACCGCCTGAGAGTGAGACAGAGTTGGTAAATGTAGTTGATGGACGGAAAAAGTCCTTTACATTATAACGCGCCGCCCCTTCAGGAAGTGCTGCCCCCCAAGAGGTAACAGCCCCATCGTTGCCATACTTGTTCTGGAAGTCAGGCAACATCAGCGGACTGGCTACTTCGGAGGTGGACGAGAACTGAATGTTCATCTTCCCTTCTTTCCCTTTTTTAGTGGTAATGAGTATCGCGCCATTAGCTGCTGCCGATCCGTAGAGGGCTGCTGCTGAAGCCCCTGTAAGAACCGTCATACTCTCAATATCATCAGGGTTGATGTCGGCAATACTTTCAGTAGAACCTGCCGATTGAAAGCGCCCTTCGCCTTGCTTAGAGGTCAAGGAGAGCATTGGCACCCCATCTACTACATAAAGGGCATTGTTGCTTTTCTCAATGGACTTTGACCCACGCATCACTACGCGTGAAGCCCCACCAATCCCTGAGGAGCTGCGGTTGATAGTTACCCCTGCCACCTTACCATTGAGAGCATTGATAAAGTTAGCATCCTTTACCTTGGTGAGCTCCTCAGTTTTTACCTGCTGAGCCGCATAAGGCAAGGCTTTTTCTTCACGTTTGATACCTAAAGCCGTAACAACTACTTCACCGAGTTGCTGCGCCTCTTCTTTTAAGGTAACATTCAGCTTTATAGAGCTACCTGAGCCTTGTGCGGTCTTCTCTTGTGTGGTAAATCCCACTGAACTAAAAATCAGCACACTGCCGTTTTTCACGTTAATTTCATAATTACCGTCGAAATCAGTAGCCACCCCTTTTGGAGGGTTTGAGTTTTTTAGAACTACAGAAACACCTGGTAAAGGCATTCCCTTTTGGTCTGTAACGACACCTTTTACTGTCTTTTCTTGTGCAAAGAGCACCGAGCTTATCATCGCAAACAAGAATAACAGAATTCTCATTTTATTATTCATAATATTAATGTTAAATTGACGCTGCAAAATTAACATTTTTCTAACATCTATACAATTATTTTTAACATTTTTTAAAAATAAGTAAAACATTCTATTTTAATTTAAAACGAAAGAATGTAAATATATACAAAAGTAAAATTGGAGCTGTTTCGTATGGTAAATACAACGAATTCAGTGGCGACGTAACACTGTTAAGGATATTTCATTTCGTTTTTAGCTCTCCCAGATTAGAATGTAATAGAAGTAGTGAAATGTTAAAAAAATGACAATAAAATTCTCTCTGAACGGATCGTTATCGGAGGGATAACGGAAGCGCTATTGTCCTTATAGCATAATTTTAAGTTTTATAATGGCTATTTAATTAGAAATTCGTACTTTTGCCATAAAATAGAATGCTGTATGTTTGAAGGTGTATTACAAAAAATGTGGGCTGAACTTGCCTCTCCCGTACGCTATTACCTGCCTTTGCAAGGCGACTTCCTGCTGATGAATGCCCTATTAGGTAAAAAGCTAACACTGCGCTTTGAGCGTTTTCAATGCCTGAACTGTGGGCAGGACAAGCCTATATTTAGTCAGGGGTTCTGTAAAGATTGCTTCTTCACTGTGCCACAGACGGCCGAGTGGGTAGTACGCCCTGAGCTGAGCAAAGCTCATTTAGGCATTGCCGAGCGCGATTTGGAGTTTGAACGCACAGCACAACTGCAACCGCACTATGTGTATCTGGCAAATTCAAGCGATGTAAAAGTAGGTGTCACTCGTGCCTCGCAGGTGCCTACCCGCTGGATCGACCAAGGGGCGCACGAAGCACTTATCGTGGGTGAGTTCCCCAACCGCTATTTGGCAGGGATTACTGAGGTAGCCTTAAAGCACCACGTCTCGGACAAAACCGCTTGGCGCAAGATGCTCACTAACGATATTTCCCCTGCCGATCTGCAAGCCGTAAAACAGCAACTGCGTCCTTTTATCCCTGAAGAGGTACAAGAGTACTTTGTAGAAGATACTGAGCCTGTTCATATTCAGTTCCCCGTGCTGAAGTATCCTGCAAAAGTGCAGAGCCTGAACCTTCTGAAAACACCCGTATATCAAGGTACACTTATGGGTATCAAGGGGCAATACCTCATCTTCGAAGATAACACTGTCTTCAATGTACGTAGTAATGAAGGCTTGGTAGTTCAGATAAGTATTTAGTGAAATATAAAAATAAAAAAGGGCAGCCCAATTGGGCTGCCCTTTTTGTATTCAGTTGTTTATTGCAGCTCTAACACCATTGCCGTCTTAGGGGCGATGGTGAGGGTCTTGCCCAAGGGGTGTGTTTCCCCTGTGATAATGTCCTTCCCTTGGGTGTATTTTGAAAGGCTTTCGGCAAAGCGGTTTAGGTGGAGCGTTTGGCTCTTTTCGCTGTTGTTGAGCACTACCATTACGGTCTCGGTATCGTTGTAACGGAAATAGACATACACTTCATTTTCAGGCAAGTATTGTTTGGTCTTCCCGTAGTGAATTACGGCTTTGTCCTTACGCCAATTGAAGAGTTTAGCCGTAAAATCGTAATACTCTTTCTGAGTAGCCGTACGCCCCGAAGCACTAAAAGCGTTCTGCGCATCGCCTGCCCAGCCACCAGGGAAATCCCGACGTATATCGCCATCGCCCTTACTCTTGTCGCCTGTCATTGCTATCTCGCTACCGTAGTACAGTTGTGGAATGCCTCGTGCCGTTGCTAGCAATGTGATAATCATCTTATAATCCTCTATCTTAGGATATACGTGATTGATACGTGCCGTATCGTGATTTTCTGCAAAGATGAGCAGATTGTTGATGTCTTTATACAGAAAGTCGTTCGCAAAGTTGTCGTAGAGTTGCATCATACCTTTGTTCCACGAAGGTGTAGTACGGAAAGCCTCGCCTATTGCATCGAAGAGCGGGAAGTCCATTACCGTAGGCAGGTGGGTGTTATAGCTTTGTATCGCACTGATAGGGCTATCCTTTTGCCAATACGACACTTGTGCGCTCTGAGTAAGCCATACTTCGCCCATAATGTTCAAATAAGGATATTCATCAGTAATGGCTTTCGTCCATTGGGCAATGCCTGCTTTGTCGTTATACGGATAAGTATCCACACGCAAACCGTCGAGGTCGGCGTATTCTATCCACCAAATCGCGTTCTGGGTGAGGTAGTTTAGTACCAATGGGTTGCTTTGGTTGAGGTCGGGCAAAGAACGCGCAAACCAACCTTTTTCACAGTACTTTTTGTCCCAGTCCGAGGCATTGCTGTCCATCTGTGTAGTTATCCTAAAAGAGCTCTGTCCATAACCAGGAAATTGGTGTAACCAGTCGTAGCAAGGCAAGTCTTTCACGAGCCAATGCTGACTGCCCCAGTGGTTAGTTACATAATCTTTGATGAGCTTCATACCGCGCTTGTGCAAAGCCTCTGAGAGCTGTCGGTACTCTTCATTCGTACCATAGCGGGGGTCTATTTTGTACACATCGGTTTGGGCATAAGTGTGATAAGAGTGTTGTGGTTCGTTGTCCTCACATAAGGGCGTACTCCATATAGCCGTAGCTCCTAAGGATTGTATATAATCCAAATGGTCGATAATCCCCTGAATGTCCCCCCCGTGACGACCGAAAGAATCTGAGCGGTTGAGCTTATCAGTAAGTGCAGGGTGCGAATCATTGTCTGGTTTACCGTTGGCAAAGCGGTCGGGCATAATAAGGTAAACCACATCGCTACTGTCGAAACTCTTGCGGTAAGCCGAGCCCTCACGGCGCGCCTTGAGTTCGTAGGCGATTGTCTGCACTTTCTTCTTGCCTTTAAGCAGTGTAAGGGTATACTTGCCCGCAGCTTTGCCTTCGGTGGCGAGCGTTACGAAGAGGTAGTTAGGGTTCTCGGTTTTCTTAACTTCCGTGATGGGCAAATCGCTCGTCACATTGTATTGTGCGATGTGCTTGCCGTAGAGGAGTACTTGCAGCTTTGAGTGCTGCATTCCGCTCCACCAAAAAGGTGGCTCTACACGTTGTACTTGGGCATTCATCATATTGTAAACAAAATAAATAAGTGTTAATAGGACAGTGCTTGTTTTCATATTAAAATCTTTTATATATCAGTGTGCAAAGGTATGATAAATTCTTTAAACTCTTACTAATAGCTCTCTTTAATTTATCAGTTGAGAAATATCCTCATCTTTAAAAATAGTTGTTTTTTTACTTAAACTGTTTGGTTAAGTGAAAGATAAGTTGTAATTTTGCTGCCGATTTTAATAGTTAATAAACGATGAAAACCATTACTTACTATCTCCTACTGCTGTGTCTTTGTTGCTTTACAGCACAGGCACAAGTGAAAATTGAAGGACTGCCGCTACAATGGCACGAGCGACCTAATAGCTTTGAGGGTATACGTACCCTTGCTGGCTATGATGCGCAGGGTACTTTTACAGGGACGCTGGCGATGAGCAAGGAGGCTGTGTCAGGTAGCCTTACCCTTGACGGCACTACCTATGCCATTAGAAGCATCAATGGTAGGCTGACAATGGAAAAGATGAGCACAGAAGGCAGTTGTGGCACTATTGACAAACACGAGCACAAAGCCCGCCGCTCCAAACGCAGCCTCACTGCACGCACTGCGGGGGCACCAACTATTGCCAATACAAAAGTGTTGCGGGTGTATCGCTTGGCTATTGGGGTTGATTACAACTTCTTCCATATATGGCATTGATGGTGATATGGATAAATTAAAGGCTTTTCTTGCAGAGACAGAAACTTTTCTCAATGAGATATACGAACGTGACTTAGGGGTACACTTTGAGGTTGTCAAAAATGAACAACTTATCATCACAGAAGAAGCTAAGACCCCCTTTGATAGACACAATGTCAACTACATAATGAACAATGGTACAGAGGCTTTTAACAAACTTATAGGAGTAGACAATTACGATATAGGGGTATGGCTTTCCCTCTCAGAAGCAGGTGAAAATGTTCTGGGACAAGCCCTTATTGGATATGTCTACAAAGAGCCCAAAGGAAGTGCTGTAGTACTAAGAAAGAACACGACAGTCATAGCACACGAGATAGGACACTTATTTGGAGGTATTCATACGCACAGCATTATTGTGGGGGGGCTATGCAGATCCAACCAGCGATAATACAGAAGCAGGTAGAGGACAATCAGTAATGAGTGCAGGTGCTCCACGTGATTTCTTTTCGCTTTCAAGCATTGAGCGCATACGCAAGGAATTAGCTGTAACACCTTACTACAAAGACAAAGACCGCAAGGAATTAGTGCCAGGTAATAGTAATAAAGCTGTTTAAACTTTTTCTTATAATAAAATAAAAGTTCCCGAAAATTAGTAATTTTGTGTTTGCAAAAAAAAGAACACCAAAATTCAGGAACTTTGGGCAAAGATACAATAAATAATTGGATTATTCCCTTTTTAAGTGTAGGAAAAAGAGGATTTAAAAGTAGTTTTGATTTAGCTTCAATATTTTTATTGATTCTCAAAAGGTTAAAAACAGGGGTACAATGGAGAGAACTTCCAATTGAAAGCTATTTTGAAAAAGGAGAAATTTCTTGGCAAAATGTCTATTACTACTTCAATAAATGGAGTAAAGACGGTAGTTTCCAGCGAGTATGGTTAAATCTATTAAGCAAGAAGAAAAGAAAATTAGATATGTCTTGCGTTCAATTGGATGGTAGTCATACACGTTGTCGCCAAAAAGGAGAATCTACAGGTTATCAAGCAAGAAAAAAAAGCCGTAACCACAAATAGTATTTTTTTGTGTGATAATAAAGGGCAAATGATAGCAATGGGAAGTCCTAAAGCTGGAAATCACGATGACTTATATGAAATAGAAGAAGTACTAAAAGAAATCTTAGCTTTATTAGAAGAAGCAGGAATAGAACACAAAGGACTGTTTCTCAATGCTGATGCAGGATTTGATAGTAAGTCTCTTAGAGATTTTTTAGAAAGCAAAGAAATTATAGCAAATATTAAACCTAATCCCCGAAATGGAGAGCAACCAGATGTTTATTTTGATGAAGAATTGTACAAAAATAGGTTTAAAATTGAACAAGCAAATGGTCGGCTTGACGGATATAAAGGTTTGATAATGAGATATGAATATCTTGATGTAACTTGGATTGGAATGCTCCTATTAGGGTTTATCTCCAAGTTCCTCAAAAAAGTTTAAACACGTTTGAAGAAAAAACTGAATGCTAATAGATGCATCGCCACCCAATTGACATCTAACTTTTCATATCTGACCAATAAAGCTTTTTGCCCATCTATCCAAGCATTAGCCCTTTCTATTGTAAATCTTCTTTCGTATAACTTTTCATCAAAATAATTATCTCTTTCACCTCCATTTCTTGGGTTTCCCTTGATATTAGCAACAATATCTTTACTCTCTAAATAATCTCTAACTGACTGACTATCAAAACCTGCATCTGCACTTATAAATAGTCCCTCTGTATTTATATCAGCCTGTTCTAAGAACTCAAAAATAGCCTTTAGATTCTTCTCTATTTCGTACAGGTCATTATGATTTCCTGCCATTGGAGGACTCATTGCTAACATTTGTCCCTGATTATCACAAAGGAAAATAGCATTTGTCGTATTAGCTGCTTTTCTACCTTGAAACCCTCTACTTTCTCCTCCTTTTGTCTTACTATGGCTACCATCTATTTGAGCACAAGAAAGATCTAACTTACTCTTGTTTTTCTCTAAAATATTAAGCCATACCCTCTGAAATGAGCCGTCTTTGCTCCACTTGTTAAAGTAGTAATAGATGGTGTTCCAAGAGATTTCTCCCTCTTCAAATTGCTCTTTTATAGGAATTTCTCTCCACTGACATCCTGTTTTTAATCTCTTAAAAATCAGTGTAATAATTTTCATAAGACAGAATTTTGAAGAAAATCCTCGTTTTCCTACACTCAAAAAAGGTAGAATCCAATTAATTATTGTATCTTTGCACATAGTTCCAGTTTTTTTTAGATTTTTAGTTTGACAATACAAAAGTACTAAAAATTCTGGAACTTCTTTATTTTTGAAAAGTTTAAACAGGTTTTTCCTTAGAAAGATAAAAGTTTAAACAGTTTCACATTAAAAAATCGTATCTTTGTAGCCCTAAACTATTAATCACTACCCCCTAATCCTTTAACCCTTAATCCCTAAACAAAAAATGGCAGAAATAAGCAACAACAGTATCATTCAGGGTATCTCAGGAAAATTCGGCGATGAATTTGTCTTTAAACAACGCAATGGCAAGACTTTTATCTCTCGCAAGCCTCGTATGCCCAAAAAACGTACCAAAGACCAAAAAAAGCAGCTATCGAAGTTTGCCCAAGCCGCTGCTTATTCCAAAAAAGCACGGCAAAACCCCGCTATACAAGTCCTATATGCCGAAATAGGCAAAGAAAAAGGACTCACAGCGCATAATGTTGCTATCAAGGACTTCCTAACCCCGCCTACGCTCACGCATATTGACCTCTCGCAGTACACAGGTGCCCCTAACCAAATTATTATCATCAAAGCCCTGAGCTTTGTGAAGATCACCCAAATAACCGTCGAAATCCACGACTCCCAAGGCAACCTCATCGAAGAAGGCAACGCTGTCGAGGCTACCCATTGGCAATACACCACCACCCATACCAACCCAACCCTTACGGGTAGCACCATCACTGTCCGCGCCTACGACTTACCCCACCATCACACCGAAGAGACCATAATATGGGAGAAACAAGGGCATAAGGTCGGTGCGCTATCCCTCAAAGCTGAATCTGATTTTTTAGAAAAATGGGAACTACAATATTTAGTTCCAAAATTACAGCTTATTGTCAATAATATAAAGAATGACAAATCTATAAAAATTTCATATTCTCGAATAGAAAATGTTAAAAAAGAGAAGAGTAAGGATTGGTATATTAGCACAGTAACCCCTTCCCCTTGGAAAGTTAATTCCGAAGAATGGATTGATGAAGTTGTTTTGTCGATAGAAATAGAAATTTCGGAGCGAAATTTAATGATTAACTCGGATATCAGTTATGGAACAGGTGAGATAATAAAAAAAGATAGGTTTATTATTGATAATAACACTGACAATAAAGATTTAGACCGTTGGTTAGAAGAAAGTGCCAGCCAAGTCATAAGTTTAATAAAAACTATAAATAGGAATTCTGATTAATTCAGCTTTTAGGCAATAGCTTTTAGCTTTTAGGGCTAACGCACTGAGCTTTCATAAGCAATTAATTAGTTTGAAGATAGTTTTAATGCGTAATTTGGAGTAAACAAAAAAACAGCAGGTGATAGGGCAACACCCTACCTACTTGCTGGTCTAAAAGCTAAAAGCTAAAAGTTTCTTATGATTCGCTGGCTTCTTCTCCTTAGCTTCAACCGCCTTCAGATATGCCGCTACTGCCTGCTGCCCGAATACTCTTACATCCGCCTCTAAAGGGCGGTCTAAGAACTCGATAAAGCGGGCAATAGGGGCATACTGATCGGCTAAGAGCCTGCCGATACACTCCGCCAAGTAGCTTGTATCAGCCCCTGCCTGCACTGCCATAGTGATGTAGTCTGCTGCCAAATCGCGCGTAGGGCGTTTCTCAAAGAGCAACCCGACTGCTATATAGAGCCAACCTCCGTGATACACAGGCAACCGCTCACGCACCAGCACTTCCAACGGCTGCTGCATACGTGTCAGCCAATCCACTTCATTGCCTTTGGCATACGAGGCAATATACCGCGCCAACTGCCCCTCACCGTAGTGCGGACAAAAACTCAGCTGATAGGCTACATCCGCATCATACCCCACCTCATTGAGGCTCACCGCGTAGTACAACACAGGATAGCCCGTAGGTCGCTGCTTATCATCGATGTAGTTGTTATTCCAATTGTCCTCAACACTCAGGTAATGGAAGGTTACCGTAGACTGCTTGCGCATCTTCACCTCAAAGCCCAAGCTAAAAGGTTTTACCACCGTTGGTATCTCCGCCGCACTCGTGCCCTCAAACTCCGTAAACACCCGCTGAGGCTCTTTATTCCTACACACCGCCGCCCATAGTGGTAGATACTCCTCAGTGGGGGTTACCGCCTCACTTACACCGAGATAGTACCGCAACGCCGCTGCATACCCCCGCGTAACCGTTCCACTTTCTCTTTTACCTCCTTGCTTACCTCCCTAAACAGCAATCGATTGCAGGCAACGATAAGGTCGCTTATATTAGGGTGTATCCCTGCCGCCTCGTACGCCAATAGCTTATCCGCCAACGCCTCAGCCGATACCCAAAACGGCTTGTACGTAGGCGTTGATAGCAGTGGCAACGCGCACTTATCTTGCAGTCTATTGAGCATCAAACGCCCCTTCTCCCATAGTGGCAACAGCGTTATCTCGTACGACTTAGAGGTAGGCGAGAGCTTATAGCTCTCCTCCGTCCACGCCTTGCAAAAGCACCTGAGGAAGTGCAGCACGCTCATTGAGAAGAACTTGTCTAACTGCTGTAAATAAGGCTTCAACTGCTTTGCGTAATCCGCGGGCAGCTCCCCCTGCAGCCGTAACAACCCCTCCAAAAACACCTCCACCGTCTCAGGACTCTTCTCACGCAAACAATCGCCAATGAGGAACAATAAATTGTTCCAGGTCTGAGGTGTGGGGTCTGAGGTTTGAGGTGCAGCGACCTCCTTACCCCATAAAGGTTGCGCACCATTTCCTACGGATTGCTCTTTATTAGAAAAGGAGTTCTGCTCATTGGATATGCCGTTCGGGTGTGCTGTACGCTTTTCACTTTTCACTGTGCTCTTTTCACTAAATACTGCTTTTGCTTTCGACTTTAAGTATAACTCGTACGGCTGTACGATTTCCGAAAGCCCTTCATCTCCATAAAACTCCACTAACAACTCCGCTACTGCCACTTGTAACTTTTCATCGGGCTGGATTAGCAATACTGCCAACTCCTTAGCCGTAAGATGAGGTTTGAGGTCTGAGGTCTGGGGTTTGAGGAGCTTTACCCCAAGCAGCTGTGCCTTTGCCACTTTCTCCAAGGTAAAATGCAGCGGAAAATTGCTCACAAAGCCGTTACGGTCAAAGTCTGCCTCGTCTGCAATCTCGGCGATGTAGGGCATTGCGAAGTTCGTGAGACGCGCATTGCCCAAAGTGAGTAGCGCAAAGAGCGTCTGCTGGCTTGCTAATAGCTCGGCGCGGGTAGGTTGCATCAGCTGTATCCACCACGCAAAGAACCCTAAGCTATCGCGCTTCCAAGGATTTAACAGACTCTCAAAAAGATGCGGCAACAGCTGCCTATCAAAGGCAAAGCCATTGGCTACAGCCTCTTTAAACTGCGCTTTGAGGTGCTTGGCATTAATGTTGATTTCCGCCCCATACTTATAGAGGTTCTCGAGGATTTTCTCCGCAAACTCCTCATTTGCTATCAAGGGCTTAAGCAGCTCTGGGTGGAGATAGAACCTTCCTTCAGTAACAAAAGCATTCAAAAAAAGCTCCTCATTGTATGCCAAGGCACCCACCTCGTACAGATGCCAGATAAATAGGAAAGAAGCCTGACATCAATGTCTTGCTGCAAGTTCCTTAAGGCAGGCTATCACCACCTCTTGTCCAAATTGCTTGATATAGTCTGCTACAAGAGCGTGCTTATCCCAATCATTAAAAGGCTAGAGGGGGTTGGTATAACACTTATTGTATATTTCTTTTTCCACCCGCTTTAAATCCTCTTTACGGCGACAGCAACACAGCAGCGCGTATAAAAAAGCCTCTTGCCGATCTCCCCAACTGCTTTTCTGTGTGATATAATTCTCAATCGTTTTATCGGTTTGCTTTACCAGCACTTCAATAGCTGCGTACCGCTCTTCATCGGTAAGTGCACCACAGTAGCGCAACACCTCCCCAAAGTCCGAATTGGAGATATGTTCTAATAATTTTGCGTGATTTTGCATATTTTTAGTGTTTATTTATCTATTTTATACTTATTTTTGTCTCAAAATGGCGTTTTTCTCCTCCAAAATGAGGTACACTTGCCTTTCTCTGCGGTACTCTTGCCTTTCTCTGCGGTACTCTTGCCTTTCTCCGTGGTACTCTTGCTTTTCTCCGTGGTACTCTTGTGTTCCTCAAAGGTACTCTTGTGTTCCTCAAAGGTACTCTTCACTTCCTCAAAGGTACTCTTGCCTTCCTCAAAGGTACTCTTGCCTTCCTCAAAGGTACTCTTGCGTTCCTCAACGGTACTCTTGCCTTCCTCAAAGATACTCTTCACTTCCTCAGAGGTACTTTTGTATATTTTGAGGAGAATTTTAATCTATTTTGGTTAATTTTGGGTGCAAATATACAATTTTTTCTCCAAAAATAAGGGGACGGTGCTTATTTCCATCGTCCCCTTGCTTCTTTTCTTGGTAACGGTGCTTATTTTCGAGGAAACGGTGTATTGCTCAGAGGAAACGGTGTATTGCTCAGAGGAAACGGTGTATTGCTCCGAGGGAACGGTGTGTTGCCCCGAGGGAACGGCGTGTTGCTCCGAGGGAACGGTGTGTTGCTCCGAGGGAACGGCGTGTTGTTCAGCGTTACATTTGCCTTCCTCAGCGTTACATTTGGGTTCCTCAGCGTTACATTTGCCTTCCTCAACGTTACTTTTTATTCATTTCACCTTATTTTTAGTATATAAATGAATTACTACCACTTTACTCTCTACTCTCTGCTCTCTACTCTCTAATATCTCTCCTAATATTGTCTTTGTTTTACTCTTCAAATACGCCTCATAAGGGGCTATAACCGCTTGCAGCTCTTCTCTGCTCTCTCCTCTTTGCTCTCTCCTCTCTACTAATAGCTTCGCTGCCTCTTCCTGCAGCTTTGCATCGGGTTGCATCAGCAGTACTGCCAATTGCTCGGCAGTTAAAAGAGGAGCACTTTTCACTGTACACTGTACACTTTTCACTATCTTAAGTCCTGCGAGGAGTGTCTTGGCTTGTTTTTCGGCGGTGAAGAGTAGCGCAAAGTTCTCTGCAAAGGCGCGGCTATCGAACAGTGGGTCGTGGGCTACGGTTTGCAGGGTCTCCATCACAAACTTACAGATACTCGGCACGCCCAAAGGCAGCACGGCAAAGAGCGTGTGTTGATTGCGCAGTATCTGGTCGTTCGTGGGGCTCAACAGGGTGATGAGGCGGCAGTGCCACTCGAGATGGGCTTTCTTCCAATGGCTCAAGAGGCTCCCGTAGAGGTCATCGACGAAGGAAGTAGGGAACTCATAGCCCTTTTCTAAGAGTATTTCTATCACATCCGTCCAATAGACTGTCCCTCGTGTGCGCTGGTAGCCTTCGCGCAGGGTGAACTTAGCCAAATCGAGTACCTTGGTTTCCACACGGGGCAGCGCGAGGAGCACCTTCTCAATCGCTTCGGGGTTTTGGAGGAGATAGTCGGCTTCGCGCACAGTATTAGGGTCGCCCACATACCACTCTATCTCCAAAAGGTTGTGCACAAAGGTCTCTTCGTCAAACGCTATCTATCCGCGTTTGTAATATTCCCAAAGTGTAGAGAAATACGATACAATACGCGTTTTCAGTGCTTTTGCCAAATAAGCAGGGAAGTAATCCGCGAGGTACTTTTCGATGAAAGACACGGCGCGGTCGGCCTCAATGGATAACGCACGTCCGATAGCAAATTCGCAGGTCTTCACCGCGTGGTCGAAGTCCGTCTTATTGCGTACACAAGCCATCATCGCCATAGCTCCATAGTCGTCAACGAGTTTATCGTAGTCCTCACGGGCTTTGAGTTCCTTATTATTGGTGGTCGGCATATCGCGCGAGAAGTAATTCAGGCTCGTCAGATAGTCAAAAGTGTTGCGCGCCTCGGTATCACTCAACGGATCGATGAATTGTTGTATTGCCTGCCCGTCCGCATCGGCAATAGCTTGTAGCAGTTGTTTTGATTTTTCTTTCATATAGTGTGATTTGTTGATATTTCTGTCTGAAATGGGGGGAATTCATATTGTTAAAGGGCGCAAATATATGAAAAATTTTATAAAATACGTGTTTTTTGTGTTCGCTTAGTCTTCTTATGGTCTTTGGTGTCCGTTTGCGATCCGTTGGGTGTCCGTTTGCTAAATCTTGTGGGAAGGGAAGAGAGGACTTGCTGTTTGGGCTAAATGTTGTATCTTTGCACGGTAAAACACTGAGAAGTTATGCAGAAAAGTATCATACCTGAGGGATACCGTTCGCCTCAAAATATTATGGAAACGGAGATTGCTATCAAGCGGATTAAGGATTTCTTTGAACGTGAATTGGCTGAGGCATTACACCTTACGCGTATTTCGGCTCCGCTATTCGTGAAGCGTGATACGGGGCTTAATGACAACCTCAACGGCGTGGAGCGTCCTGTGGCTTTTGAGATGAAAGCTGCTGAGGGCGAGGTGATTGAGATTGTGCATTCGCTAGCGAAATGGAAGCGCTTAGCACTCAAGCGTTATGGTGTAGGGGTAGGGCAGGGGATCTACACGGATATGAATGCCATACGCCGCGATGAGGATTTGGATAATACCCACTCTATCTACGTAGACCAATGGGATTGGGAGCGGGTGATCACTGCTGAGGATCGCACGCTTGACTTTCTGCGTTTTATCGTTGGGAAGATCTACGAGGTGTTTAAGCGTACGGAGGCGATGCTTGCCAATACGTATGCTTGGTACAGGTGCTTTTTGCCTGAATATGTTACTTTTATTACAGCACAAGAGTTGGCGGACTTGTATCCAAATCTATCACCTGAGGAGCGAGAGAATGAATTTGCACGTATGCACAAAGCTATTTTTGTGATGCAGATAGGGGGGCAGCTCTCTTCTGGTGAACGACACGGTGGGCGGGCTCCTGATTACGACGATTGGCAGCTCAATGGCGACTTGATACTATGGAACCCTGTGCTGGATAGTGCGCTGGAGCTCTCTTCGATGGGTGTGCGCGTCGATGCTGAAAGCCTTGAACGACAGCTCTCTGAACTCAGTCTTGAGGAGCGCAAAGGGCTGGATTACCACCAGATGCTTTTGCGGGGTGAGTTGCCTCTAACTATTGGGGGCGGTATTGGTCAGTCGCGGATATGTATGTTTCTCTTACAACGTGCTCATATTGGTGAGGTACAAGCCTCGCTGTGGAGTGAGGATATTCTCAAAGAGTGTGAGGCTAAAGGGGTTTGTCTTTTATAGAGAGGAGAGGTCAGGGGTCAGAGATCAGAGAGTAGAGAGAAGGAGCCTTACTCTCTACTTGCTGTTTTCTGATCACTGACTTCTGATTTCTGTTCTCTATTTTTCTATTGATATTTTTTATAAGAATAGTTTGGTTGTTTTGACTATAAGCTGTACTTTTGCAGCCGAAAAATAATTGTAAGAATAGGAGTCGCTTGTAGCGGCTTGTTAACCAATGAAAACAATCACATTCTTTTTACTGCTCTTTTGGGCAGGGTTGCTGTGTGCGCAAACTTCAGTACACACTAAGGCGGTATTACCGCTATTCCAAACAGATAAGGTAATTTGGGCAGTGCCTGTTGAAGGCATCTCTTGAGGTGCAATGGAGCGAGCGCGCTACGTCTTTTGTGCGCGAGGGCTACCGCACTTTTGTAGGGAAGCACGGCGAGGCTTTTGTCGGGGTGATTACCCTTTATGGCGAGGCTCTTTCGGGCGAGGTGCATTGGGCGGGTAAGACATACGAACTGCATACCGAGCAGAGACAGTTGTTTATCACACCCCAAACGCTCAACGAGGGTTCTGAGCATTGTGGTGTGGTGGAGGCTGAGGCACCCCCTAAGAAGGGCAAACGTGTGCGCCGTGCTTTGCAACTCACTGAGGGTGAGAAGAGTCAGGCGTATATCTTCACCGATGAGGTGGAACGCCACTTTCGCTTAGCTTTGGCGGTGGATTATAGCTACTTTATCAGAGAGTTTCATTCTAAGAAAGAGGAGGTTCGCGCTTGGTGGGCCGCTGTGGAGGCAGGCTTTAATGAGGTATACGCCCGCGATTTGGGGTATCGCTTTACTGTAGTGCGGGACGACCGCTTGATTATCGATAGCAAGGAGAAAGAACTCTTTGATGGGGCGCGCACTACTATACACCTCATACATCAGGGCAATACGGCGGCACTCAATAGGCTCATCGGTAGGGAGGCGTACGATATTGGTGGGGTACACACCCACGCCAGCAATGAGAATGTCGCCTCTGGGATTGCTACCTTGGGGGGCTTCTATACGCAAGCCCAAAAGGGCAATATGTGGTCGAACAAGAATGTGCATACGCTCTTGCACGAGGCGGGACACCTCTTTGGCTCAAAACACACGTTCACCACAGGGGGTATCACTTCGTATAAAACAGAGCCTGCACGGGGTACCTCCACAATGAGTTATGGATTCTACAAGGTGGATTTCTTCTCCTTGATAAGCGTGGAGCACATACGGCACCTCATCGTAAATCGCAATGGCTATTACAGCGATGAGGAGCGCACGCAGAAGGTAGGCTCAGGTGGCGATAATACCCCTTACGGCATAAAGACGGCCAATCGCGCACCTTTAAACCTGAGCCTCAGCCTAAGCCTGCTCCTAAGCCGCCTGTACAGCTTACCCCTGAACCACCTGTGCAGCCACAACCTGAGCCACAGCCAGTGCCTGAGCCACCTGTTACCCCTATGCCTCATCCTACGCCTGAGCCGCCTGTAGATACTACCATAAAAATCTACAATGGGGTATCGCTGAGCAATAGTGCTAACTATTTCAGGGTAGAGGCACACGAAGATGCAGGTACGCCTATAGAAGTGCTTATTTTCAATGAAGAAGGGGTACTCGTCTACCACTCTGAGCGTTACGACAGCAACCCAACAGAGCAATTCCACGGGAAGGCAAATGTAGCAGGCGTTGTAGGCAGTCGCGCGCTGGGTATTGGCACGTATTTCTATGTACTCACTTACACCCAAGGTGGGGCAAAGAAAGAAAAAACAGGTTGGCTTTACCTAAGCCGATAAGGATATAGTTACAATGAAAAGAATGGTTTTTTTATAGCATTTATAACAATTATATCCGTTGCAAATGCACAACCTGTGGCGGATATAACGCGTCTATTTAACAGCCATACTACACAGTGGGCTGTACCGCTATACCAAGGAGAGAAGACTCCTCCCCTACTATGGCAAGAGCGCACCACTTCATTAGCCCAAACGGAGGGCATACATACCTTTGTCGCTTACCATAATAACACTATGGTTGGTGCGCTCTCGTTCACGCCTAAGAACGTTCTATCAGGGTATTTACAATGGAGTGATACATCGTACAGCCTTAGCACAGACGTGGCGGGATGGCTGAAAGTGCAAGCCATAAACCAAGAAGACCGTTGTGGGGTAGAGACAACGGTAGCTGCTAAACACACCACAACCAAAAGCAGAAAACGCCGCGACCTGAACGCCAGAGGGGCAGAAGACAACCACTTTACCACGAATTACGACCCTGTAGCACCTATCAATTCAGTAGATAAAGGTGCCCTTATATACAGCGATGGCGTGCTACGCACCTACCGCTTAGCCTTGGTGATAGACTACAGCTATTTCACCACTCGTTTCAGCAGCGATATATCGCAAGTCAAAGCCTTTTGGATGAATCAAGAGGCACTGCTCAACGAGCTGTATAGCCGCGATATTGGTGTAAAATTCGAAGTGCTTACCGATGAGGTATTCATACGTAAAAATAAAAAAGAAGAGCTTTTTAGTACTACAAAAAAGGCTGACTATGTAGTAGATGAAGGCACGTGCGCCCTCGATAAGATTATCAGCCGAAAGAAATACGACCTTGCGGTTATCATTACCAATGCCAAAGGCGGTATGTCGGGTTTGGCATTCCCTTATGGAGCGTATAATAACAATATCAAGGGTTGTATATGGAGTCGCCCTCATCCGATGACCATAGCCCACGAAATCGGGCACGCTTTTGGTGCTACGCATACCTATGCCAACCCTGCTTTTGACAAAATCAGTAGCGATAAAACAGAACCCGATTTGGGCAACTCTGTGATGAGCTATGGCAAAGACTACCCTCGCGATTTCTTCTCCCTGCCTTCTATCTATATAATAAGGCGGTCATTAGACACTTATATGGCGTATTACACCGATAAGGAACGCACTACCAAAGCAGGCATACAGACCGAAGGACACAACGACCTTGTCTATGGCGTAAAGAGCACGAATCACCCGCCTGTGTTGGACAAATCTTCTTTGCAAAAGGTCTATACGATTCCTGTGAACACCTTCTTTGCTTTTCATCTCCAAGCCAGTGATGTTGATGGCAACACCCTGAAATATATGGCACATCAGGCAGATATTCGCAAAGGACTCGATGCCCCTAACGCGCGATTCCTCCCTGCTAAAATGAGCAACAACCCGCTAATTTGCTATCAAACTACCTATTACAATAACCCCGAAAGTGGAGATCGTTACACCCACCCTGCAGGCTTCAAAGGCGATTATACCTTCTGGCTGGCAGTCTCCGACCACAACCCTGCCGACCCCAATCACCCTGTGATGTACGACGCTTACGAAACCAAAGTGCAAGTGCGTGAGGGCACTCCCTTTCAGATAACAAGTTCTATTGCAGAAAACTACCAAGGGGGCGCACGTATCGACCTGCGTTGGAGTGTAGACCCAGCGATCTTTGGTAAGGATAGCAAGGTGCGTATAACCCTTTCTGACGATATGGGTGCGAGCTTCAAATATATCTTAGCCGAAGAACTACCCAACAATGGCCACGCTCAGGTGCAACTTCCCAACGTAGCTATTGACAAGGTAGCTTATCCCAACTACAGTAAACTGTTGCGAGGTGGCGTTATTAAAATAGAAGTCATTGGGCATATCGCCTACGCCCTGACGCGCTACCGCTCCAGCGATGGCGGAGGGTTTACCATCACACCCGACCCCGCTGCCGCTATTCCACTGCAACTCATCGGCGATCTCCCCAAAAATATCACTGTCGATCGTGCCGAGAGCATACCACAAAAAGCTACCTTACAGACCATAGGAGGGCAAGGTAATATCACACAAAATGCTGAGGATTTGCCCATCGTACAAGGCGATTGCCCAGGTCGTTATCACTTCGAGCGTATTTACACCGTAAGCGATGCCGCGACAACCCTCACCCACAAGCAAACCATTACAGTATATGACGATCGCCCACCGCTTTTTGACACCTTCCCCGAAAATATCAAAGTGCCCGAAATGGCTAACGTACCCCCACAAGCTACCCTCACAGCCCACGATTTAGTGAGCGGAGAGGTAACCGTAAAGGCTACCGAAAAGCGCGAAGCCGATAAAGTAACCTACCACTGGGAGGCCACTGATGCCTGTGGCAACACCGCCACCCACGAGCAAATCATCACCATAACAGGACAAAAAGTAGCGCCTCTGAGCTTCTTTGCTTATTTCCCGCCCGATATAGAAGTGGATTGCCCCGCAGATATCCCCATAGAGGCTTCAATGGCAACCCGAGGAGGCTGTAAGCCCATACGCATCATCACTGAGGATAGGATAGAACACCCCACAGGCCAAGAGGGATACGTATTGCTGCGCGATTATATCGCCACCGATGTCTGTGGAGCCCAAGTCTCCTACACACAACGCATCACCGTAAAAGGGCTTTGTGGTGAAAAACCTCCTAAGGCCAATCCCACCCCTGAGCCCAATCCCACCCCACCTATGCCACAGCCTCCTGTAACGCCTCCTACACCACAACCACCCGTTACACCCCCTGTGCTACAGCCTGAGCCCCCAGTAACACCAATGCCTAAGCCTCCTATGGTACCACCAACTCATAGTGTTACCCCTACGACAGTGACAATTTACAACGTAGTTTCAACCGTAGATGCTGAGAACTACTTCCGCATTGAAGGTACTGATGCGGATGCTCCCATCAGTGTACAGATATTCAATGAGATGGGCATAAAGGTGTACTCTTCTGACCACTATGGCGAGCACGGGGCTTTCTTTAGAGGAAAAGCTAATGTCAGTGGTGTTATCTCACACAGTGCTTACGTGCCTTCAGGGACTTATTTTTATGTGATCCGCTATCAACTCAATGGTGATGTAAAGATCGACAAGGGATATTTATTTGTGAAATAGAGCTTATTACGACTTAAATAATAGCAGGGAGGCTTCACTCATGAAACCTCCCCGCTGTCGTTTATGTGTTTCTATTTATAAAAATCGGTTGTGCCAGCTTTCTGCCATAGGCACTTCCCAGTATTGCTCGTACTCTGATTTGTCGTTTACTAAGTTGTTGAATACGATGGTTTGTGCCGATACAGCTTTGTCTTTTACCATCTTTTTGAAGTCGGTGAGGGGCTTGTAGGCGATGTGTTCACCTTGGCGGTAGCTAACGTTCATACGGTCGAGTAGGTCGACGTTGTATTCGGCGCCGAGCTGCTGTATGAAGCGCACTAAGGCGTCGAGTGAGCAGCCTGAAACGGCGTGTACGTCTTGGTTAGCGCCTATGATGATGAAGCGGTTGTAACGCAACTGGAATGAAGCCAAGAGCTGGCTTCCGTGGGCTGTCCACTCATCGAGATAGTCTTGTAGCTTATCGGCTATTTCTTCTTGTTCGGTGGGGGTGAAGCTGCGAGGGCTTTGGTAAATCCACACGCGAGCGTTCTCTGGTAATTCGTTAAAATCTACGTACATAGTTATCCTTTTAGTTTTTTAATACGGTCTAAGTTGCGCTTGTTGTCGCGGTCCTTAATGGTTTCGCGCTTGTCATATAGTTTTTTACCACGTACTAAGGCTATTTCCATCTTGGCTAAACCTTTCTCGTTGATGTAGAGGCGCAGGGGCACTATGGTGAGCCCCGTGTTGCGCACTTCCTTGTTGAGCTTTCGCAACTCGCGCTTTTGCAGTAGGAGTTTGCGTTCGCTTTTGGGGCGATGGTTGTAATGTGTGCCAAAGGCGTACTCCTCAATGGTGGTGTTGATAGCGTAGAGCTCACCACGATCGTTGAACTCACAGAAGCTTTCGGCGATGGAGGCTTTGCCCTGTCGGATGGATTTTATCTCGGTACCTGCCAGCACAATACCCGCAGTGTACTTGCTAAGTATCTCGTATTCAAACTTGGCGCGCTTGTTGAGTATGTTTATATTTTTTTGAATCATAGTGCAAAGGTAAGAATAAAGGGCGAATTACAAAGCACTGAGGGTTTATTTTTTATTTTAGAAGGGGAATGGGAGCTGTGAGGAACGTCTTTAGAGAGGGGGTAAGACCTCAGAATTTCCTTGTCAGAAAGCTGAGGAATGTTTGTTTTATAGTGAATTTTTCTACAAAGAAGCTGTTAGGTAGTTTTGAGAAATTCGGGTTTTATGGCTTTGTGCTTCGGTAATGGTTCGATCGTCCTTCGAAGGAGGTTCGATAGTGGTTCGGATGGTAATTTTTTCTTTTAGGGGGCTGTATCGCTATGGGAGGGGTTTTTCTGTGGAGAAAATAGGTGAAAAATGGCTTGTATGGCGGTGTAAGGTTCGTTTTTTATCAATTTTAATACATTGATAGACAGTAAATTGTGTAATTTTTCATAAAAATAATGTTTAAAAATGTAGTTATTTTGATAAATATGTGTACCTTTGTGCTTTCAAATTAAAAACACAAAGAGATAAATATTTCATAATAAGAGATGAGAACGATACAATTTAGAGAAGCTGTTTGCGAGGCAATGAGCGAGGAAATGCGCCGCGACGAGTCTATTTACTTAATAGGTGAGGAGGTTGCTGAATACAATGGGGCTTATAAGGCCTCTAAGGGGATGCTTGATGAGTTTGGTCCGAAGCGTATTATTGATACGCCTATTGCTGAGTCGGGCTTTGCGGGTATTTCAGTAGGGGCTGCGATGAATGGTTGTCGCCCTATAGTGGAGTTTATGACGTTTAACTTTTCGCTGGTGGCTATTGACCAGATTATCAATAACGCGGCTAAGATGCGCCAGATGTCGGGTGGGCAATTTGATATTCCGATTGTGTTCCGTGGTCCGACAGCCTCTGCGGGTCAGTTGGCAGCTACACACTCACAGGCTTTTGAGAACTGGTACGCTAATTGTCCTGGTCTTAAGGTGATTGTGCCTTCGACGCCGTACGATGCTAAGGGCTTGCTCAAGTCGGCTATTCGCGATAACGACCCAGTGATTTTTATGGAGTCGGAACAGATGTACGGTGACAAAGGTGAAGTGCCTGAGGAAGAGTACACTATCCCTATCGGGGTGGCAGATATCAAGCGTGCGGGTAGCGATGTGACTATCGTGTCGTTTGGTAAGATTATCAAAGAAGCGCTTAAAGCTGCTGAGGATTTAGCTAAGGAAGGTATTGAATGTGAGGTGATTGACTTGCGCACTGTACGTCCTCTGGATTTTGAGACTGTGTTCAACTCTGTGAAGAAGACGAACCGCTTGGTGATCTTGGAAGAGGCGTGGCCTTTTGCGAGTGTTTCTTCGGAAATTACGTATCAAGTGCAAGAGCATATCTTTGATTATTTAGATGCTCCTGTACAGCGCATTACCACTACGGATACGCCAGCGCCTTATTCTGCTGAGCTCTTGAAAGAGTTCTTGCCTAATGCTGAGGATGTAGTCAAGGCGGTAAAAAAGGTGCTTTATAAATAAGAACTTCTTCATTTTTAAGGATTATAACTAAGAGGTCTCTGTGAGGGTTTGCGCCTTTACAGGGATTTCTTTTTTCTGTAATTCTTTTTAGTTTCTTTGCTGTTGAAAACCTCTGTAATTGTTATAACCTCGAGCTCTGTGGACGTCCCTCTTTAACGGGGAAAGTTCAATGGTGTTTGTACTCACATAGGTCAGTTCTTTCAGCTTTAGAGATGAATTTGATAATAAATCTATTTAAACTTTTATATAATTGATTTCCTATATAACTTATAATTGATGTTCTTTTGTCTTGAAACAAAAGAACCAAAAATTCAAGGCTTTGGATGCTTAGGCGAGAAAATCAACGTCTCTCGCTGAAAATCTCTAAACTCGCTCCCTGCGGTCGCTCAGACAGTAGAGATTTTCAACGCTCGTTCCTATGTGACATACTCAAGCTGTGTGCCCTCGCTTGACTATCTCAGCCACGCCTCCAATGCCGTCAGAGAGTGCTAAACAAGATAAAGTTTAAACAAGTTTAATAAATACAAATTAAATTAAATGCCTTTACAAAAGCGAATAGACATTAACGCACATACACAGCTGCACTTATGGCAGGTAACTGAGAGTGAGGTGCAGCTCAGGGAGGGCTTAGTACTGACAGAAACGCAGCAGGGACAGCTCAGTGCTTTGCGGGCGGAGGCGGCACGGAAGAGTTTTCTGGCGGTGCGACAGTTGCTCAGAGGCTTGGGGTATGCACCTGAAAGCCTGTATTACGATTCGCACGGTAAGCCTTATCTTGCTGATGGGCGGCATATTTCTATCAGTCATTCGTTTGATAGGGTAGGGGTGCTGCTGAGTGATGAGCCTATGGGCTTGGATATAGAGCGGCTGCGGGAGAAGATTGTGCGCATAGCCCCTAAGTTTACCCCTTGGCAGTGGTGTGATAAGGGGCTATCGCAAGCGGAGGTGGTGCGGCATCTCACACAGATTTGGTCGGCTAAGGAAGCGGGCTTTAAGGTGCACGGTAACCCTACGATTACCCTTAACGACATCACTGTCAGCGACTTTGCTATGGCAGCTGAGCATACTTACCTCAACATTGAAGGGCAGCGTTACTCGGTGTATTTTAGTGCAGAGGCGGATTTTGTGGTGGCGTATTGCGAGGCGGTTTCTTAAAGACTTAGTAATCTTATCATTAGGAAATTTAGGGGAAAATTATCGTTTTTTTATTTGGCTATGACGAAAAAAGGTCGTACTTTCGCACCTCAATTAACACATAAATCATATCATTAAAATGGGAATTTTTGATAAACGCGAGAATTACAAACCCTTTGAGTATCCGGAGGTTATGGAGTTTGTAAATGCAATGCACAAATCGTTTTGGGTGCATTCGGAGGTAGAATTTACTGCCGATATACAGGACTTTAAGTCGAACTTATCACCCACGGAGAAAGAGGCTGTGAAGCGGGCACTTTTAGGTATTGCACAGGTAGAGGTGTCGGTGAAGACCTTTTGGGGCGACCTATACGACCTCTTTCCTAAGCCTGAATTTAATGGGTTGGGGGCTACTTTTGCTGAGTGTGAGTTTCGCCACAGCGAGGCTTATGCGCGGCTTTTGGAGGTGCTCGGCTATAACAATGAGTTCGAAAATCTTTTGGAGGTGCCTATCTTTAAGGAGCGCAGTGCTGTGCTCAAGGAGTATTTGGCAAAGAACCGCGAGAATGCGATGGAGCGTATCCTATTCTTTACGCTCATTATTGAGAATGCGTCGCTGTTCAGTCAGTTTGCGACCATCTTATCGTTTACGCGCTTTAAGGGTTATTTGAAGAATGTGGCGAACATCATTGCGTGGACCTCAGTAGATGAGCAGCTACACGCCAATGCGGGGATTTACATCTTAAAGAAAATCTTTGAGGAAAACCCCGATATGCGTGAGAAGGCTAAGGAAGATGCCACTGAGTTTATTAGGAACTACATCACCTTAGAGGACAAGATGCTTGATTGGATTTTTGAGCAAGGTGAGATTTCGTTCTTCAGCAAGAAGGACTTGTCCAACTATATGCGTTTTCGTTTGGACGACTCGCTCACACAATTGGGCTTAGGCAAGCCTTTTAACGTTACCGCAGAGGAGGCGCAACCGATGATGTGGTTTGAGGAAGAGGTATTTAGCAATGAGCTTGATGACTTCTTTGCTAAGCGACCTACGGCTTACACGAAGCACGATAAGAGCATTAGTGAGAATGACTTGTTTTAGTTTTTAGCAATGAGCTTTTAGCTTTTAGGTCAATAGAATAAACTTACGTCTATGGATGAGCATTATATGAAGCGCTGTATAGCGTTGGCTTGTAACGGACTTGGCACTACCTACCCGAATCCTCTGGTGGGTAGTGTTGTTGTTTATAAAGGTAAGGTAATAGGTGAGGGGTGGCACCAACGTGCTGGTGAACCACACGCTGAGGTGAGGGCTATTGCCTCAGTGCGCGATAAGTCGCTGCTGGGCAAGAGTACGCTCTATGTGAGTTTGGAACCTTGTAGCCATTTTGGGAAGACGCCACCTTGTGCTGACCTTATCATTGAAAGTGGTATCCCTAAGGTAGTGATTGGCACAGTCGATCCTTTTGCCAAAGTAGCGGGGCGCGGCATTGAGAAGTTGCGTGCAGCGGGCTGCGAGGTAGTGGTAGGGGTAGAGGAGGAGGCTTGTCGAGAGCTCAACAAGCGGTTTTTCACCTATCATCAGCGGCGCCGCCCTTATATCATCTTGAAATGGGCAGAGACAGTCGATGGTTTTATAGCTCCAGCTGACAAAGAATGTATTGCTCCTGTGTGGATTACGGGTAGTTTGGCACGGCAATACGCCCATAAGTTGCGCGCTGAGGAGATGGCAATCGCTGTGGGGCTGAATACGGTGCTCAAGGACAACCCCAGTCTGACGACACGCGATTGGTATGGCAGTAATCCTTTGCGAGTGGTGCTGGGTGAGGAAACTCAAGTGCCTGAGAATTACGCACTACACGACGACCAAGCTGAAACCTTATGGGTAGGGCATATCACTGCTGAGCAGCTTTGTAAAGTGCTGTATGAGCGAGGCGTGCAGAGCCTTATTGTGGAAGGTGGGCGGCAGGTGCTGCAAGAGTTCATCGATGCGGGGCTATGGGATGAGGTGCTGCGCTTTATAGGCAAACCGACCTTTGGTGCGGGCGTTGCTGCCCCTATTCTGAAAGAGGCTGTGTTGAAGGGTGTACAGCACTTTGAGGAGGATAGGTTGTTGAGGTATAAACGAAAGGAATAAATGTAAAAATGATATAGATAGGAAAGCTGAGCTTTTGCTCACCTTTCCTAATTTAATTATGATGCCAAGGCTCGCCTGTGAGGTCGTAGATTTTCTGAATGGTGTGGAGGATATGGTCAAAATTGATATTCAGGTCGATAAGACGCCCCGTTTTGATGTCGAACACCCAGCCGTGCACGATGGGGTACTTACTCTCTAAGTAGCTCTCTTGTATTACTGCCATTTTCACCACATTCAGACACTGTTCCTGCACATTGAGCTCCACCAAACGGCGCGAACGTTGATGTGGGTCGGTGAAGGAGTCGAGTTCATCTTGGTGCAGGCGATAGACATCGCGGATAGTGCGCAACCAAGGGTTGAGCAGTCCGTAGTCCTTGGCTTGCATCGCTGCTTTTACACCTCCGCAATCGTAATGCCCACACACAATAATGTGCTTTACACGCAGATGCTCCACGGCGTACTGAATCACAGCGGTGGAACTCATATCCAAGGTATTGACCACATTGGCGATGTTGCGGTGCACAAACACCTCACCAGGACCTAAGCCCATCATTTCCTCCGCTGACACGCGACTATCGGAACAACCGATATAGAGATAATCAGGGTTCTGGTCTTTGGCTAATTTCTTAAAGAAATCGGCGTCCTCACCTTTGCGGCGCTCCACCCATAGGCGGTTATTTTCAAAAATCTGTTTGTAAGAGTCCATTGTAATTTAGGGGTTAGGGATTAGGGGTTAGTGATTAGTGATTAGGGGTTAGGGATTAGGGGTTAGGGATTAGGGGTTAGGGGTTAGGGATTAGCGGTTAGTTATTCGGGGCAAAGATACGAATTAATGAATAATGAGCAATGAGTAGAGCGTAATTTTGTATTACTTTTCTAATTTCTATTTTCTATTTCCTAAATCTTATTTAGTTTATTTTTCTAATAATTTTCGTTTTTACAGTTTTACAATAGTCGATTTTTAGATAATTATCCTTGCATTATCTTTGCTTTATCTATGCATTAACCTTGCTTTATCTCTGCTTTGGAATATTTTTCTGTTGGGGAAATCTAACTTAATTTGATTGTCAATGGCTCAATTTCTACGTCCTGAATTTCTTTTTTCTCATTTTATTTTTTCCAATTGCTAAAAAAGTCGTACCTTTGCCCCCTGAAAAATTGTGCAAAGAACAAATCACAAATTATGAAGATTTCATTCAATTGGTTAAAGGAATACGTGAAGGTGGATATGCCTTCGGAAGAGGTGGCTACGCTGCTCACCGACTTAGGGCTTGAGGTTGAGGGTGTTGAGGCTTATGAAAGCGTGCGCGGGGGACTGCGTGGCGTGGTGGTAGGCGAGGTGCTCGAATGTGAGCAACACCCTAATGCCGACAAACTCAAAGTAACGAAGGTGAACGTAGGGGGTGAGGCTCCACTGCAAATCGTTTGTGGGGCACCGAATGTAGCTAAGGGGCAGAAAGTGCCTGTGGCTACTATCGGAACAGTGCTCTACGACAAGGAAGACAAACCGTTTGAAATAAAGAAAGGCAAACTGCGCGGCGAGGATAGCTTTGGAATGATCTGCGCCGAGGATGAGTTGGGCTTAGGCGAGAGCCACGAGGGCATTATGGTGCTCGATGCCAAATGGGCGGTAGGCACCCCTTGTAGCGAGGTATTTGCCATAGCAACCGATGAGGTGTTTGAAATCGGCTTGACGCCTAACCGCGCCGATGCGATGAGCCACTATGGTGTGGCACGCGACCTACGGGCGGGCTTGGCACAAAGGGGTACACAATTGGAACTCATCACCCCCTCGGTAACCAAGTTTCACGTCGACAACCGCTCGGGCAAGGTGGATATTGAGGTAACCGACCGAAAGCTCGTGCCGCGCTATACAGGGGTAACCATTAGCAATGTGCGCGTGGGCGACTCGCCCGCGTGGTTACAGAATAAGCTGCGCGCTATCGGTATCACCCCAAAGAACAATGTGGTGGACGCTACCAACTACGTGCTCCACGGACTCGGACAACCACTGCACGCCTTTGATGCCGACCACATCATCGGGCGCAAAATAGTAGTGAAGAACGCCACTGAGGGGCAGCAGTTTACCACGCTTGACGGAGTGGTGCGCACGCTCAGCAGTGAGGATATAATGATATACGATGCCGAACAGCCACTGTGCATTGCAGGGGTAATGGGCGGAAAGGATAGCGGGGTAAGCCACTCTACGCGCAACGTCTTTTTAGAAAGTGCGTACTTTGACCCTATCAGCGTACGCAAGACGGCAAAGCGTCAGGGCTTGAGTACGGATGCTTCGTATCGCTTTGAGCGCGGTATCAATATTGAGGACTGCAAATATGCCTTGATGTATGCCGCAGTGCTCATTGAGAACATCGCTGGTGGGGTGATTTCCTCAGATGTGGTGGATTTCTACCCGAGGAAGTTACAAGAGTTTCAAGTATTTCTCACCTTTGAGAAGGTAGATAAGCTCATCGGACAGGTGATCCCTCGCGATACGATTAAGGCAATATTGCACTCGTTTGATATAAAGGTGAACTCGCTCACTGAACGCGGCTTAGGGTTGCTCATCCCTACCTATCGCGTGGACGTACAGCGCGAGGCTGACGTGATTGAGGAGATACTGCGCATCTACGGCTATAACAACATTCACTTCTCAGACAAGATCAGCGCAACAATGTCGCACGGCTCGAAGTATGACGACCTGAATGTGCAGAACATCGTAGCCACGCAGCTCACTGCCCAGGGGTTCTTCGAGATAATGACCAACAGCCTGACCTCTGAGCAGGTAATCACTAGCTATGAGGCAGCCCCAGAGACGGCAGTGAAGGTGCTCAATCCACTGAGCAACGACTTGGCGTATATGCGCAAAGACCTCTTCTTCTCAGGACTCGAGGTGATTGCCTACAACCACAACCACAAGCGCGCGGATTTAAAGCTCTTTGAGTTTGGCAAGAACTATCACCTCACGGAGGGTACTTACAGCGAAAGCAAACAGCTGATGCTCTATGCTACGGGCAATCGCAATGAAGAGCATTGGGCAGCTAAGACAGAAAAGACGGACTTCTTTTGGCTCAAAGGGGCTGTGGAGGCAGTCTTTGAGCGGTTGGGCTTAAAGGGTATAAAGGTGCAGCCTTTAGAGCAAGCGGTGGCTTACGCACAGGAAGGGTTCCGCTGGGTGTTGGGCGATGTGCCGCTCGGCTTTATGGGAGTCGTAAAGAAGAAAGTATTGAAGGATTTTGATATAAAGAGTGAGGTGCTCTTTGCCTCTTTGGCCTGGGATGCAGTGTTGGAGGCGGTGAAGGACAGCAAGATCACCTACCGAGAGATTGCTAAATTCCCTGAAGTAAGGCGCGACTTGGCACTATTGCTCGATGAGGGAGTGAGCTTTGAGGCACTGTACAACACGGCTTTTGACACAGAGAAGAGTATACTGAGGAGCGTGAGCCTCTTTGATGTGTATGAGGGCAACAAACTGCCTGTGGGCAAGAAGAGCTATGCACTGAGCTTTATCCTTCAGGATGAAAAAAAAACCCTCACCGACAAGCAAATAGAGAAGACTATGGAACGCCTACAGTCTGCCTACGAAAAGCAATACGGGGCAGAGCTTAGGTAATGTATAATGTATAGTGTATAGTGAAGAGATAGCCTTGCCGATGGTGGGGCTGTTTTTTTAGAGGTTGGGAGAGTAGTATTTTTAGGTGTAATAAACTTGCAGTATTAATATTTATTGTTTTATTTTGCGCATATAAACTTTTACATCAAAGCTGTTTAAACTTTTTCTTATAATAAAATAAAAGTTCCCGAAAATTAGTAATTTTGTGTTTGCAAAAAAAAGAACACCAAAATTCAGGAACTTTGGGCAAAGATACAATAAATAATTGGATTATTCCCTTTTTAAGTGTAGGAAAAAGAGGATTTAAAAGTAGTTTTGATTTAGCTTCAATATTTTTATTGATTCTCAAAAGGTTAAAAACAGGGGTACAATGGAGAGAACTTCCAATTGTGAGCTATTTTGAAAAAGGTGAAATCTCTTGGCAAAATGTCTATTACTACTTCAATAAATGGAGTAAAGACGGTAGTTTCCAGCGAGTATGGTTAAATCTATTAAGCAAGAAGAAAAGAAAATTAGATATGTCTTGCGTTCAATTGGATGGTAGTCATACACGTTGTCGCCAAAAAGGAGAATCTACAGGTTATCAAGCAAGAAAAAAAAGCCGTAACCACAAATAGTATTTTTTTGTGTGATAATAAAGGGCAAATGATAGCAATGGGAAGTCCTAAAGCTGGAAATCACAATGACTTATATGAAATAGAAGAAGTACTAAAAGAAATCTTAGCTTTATTAGAAGAAGCAGGAATAGAGTACAAAGGTCTGTTTCTCAATGCTGATGCAGGATTTGATAGTAAGTCTCTTAGAGATTTTTTAGAAAGCAAAGAAATTATAGCAAATATTAAACCTAATCCCCGAAATGGAGAGCAACCAGATGTTTATTTTGATGAAGAATTGTACAAAAATAGGTTTAAGATTGAACAAGCAAATGGTTGGCTTTACGGATATAAAGGTTTGATAATGAGATATGAGTATCTTGATGTAACTTGGATTGGAATGCTCCTATTAGGTTTTATCTCCAAGTTCCTCAAAAAAGTTTAAACACGTTTTTTATAATGTTGCTTCAAAGATTTCTTTAAAATGAGTAAGGATACGTTGTTTTACTTCTTGTAAATCCACCTTGTCTTTTGCTAATTCTACATTTAGGGACGTTACTGCTTTACCGCGAATACCACAAGGGATGATATTATCAAAATAGCCTAAATCAGTATTTACATTTAGGGCAAAACCGTGCATTGTTACCCAACGAGAACAACGGACTCCCATTGCGCAAATTTTGCGAGCAAAAGGCGTTCCTACATCAAGCCAAACCCCTGTCTCACCTTCACTGCGTTCGCCTTTGAGACCATAATCGGAAAGAGTACGGATAATCACTTCTTCTAAAGAACGCAAATACTTGTGGATATCGGTGAAAAAGTTTTCTAAATCTAAGATAGGATACCCCACAATCTGTCCAGGTCCGTGGTAGGTGATATCTCCTCCACGATTGATTTTGTAAAAAGTAGCCCCTTTATTTTTTAGTCCTTCTTCATCAATGAGCAGATTCTCTATATGACCGCTTTTGCCAAGTGTATATACGTGAGGGTGTTCTACAAAAAGGAAATAATTAGTAGTAGGCAAGTTTGTGCCATTAGCTTTGTTATTTGTCTTTTGTGCGACTATTTCTTCAAACAGCGACTCTTGGTAGTCCCACGTTTCTTTGTAGTCTTTATTACCTAAATCCTTAACGATTACTTGTTTGTTCATAAATAGTTTGAATATTACCCTGACGGATATCTCCAGTATTGTACCCTTTGGTAAACCAGTATTTGCGTTGTTCAGAAGTACCGTGAGTGAAAGAATCGGGTACTACGTGTCCTTGCATACGTTTTTGTATAGCATCATCACCTACAGCGTTAGCCGCACTAAGAGCTTCGTCAATATCGTCGGCATCTAAATATTTTTGGTTGTGATGTGCCCATACTCCCGCATAGAAATCGGCTTGTAATTCTTGTGCAACCGACCATTTATTGGCTGCTGCTTTGGAGAGCCCTTGTTGTTTTTGGCGTACTTGTTGCGAAGTGCCTAAAAGCGTTTGGATATGATGCCCTACCTCGTGTGCCATTACGTAGGCAATAGCAAAATCGCCACCTTTAGCTCCGAAGCGTGTTTTGAGTTCTTCAAAGAAATCCATATCCATATAGAGTTTTTGGTCAGCAGGACAATAGAATGGACCTACTGCAGAAGAGGCAGTTCCACAGCCTGTATTTACATTAGCGGTAAAGAGTACCAAGGTAGGTTTCTTATAAGTTCCTAAGCCATTTTGAGCAAATACTTTATCCCATACATCTTCGGTATCGGCGAGTACTGTAGCGGTAAATTCACCTATTTTCTTTTGTTCGGCAGTAAGTTCTACACGTTCTACCGCTTGTTGAGTTTGGTTACCACCTGCTACTTGATTTACTACAGAGGCTACTTGTTGTCCTGTTTCGCCTCCAAAAAGTTGTAACAATACTACAATGATACCTACGATACCACCGCCTGCTATAAGACCACCTTTAGCACTTATTCCGCGACGATCGTCTACATTGCTACTTTGTCTTCTTCCTTCCCATTTCATAGTTTATCTTGTTATATTTTGGTGCAAAGATACATCTTTTCTCAATATGTACAATATCCGTTTACAATAAATGAATTCCGTTCTTATCGCATAACTGAACCATATCATCTGTCCATATTGATGCTTGTACTTCACCGATATGAGCTTTTTGCAAGAGTAGCATACAGATACGAGATTGACCGATACCTCCCCCAATAGTTAAGGGTAATTCACCGCGTAATAGCATCTGATGATATTCTAACTTCTCACGTTCTTCTGATTTTGAAGTTTTCAGTTGAGAATGTAGAGAGGCTTCGTTTACTCGAATACCCATTGAAGAAAGTTCTAAAGCGCTGTTTAGTAAAGGATTCCAAATAATAAGGTCGCCATTGAGTTCCCAATCGTCATAATCGGGGGCTCTATTGTCGTGTTTTTTTCCTGAAAGAAGTGTTTTGCCTATTTGAGTAATAAAAATAGCTCCTTTTTCTTTGGTGAAATTATGTTCACGTTCAGAAGGTGATAAGTTAGGATACATATCTTCTAATTCTTGTGAACTTATGAATGTTACTTCACGAGGTAGAAAAACCTTACACTTGTTATATTCTTTTACTAATATCGCTTCTGTTTCAAGAAAGGCATTATATAACTGTTTTACGGTTTGTTTGAGATAAGATAAAGTGCGCTGAGAGGGAGTTATCACTTTTTCCCAATCCCATTGGTCTACATAAATAGAATGGGTATTATCTAATTCTTCATCTCTACGGATAGCATTCATATCAGTATAAATGCCTTCGCCTGCTTTAATACCATAGCGTTTCAGGGCTAAACGTTTCCATTTAGCAAGCGAATGGATAATTTCTATCACTTCACCTTTGTAATCTTTCATTTCAAAGCTAACAGGGCGTTCTATTCCGTTGAGGTTATCATTAAGACCTGTGGAACGCTTCACAAATAAAGGAGCCGAAATACGTGTGAGGTTTAAAGCACGCGCCAAAGCCTGCTCAAAAGAGTCTTTGATTAGTTTTATAGCTCGCTCGGTATCCATTATTCCGTAGGGAGTTGAGTAGTTTTTAGGGATAATAATAGTCATAATCAGACGATAATAAGCTGTTTGTTAATTTAGTAGCTTGCTTTGAGTTAATAGCATTAGCTCTCGTACTGCTTTGGTAGTTATAGGGTGTTCATCGGCACGAACATCATAACCATTCATTTCGCCTATATTCCACAAACCTATACCATCAGGGAAGGCTTGAGAGTCTTTAATTTTGGAGGCAATCTTCTCAAACCATTTGGCTCTCTCAGCATCATTTCCTTTGTATTCTTTTCCTGTTTCCTCAATAACCAAAGGTTTACCAATGCTATGGCAAAAGGCAACTAATTGGGGAATGCTATTAATAGCGTCGTCGTCGTATACGTGTATGGTGGGGATATCAATCTCTGGCAACGACCATATTTCTTTAAAACCTAAATCGGCATCGGTACCCCAGCCGTCTTTGCCTTGATGAAGAAACCCACCTGCTGAAATAGGACGAGTTACTCCCATTTTTTTTAACTGAAGGGCTAACCGTTTATAGAAGGCAATGAGATTAGCTTTATTACCTGCTTTCTCTATTGGATTATCACTGTATTTACTAAAAGGCTCGCCTGCTATGGCTATAAAAGCAAGGTGAGGGTCGTTTTTATAAGTATATCCCTTTATGGGGGTTCTGTTTAAAACAACTTCTAAATACGGAGTCCAATCGGTAGAAGGTGAATAAGGGTTGATACCTTCTTTTATGAGTTGATTTCGTATGTAGGATAAATCTAAAACATAAGTCATACCGCTGGCGACTATTTTGGCTACTTTTTTATCCATTTCGTCAAACTTACGCTCGGGGTCACTGGTTAAATCTTGCAAATGACCTTTATCTTTTTGTATCATATCAGTCAATCGCATACAATTAATACCCATAGCTTTAGCATTAGCAATCCATTTATCCACATTAGGAGCTCCATAAGCAGTAGCAATTCTTAATCCTACTCCTGCTTTTGGTTCTTTGTTTTCAGGATTTGATTTTTCGTCTTTACAAGCGATTAGTAAAACGAAAAATAGAAGTAAGTATTTTCCTTTCATATTGAAGCTGTTTAAACTTTTTCCTATAATAAAATAAAAGTTCCCGAAAATTAGTAATTTTGTGTTTGAAAAAAAAAGAACACCAAAATTCAGGAATTTTGGGCAAAGATACAATAAATAATTGGATTATTCCCTTTTTATGGGTAGGAAAAAGATGATTTAAAAGTAATTTTGATTTGGCTTCAATATTTTTATTTGATTCTCAAGAGGTTAAAAACAGGGGTACAATGGAGAGAACTTCCAATTGAGAGCTATTTTGAAAAAGGAGAAATCTCTTGGCAAAATGTCTATTACTACTTCAATAAATGGAGTAAAGACGGTAGCTTTCAGCGAATATGGTTAAATCTATCAAGCAAGAAAAAAAAGCCGTAACCACAAATAGTATTTTTTTGTGTGATAATAAAGGGCAAATGATAGCAATGGGAAGTCCTAAAGCTGGAAATCACAATGACTTATATGAAATAGAAGAAGTACTAAAAGAAATCTTAGCTTTATTAGAAGAAGCAGGAATAGAGTACAAAGGTCTGTTTCTCAATGCTGATGCAGGATTTGATAGTAAGTCTCTTAGAGATTTTTTAGAAAGCAAAGAAATTATAGCAAATATTAAACCTAATCCCCGAAATGGAGAGCAACCAGATGTTTATTTTGATGAAGAATTGTACAAAAATAGGTTTAAGATTGAACAAGCAAATGGTTGGCTTTACGGATATAAAGGTTTGATAATGAGATATGAGTATCTTGATGTAACTTGGATTGGAATGCTCCTATTAGGGTTTATCTCCAAGTTCCTCAAAAAAGTTTAAACACGTTTATCAAGATAATTGAAAAAGTGCGTTATAATTTTCAGTTTATTTATTAGCAATCTTTGGGCACAGTCCTTGGAGGATTATGCTATTGGGGTGATCAATGACCCTGATGGCTATGTGAATGTGCGTGCAGCAGATAGCGGTGCGGTGATAGATAAGGTAGCAAAAGGGGTGTATTTCTTCTATTTACCAACAAAAGAGGCGTGGACGAAGGTAAAGACGCTGCGTGGAATAGTAGGGGTGATGCATACTGATAGGATTAAGTCAGTGGACGAGCGCGAACTCTTAAAGTTGCGGATTAAAGAAGAAGGCAGTGCTGATAGAGATACGATATGCATCTATAAAGATCTCGCTAAGGAGGATACAGGGCAGCTTCTTTTGGGCAATGAGCAGCAGTTGCTTTACCCACAGATAAAAGCTACAAGGCGAACGGAGCAGGGAGTGCGCTTTGCAGATGCGCATACGGTAGTGGATATAGCATTCGGGCAATTGAGGCTCGGTGATTATAAGATAGCTAAGCAAAGAGGCGAGGATACTGATGAGGTTTTTATTTTTGATGAGAAGGGAGTGCAGGCAGACGCGTATGACAAGCGATGGGCGGTGATGCAGCGATTGGAGGTGAGTATCAACAAGAAGCATTACAGCGTACCTTATGCTATGACGAAGTACTTTATAGGCGTATCCTCAAAGGATATAAAGCTCTATAAGAAGGGAGATGCGCAATACATCTTGCATTTCAACTATGGCGATGGGGCATCGGCAAGGAGTGTTCTTTTGATATTAGGAGAGCGGGACGTGTTACTGAAGCGGGTTTACAGTTGTTTTTAGGATTTGGTGGAGTATAGGAAGTTTTGTAATTTTGCAGTTGAGAATATATTTTAAGACAATGGATAGGAAGAAATTATCAGTTAAAGAAAAACAACAGCGCAAGACTGCATTTAAGGCATTTTTGCAAGAGTTTGCTGAAAAAGTAGTACAGTTAATAAGTATAGAGAATGGTGAATGGTCTGTAAAAGGCTTTATTGATATCTACAAAAATGTTTACACTATTTCATCAGATACTAAGATTATATCAAAAATACTTGAAATACATATATTTCCTCATTTATCCCAGATTACGCAGTAGAAATTTCCAAAGGCAATTCAAAGGGGTAGTTCCATAGGGAAGAGAACCACTTTCGCCGCCTTTTGACCAAGGCAATGACTAACTTGAGTTCACCTTTAATCCTTTGAAAATATGCTCCAATATTAAATGTCCTAAAACGCAAAGTAGATAAAGTCCTCTGCGTTTTTTCTTGCAGTACAAATAACCTGAAAATAGACATCAAATTGTAGGACAACATCGATAAAATCAAAGCTATTTCTGTACCATAAAAGCTGTTTAAATTAAAGCTATCTGCCCCAAAATCAGCCTTTAACTCTTTAATACGATTCTCAGCATCACCTCGCATTCGGTATAGTTTCCACACCTCTGTCATCCCTACATTTAAATTCGTTACATAGGCTGAATACTTGTAATTACGATAGAGTTCATCCTCAGGAAATAAGCTCAATGTTTTTCCTATAGCATCGGGAATCTTATCAAGTTTTCTTCTGACAATCACTACTCTACGCTCTTTTTCCCAGTCATTAGCTTTATATGAATTATCACAAATATCAAGTCCTTCATCAATATTTACCCAAGCCTTTTGTTCGGTGATTGCCTTTTGAATAGGATGGGTAAAGCGTGCTCCAATCGCACTAATCCTACCTTTTTATTTCCAAAAATAGACAAAGTATCATCTAAAAACTCATTAAAACCTGTTGAAGCTGCTGATTTTCCGTTTCTAAGCTGTATATTAGCAACTAATTTTAGGTCATTTACAAAAGCAATTATGGAGTGATGTGATTTTCTTCCTGATTTTTTACTATTATAACCTACTTCTGCACCTTCTTGATCTCCATATCGAAGAATTACACTTGAATCTATATCCAAAGTAAAATAATTAAAGTTTATTTCACGAAACAGCCAGCTAAAGAAATATTTCGCGGTTCCTTTATTATTTTCTTCAGTAAACTTCCTAAAATAGCGCTTATAAACGTCCTGACCAGGTGCTTTCTCCCAGTCAAAAATCTTGCAAAGGGCTCTATCACCACGGATTTGTTCTGTGTGCAAAAAGCGATTTGCCCCACACCAAATACTTGTTATAAAACTCTCCAAAATGGTGTCAGGCTTATAGGAATTATTGGATTCTTGGGTAGGCATACAGGTGCATTGCTGTATTTGCTCGCGAAAGTTCATTTTTTGCAACATTTGCTTCAAAAAAACCATTCCACACCAAGGTGTAACTTCCTTATTTGTAAAGGATAACGTGTAATCTAATGCCATTTTTTTCTACTGCTCAGCAGTTGGATTTCGGCTGCAAAAATAATACTTTTTTCTCTACTGCGTAATCTGGGATTATTGACTACATCTGGACGTTCATCAATCGAAACCTTATCCTTTATCACCTCATATTTACCTGATACAGGACGCGCCCTCTTTTTGAGTTTATGGCGCATATGTTCGTATATATCACCTCCTGCCGCTTTATTCTTACGTACAAATTGGTAGATACGTTCTGCGCAAACCATTTCTATTCCTGTCTTCTTCTTTAATTTCTCATTCTTGTAATGACCTACAATTTGCTTGGGAGACCACTGCTCATTACAGATCTTATCCCTAACGATTTTTTCTACCTCTGGGGTAAACTTTCGCACTTCTTTCAATCGTTCTTTTTTTAAGTCCGCTCGCTCCTGAGCTATTCTTGGAGCGTATTTTTTACGTCCTCCATTTCTACTAATCTCTCTGCTAATTGTTGATTCTGAGACGCCTAACTCATTAGCCATAAATTTATTTGTTTGTTTTGTTTGGATATACGCTTTAATTGCGTACCTTTGCTCCAAAATTAAGTGTTTGTAACCTTTTGTCATATTTTTTTCTTTTACTCGGCAAAGGTAAACATTAATTTTGAGAGAGGAACTTCTATGTAAGTTTTTCTCTCTTTTTTTTGCTCTTTTTAGAAGGCAAAAAGAGAGAAAAACCAGCGAGAAAAAGCTCCCAAAATTGCACTTCTTAATGGAACTTAAGGTTCTAAATTCAGCTTTCAGGGCTCAGCTTTCAGCTTTCAGGGCTAGCGCGCTGAGCTCTCGATCTTGCTATCAACAAGTTAGTATCCTCGCCTTCAAGACACTCTACCTACCTACGACCTTATAGAAAGGTAAGAAGATAGTAATAGGATAGTAAGAGGTTAACTGAATACACTATGGAGACGCCCTGAATACGACTTGAATACACTCGAGCGTATTCGGTGCATATCCACAGTGTGCTGAGTGTTGTTGTAAATTTTTTAAGAGGCGATTTGACTTGGGAGAAAATATAAAAATACACAATTGTGATGCTACGATTCTTTCAAAGAGAGCAGATTGAGAAAAATGTGCTATTTAGTGATACGATTTTTATAGGTGGTATGTATATTTTCGTTTAACTTTGCGCTCAGATATCAAACAAAAAATAAACTTTAAGCTTATGAGAAGTTGTGTCAAAATGTTTTTAATAGCATTAATGATTCCTTTAATGAGCATAGCTCAAGGGCAGATACAATTTAAAGGAAAGGTCGTTGATGAGAAGGGCACCCCTATATTGGGTGCGAGTGTAACTGAGAAAAAGAAGCCTTCCAATGGGGTAGCTACCGATTTTGAGGGTAATTTTTCGATCAGTCTTCCCTTAGGGGCGAGTGTTAAGATCTCTTATATAGGGTACTTGACGCAAGAGGTGAAAGCCTCTGCCTCGTTTGTGAAGGTTACCTTGAAAGAGGACTTGCAGAACTTAGATGAGGTAGTGCTCATTGGCTATCAGACGGTGCGCAAGGCAGATCTTACGGGGGCAGTGTCGGTCTTTAAACCGGAGCTGATGAAGAATACGGTCATAACTGGAACGGTGGGCGATGCGCTATCGACTGTGCCAGGACTGTTTGTGCGTTCTTCGGGTAATCCTGGGGCTGAGGGAGTAGTGCAGATTAGGGGTACAGCTACTTTTGGGAATAGCACGCCGCTGTATGTGATTGATGGGATCGCAGTGGGGACAGCTAACCGCGATTTTAACTACAACGACATCGAGAGTATCCAAGTGCTCAAAGATGCTTCTGCGGCGGCTATCTACGGCTCGCGGGCTGCCAATGGGGTGATTATCATTACTACTAAGAAGGGTAAGGAAGGCAAGATGAAAATTGATGTTTCCTCAAAGACTACCGCGCAATGGTTGCCACGCTATAACTTGATGAACCGCGAGGAGTGGATAGCGATGAATGACTTGGCTTTCAAAAATGCGGGGCAGCAGCCTGCTCAGCACGCTGAGGGGAATACCAATTGGCAAAGAGAAGTGTTTCGGCTGGGATTGCTGCAAGACCACGATGTGAGTTTCTCAGGCGGTGGAAAGCAAAGTCAATACTTTACTTCGCTGAACTATCAAAGCAATTCGGGGACGACTTACGGCAGTAGCAGCAGGCGTGTAACAGGGCGCGTTAATACCTCGAGCAGTGTTGATTGGAGCGATAGTGTGAAGTTTAGCATTGGCGAGAATCTCATCATCAGTAACTACTATATCGATGAGCTTACCACCAACCCTATCATCGATGTGTATAGGATGTTGCCTACTATTCCTATTTATGATAAGCACAATGTGGGAGGCTATGGTTATGGCGATGGGAAAAAGGACGTTACCTTTGGCACGAACCCTATTGCCAGAGAGGATCTTGAGGATGTGACGAATGAGAATTTGAGGTTGCGTGGCAATGCTTTTGCAGAGTTAGAGTTGTTTAAGATGCTTAAATATCGTTTTAATTTTGGATTGGTAACCAGCTCTGACTCGCATTCCAATTTGAGAAAAGAAGGGAATTGGTCGTACAACAAGCCCGTAGACCCAACGAGCTTGAATAGGAATAGGGCTTTTTATAAGTCGATGACCTTTGACAATACTCTTGAACTGAATAAGAAGTTGGGTATGCACGATATTGCTGCCATTGTAGGAACGAGCTATATGAGTGACGATTATTCACAAATATGGGGCACTAAGAACAATGTGTTGATGACGGGCAATGAGTACTTTAAGCAGTTGGATGGGGCACTGTCTGACCCTAAGACAGGCAGTTACCAAAATCTTTCTAAGTTGTTTTCTGTTTTTGGGCGTTTGAACTATACGCTCAATGGGAAGTATATGCTCAGTGCTACGGTTCGCAGGGATTCTTCTTCGAAGTTTGGTCCTAAGTACCGCAATGGGGTTTTCCCTTCTATTGCGGGGGCTTGGCGTATCGGTGAAGAGGGCTTTTTTAAGAACCGTGTGGTCAATGACTTAAAGCTCAGGGCTAATTACGGTATCTTAGGGAGCTCAAATATCGGTGAATGGGATTGGACGCCTTATATCAACGTTTTCCCGCAAGCTATCTTTGGCACAGATCAATCTGTACATACGGGGATGACCCAAGTAAAATTAGTGAATAGCAACTTGAAGTGGGAAGAGCTTGAGCAGCTCAATGCGGGTTTTGACCTTGTGATGCTTGACCATCGGTTAGAGGTCAATGCGGACTATTTCTTGAAAACTACCAGAGATGTGCTTACTCAGATGCAGATACTGATGTCTACCGGTAATAATGGAGGCAACCCAATGGTGAATGCCGCCTCGTTGGAGAACAAGGGTTTTGAGCTTTCCGTGAATTGGAAAGACCAGATAGGGGACTTTCGCTATTCGGTAGGGCTGAATACTTCTTACGTGAAGAATAAGATACTTGAGCTGGGCTATGGTAGGGAGTTTTTCACTCAATGGGATACCAAGTCGTATGTAGGAAGTCCTATCGGCGATTGGTATTTGATAAAAACGGATGGTATCTTCCGTTCTCAACAGGAGGTACTCGACCACGTAAACAGCAAAGGGAAACTGATACAGCCCAATGCTCAGCCAGGCGATGTTCGCTACGTGGACTACAATGATGATGGCAATATTACTGATGCTGACCGTCAGTATGCGGGGCATTCGCTGCCTACTTGGAGTGCAGGGGCAAACCTCTCGTTTGAATACAAGGGTTTTGACTTGTTCTTGCAATTCACAGGGGCTTTTGGGCATAAGATTTTCAACGGACCTCGCAGTGCTTTTGATCGCTTTGACGATAACTCGAATTATCGCAAGGATTACGATGCTTTTGACCTTGTCAATAATCCTAATGGGAAAGATCCTCGTCCTCTCTATGGCGATGCGCGCAACGTGCGCCGTGATCAAGACCGTTGGCTTGAAGATGGCGACTATCTGCGTCTCAAGCAAGTAGCCTTAGGGTATAACCTCCCTAAGGATATTTTCGGCAATGGGGTTGAAAATGTCAGGGTATTTGTCAATGCGCAAAATGTATTTACGCTCACTAAGTATACAGGTCTTGACCCTGAGTTCTTAAACAGTAGTATTTGGGACAGGAGCTACGATGGTGGCGCATATCCTAACCCTTATGGGTTTACGTTAGGTGTACAACTAAAATTTTAAATGTAAAAGTGATGAAAAAGAAACTATTCTTACCGGTATTGATAATGCTCACAGCTACACTTTTTAACGGCTGTGAAGTCGATGTAGACAATCCTAATACGCTTACTAAAAAGACATTCTGGAAAACGCAACGCGATGCGGAAAACGGGGTAAACGCTGTCTACAATATGTTCTACAAGATTGGCACCTATAGCCGCTGGATGTGGTTCAGGTTTGACTTAGCCTCTGATGAGGGATTTAGTCAAAGTCCTTGGGCTGAACTTAAGGAATGGACACGCTTCCAGTATTTGAACTACAACTTCTGGGAAGGTAACTCTTGGACTTACCGCGATTGTTACGAAGCGATTTTCCGTGCTAACCAAGCCTTAGCTTCTATCCCTGCTATTAAGATGGATGAGGGAGTTAAGAATAAACTCTTAGGGCAAGCCTACTTTCTCAGGGGCTTGTACTATTACGATCTTGCTATTCTATGGGGCAGTGAGAACAATAGTATCCCTATGGTATTAGTGCCTTCTGAGCCTGGTGATACGCCACAAGGGGTAAATCAGCACAAGGTTTTTGAGCAGGCTATTGCCGATCTGACCAAAGCAGTAGAGCTATTGCCTGAGCAATGGAGCGCTACCGAGAAAGGACGCGCTACCAAAGGAGCTGCTTATGCGCTTCGGGCTAAATGCTTTATGCAAGAACACCAATGGGAAAAGGCTAAAGATGACCTCTATTGGCTTGTAGAAGGCGGTGGAAAACAATATTATGACTTGGTGGCTAACTATCAGGACAATTTCCTGTCCACTACTGAAAACAATAGGGAGTCCGTCTTTGAGATACAGTACTCCGATGTTCATAAGGCTCCTGCCGGTGACGGCGACTTCGATGTAGACCCTAATCTCGGGCTCAACAGAGGGCAGTTCTTCGCTCCTCCGGGTGTAGGGTGGACAGATGGTGAAATACGCCCTTGGGTAGTTACTGAATTTAAAAAGGAAAAAGACCTTAGCGGCAAATACGATATTCGCTTAAAGTACACCGCTTTTTACGAAGGGATGAACACTGATTTCGCCGATAATAACCGTATCTACCGCTACCGTTTAGATGGTGCTGATGCAGGTATTTGGAATGCTCAGAATTGGAAAGGTCGTGTCTTTTACCGAAAATATAGCTCTGAACACTTCCGCGATAATGATGATTACTACAACCCTACCAATATACGCCTCATCCGCTTTGCAGATGTATTGCTGATGTATGCAGAGTGTATTGCCAATACAACAAATGATTTGCCCAAAGCAGTTGCCTTGGTCGACAGAGTAAGGGCAAGGGTAAATATGCCTCAGCTGGCAGTGAACCACTTGGCTGCCACACAGTCAAAAGATGCCTTCCTGAAACGGATACAAATCGAGCGTACATTGGAACTCTGTACCGAAGGACATCGGTGGGCTGACCTCAAGCGTTGGGGACTTTTAGATTCGCAAGCGGGTATCGATGAACTTAAAACAAGAGATGCTGACTTCAACAACTTTATCGTTGGAAAGCACGCTTGCCTACCCATTCCTTCTGATGAGGTAAACAATAACACTAAATTAACCCAAAATCCTAATTACTAATATGAGACAGTTTAACTTTATCTGTGCAATAACCGCTGTGCTTATGGCAGCTTGCTCCAATACAAAGAGTTCCACAGAAGAGATAAAACCCCCAGCCTCTCAAGTGTTAGTACCTTTGGCAGACCCTTTCATTATGCTCTACAATGATACTTATTACGCTTATGGTACTGCCGCCGAAGACGGCATAGAAGTATTGACTTCCAAAGACTTGAAAACTTGGAAACGCACCGCCAACAGCAAGCATAAGTTAGCACTCTATAAAGACGATGTCTATGGCAACCACTCCTTTTGGGCACCTGAGGTGTATTATGTGAACAGTAAGTTCTATATGTATTACTCAGCTGAGGAGCATATTGCTGTTGCCACTGCCGACTCGCCGCTGGGTCCCTTTACCCAAACCGTAAAGAAACCTATGCTCGAAGGTGAAAAAGCCATTGACAACACGCTCTTTATCGATGATGACGGTACGCCTTATATGTTCTTTAGCCGCTTTAATGATGGACTGAATATCTGGGTAGCACAGCTCGAGCCTGACCTTACTACCCTCAAGAGCGAAACGCTCCATCCTTGCATTCACCTTTCGCAACAGTGGGAGAAGGTATGGCCTCGCGTCAATGAAGGTGCCTTTGTGATAAAGCATAAAGGTCTTTACTACCTCACCTATTCAGCCAATAGCTACGAAAGCCCCTTCTATGGTATCGGTTGTGCTACTGCCTCCAACCCGATGGGCGAGTGGACAAAATACCCTGACAATCCTCTCTTGCAAAAACCAAAAGGCTTAGTAGGCGTAGGACATAGCGCTACCTTCAAGGACAAGGATGGAAACCTCAAAATCGTATTTCACGCCCATAGTAGCGAAAATGAAATCCATCCACGAAAGATGTATATCACCTCTGCTCACTTCGAAACACGCAATGGTGTCGATAGGCTCGTTATCGACCCTAATTACCAGACACCCACATTAATAACCCATTAATATACACTTATCCCCTGCTTCTCTCAAGGGGCAGGGGTTATTTCCTTGTGAAAGCCATTACCCCAAAGAACTTTTATGCAACAACAATTAACCAATAATATCACAAAAGCCATAAGCTGCCTCTTCCTGCTCTTCTCCTTACTCAGCGGGATGTCCCTTTATGCCTTCTCCAAAGAATACTGTTTCAAACACTATACCATCAACAGTGGGCTCTCTCAAAACACCGTATACGCTATCTTTCAAGACCGGCAAGGCTTTATGTGGTTCGGTACTAAGGACGGACTCAATCGCTTTGATGGCAATACCTTCAAAACCTTTCGCTTCCCTCTCGAAAGCGACCTCAGCGACAATGTTTTCAGACGTATCCTACAAACCCCTGACGACAACCTCTGGGTGGCTACCGATCAAGGCGTCTATATCTATAACCCTAAAAAAGAAACCTTTACACGCTTCGCTAAACAAACCGATGACCGCAAATCTATCGCAGGCAGGGTAAGCGATATGGTCGCTGACAATGATGGCGATATCTGGATTGCCGTAGAAGAAAAAGGCGTATTTCACTACACCCTGCGCACCGAAAAGCTCCTCTTTTACCCCATTAGCCAGAACAAAAAAGGTAGCCTCAACCTCCTTACCCTCTGTGCGGGCAAAAACGGCGATATGTGGGTATTGCCTTATGCGCAACCCTTCCTGCGCATCAACAAGAAAACAAAAAGCATATCTAAATTCTCTTTACCCTCTGCCCCTCAATTGCTATACCAATTAGGCGAAGTATCAGCCGCTGTGATTACCCCCTTCAACGAACTTATTTTGGCAACCTCACAAAAAGGAGTCATAAGTATCAATACGCTCAGCGGCACTTACAAGACACTCTTAGGAAAAGACAACCAAGGCAACACCCTCTTCGCACGAGCACTGCTCCCCTTAGGAGATAAAACCCTCTGGATCGGCACCGAATCGGGTATCTATATTTACGACACTGCCTCTGGGCAATACACAAACCTCCAACACGATCACGCTATCGCCCATTCCCTCTCCGACAACGCCATCTATTCCCTCTATAAAGACCGCCATAACGGTATATGGATCGGTACGTACTTCGGCGGCGTAAACTACTATCCCAATCTAAACGCAGGCTTTGAACTCTTCTATGCGCTTAACAATTCCAACAGTATCAGTGGCAATCGCGTACGCGAGTTCTGCAAAGCCTCTGACAATCACCTCTGGATTGGTACAGAAGACAAAGGGCTCAACCTCTTCGACCCCGCTACCCGCGCTTTCCTCCCCATACCCACAGCCCTTAAAAACCTCTACACCAATATCCACGCCCTCTATAACGACAGCGACCGCTACCTCTGGATCAGCACCTTCTCAAAAGGACTCAATCGCTATGACCTCCACACCGGAAAACTCACCACTTACACCCAATTCGATAGCCCCCCTACCATCGTGCAGAACAGTGTGTTTGCCCTCTGTAAGGACAAACACAACACCCTCTGGATCGGCACCCTATCAGGGATAAACACCTTCAACACCCTCACCGAGCAATTCACAACCGTAAAGCAATTCGATGGCATTGCCGTACAAGACATCAAACAGCTCTCCGATGGCAATATCTATGTGGCAACCTTCCACAAAGGTCTTTTTGTATACAACCCCGCCACAGACCATTGGCAGCATTTCCTCCATAACCCCAAAGACCCCCGTAGTCTCCCTTATGACAAGACCACCAGCCTTTTTGAGGACTCTAAAAAGCAAATCTGGATCACTACCGAAGGCGCAGGCTTTGCACGTTTCAATCCACAAAACGCTTCCTTTACCCCCTTCAATACCCTCAATGGGCTGGCTAACGACGTCGTATATCAAATACAAGAAGACAACGAGGGCTACCTATGGCTCTCGACCAACGGAGGCATCATACGCTTCAATCCCGCTGCACAAACCTTTAAGAACTACACCATACACAACGGACTGAAAACAAACCAATTCAACTACAAATCGAGTTACAAAGAAGACGATGGCACGCTCTACTTCGGTTCTGTCGATGGCTTTGTGCGCTTTCACCCCGCTACCTTCGAAGAGATCAACCATAACCCCTCGCTTGCCTTTACCGACTTCTTAGTCAATAACTACCCCGTAAGCCCCTCCAATGCCCACTCGCCCCTGCAACAGAGCATTCAGTATACCCAAGCCGTAACACTGCCTTACGACAAAAATGCTATTGAACTACAATACGCCCTCTTGGACTACACTGGCATCAACGTCAAAAACATCATCTACCGTCTCGAAGGCTACGACACCCAATGGCATACCCCTCAGCACAATACCATACAATACACCCATCTGCCTTATGGCACTTATCGCCTGCTAATCGCCTTCGCTGGCGAAGACAGCGCTGAGCACGAGGTTATAAAGTCCTTGACGATACGGATCGAGCGTCCCTTCTACCGCACTTGGTGGGCATACCTCTCCTACGTACTCTGTGCCATAGCACTGCTTGCCGCAGTGGTCTATTATATGCATCGACAGGGGGTAAAACGCCAAAAACAGAAAATGAAACGCTTTGAAAAGGATAAGGAAAAAGAGCTTTACGCCTCAAAGATCGACTTCTTTACCAATATAGCCCACGAGATACGTACCCCCCTATCGCTGATCAAAGCCCCCTTAGAGAACGTCCTAAAAGAAAAAAATCTCCCTGATGAAGTGGTGGATAACCTCATTATTATGGACAAAAATACCGACCGCCTTCTCTACCTCACCAATCAACTTTTAGACTTCCGCAAAACCGAAGCCAACCTCTACGTACTCGACCTCAAAGTACACAACATCACCTCCTTAGTGCGCGAAACTGCCGCTCGCTTTACCTCCTTCGCCGAGCAACAGCAGATGCAGCTACACCTCTCATTGCCCGAGAAAGAACTCTTTGCCCAAGTAGATAAAGAGGCTTTCACCAAAATTATCAGCAATCTGCTGTCCAACGCCCTAAAATACGGAAAAACCTATGCCAAAGTAAGCCTTTCCTACACCGATGACACCCAGAATACCTTCCAATTCTCCCTCGAAAACGATGGCGCACTGATCCTCAATAAATACGTCAAGGAAATCTTCAAGACCTTCGTACAAATCGATAACCAAAACCCCGAGAAGATTGTCAGCGGTACGGGCATAGGCTTAGCCCTTGCCAAGTCGCTTGCCGAACTGATGAAGGGGCGCATCACCTACAGCAATGCTGCCCAGACGAACCTCTTTACCCTCACCCTCCCTGTGGGCAACCTCACAGAGGAAGTCGCCGAGCCGCCGCTGAGCGAAAAACCGAGAAAGAAAAAATCATCTGAGCGCCCTACTTTGCTCATCGTTGAAGACGACTTGCAAATGAAGAACTTCCTCTCTTCTTACCTCTCCAAGCAATATACAACCCTCGGCGCTACCAATGGCAAAGAGGCATTGCAGCGGCTCGCCACGAGTGCTATTGACCTTATCATCAGCGACGTGATGATGCCCGAGATGGACGGTTTTGCCCTTACCGAGCATATCAAATCAAACCTCGAGACCAGTCATATCCCCATTATCCTGCTTACTGCCAAGGTCAATAACCAATCCAAAATCAAAGGATACGAAGTCGGAGCGGATGCTTACATCGAAAAGCCCTTTTCCACTGAGGTGCTCAACGCCCGTATCAAAGCACTGCTACAAAACCGAAAACACCTCCAAGAAGCCTTTATCAAGAACCCCCAGATCGGCGTGATGAGCATAGCTACCACCCAATCCGACAAGCAATTTATCCAAAAACTCGATACCCTCATCCAAGAACACCTCTCCGACCCCGACTTTAATGTTGAGGAAATTGCAGGGCAGTTCTATATGAGTCGCGCTAGTTTTTACCGCAAAATAAAAGGAGTACTTGGGCTTACCCCCAATGAATACATACGCATCGAACGCCTGAAAAAAGCAGCGCTACTCCTTAGTGAAAAGAAATACAAGATCAACGAGATATGCTATCGCGTAGGCTTCAATTCACCCTCCTATTTTGCCAAGTGCTTTCAGCAGCAATTTGGCGTACTACCCAAAGCATTTCTCGAAAACGAATAATAAAGTTACAAAACAAGTAGATAGCGAAACTCGTCTAACCCTCAAGTGGATTGGCACCGAATACGGAAAAGTGTATTCAGTGCGTCTTCGCTTTTTATTCGTTGTGTATTGCAGTGGGAAATGACCCACATAGTTGTTAATGTTTTGTTAAAATAATATAAGTTTAACCATAAAAACGTAAGAGATGAAAATAACAATTGTAATTCAAACAGTAGTGATGCTTTTCATAGCGGCTACGGCTTGTGGTTCTAAAGAGGGCGACCCGCCACACAAAGGCGACCCTAATACGTATAAGAACCCTGTGATCAATCAGAGTTTGCCTGACCCTACGGTCATCAAGGCAAGCGATGGCTATTTTTACCTTTATGCCACTGAGGATACGCGCAATGTGCCTGTATACCGCTCTAAGAATTTAGTGGATTGGGCGCCCGTAGGCACTGCCTTCACGGAGGCTACGCGCCCTACTTTCGAACCCAAAGGAGGCGTATGGGCGCCTGACATCAACTATATCGGAGATAAGTATGTGCTTTACTACGCAATGTCGGTATGGGGTGGAGAGCACACTTGTGGCATTGGCGTAGCGACCTCCAACAGTCCCCAAGGAGGCTTTACTGACCTTGGGAAGCTCTTTCGCAGTGATGAGATAGGGGTGCAGAACTCTATCGACCCTTTTTATATAGAGGAGGGGGGTAAGAAATATCTATTCTGGGGGAGTTTCAGGGGTATTTACGCCATTGAGCTCTCTGACGATGGGCTTTCTGTGAAAAAAGATGCTGTAAAGCAGCCCATTGCAGGGACTGCCTACGAGGGGGTTTATGTGCACAAAAGGGGGAAGTATTACTATCTCTTTGCCTCTATTGGCACTTGCTGCAATGGGCTAAGCAGCACTTATACTACGGTAGTGGGGCGCAGCGAGCAGCTGTTGGGCCCTTATCTCGACAAAGAGGGGAGGGCGATGCTCGAGAATCATCACCAGGTGCTTATCCATAAGAATGCGCGTTTTGTAGGTACAGGACACAACTCGGAAATCATTACAGACGATGCGGGCGAGGATTGGATACTCTACCACGCCGTTTTTGTCGAGAATCCCAAAGGACGGGTGCTGCTCTTGGACAACGTAAAATGGGAGGATGATTGGCCTGTGATAGCCACTCAAAGTCCTTCTCTCATCTCTAAAAGACCTATCTTTAAACAAAAATAAATTATGAAACGTATCTATTTAATGTTATTTTCAATGGTGATGGGCTTAGCAACAGCCCAGAGCCCTATAGGAGAGGGGCTTTCGGCGTCTATTAGTCTAAAGGTCCCTGGCAATGCTGCGATTGCTTACTCGCTGCACAAGAGTGGTGATCGGTTGGTCGCTAAGGAGGCTATTCCTGTGGAGATTACTCAGCGGCTGAGTGGCAATACCCTTACGGTAACGATCAAGGCTGAGGGGGAGGTGTACTTTAATTTTAAGCAACGCCTGAGTACTTCCTTTGAGCATTCGGCTTGTCAGTTTTATATGCCGGGCTTCTGGTATCGGCGCAATCTGCGTTCCCCTGCTACGGCACCTTCATTCCACACTTCCGACAGCTGGACGGTACGCGAGGACAGGCTCAGTACGCCGCTTACGGTTGTCTTCAACGAGTCTACGGGCAGGTACCTCTCAGTGATGCGTATTGATAAGTTTGAAGGCGATGCGCTTACTCCTCTTGACAAAGGCGAGGTGGTACTCTCGGGGAAAACCTCTGTGGGCTATACGGGCTTTGAGAATCAGGAGGGTATAGCAGTGCTCTCCTTTGGTTTCCCCTATCAGGAGATGCCGAAGACTTATATTCGCAAACTTACCTTAGCCCCTGCGGTAGAGGCATTTGAACATCTGTCAAAAGGCGAGCAGTGCACTTTGGTATGGCAACTGAAAAGTGGTCAGGCGGCGGATTTCTCTGCCTTAGTGAAGCAAATGTGGGAATACAGCTACGATACCTATCGTCCTATGCCTGTACAGACAGACTTCACGGATGCTTTTGTAAAAGAGGTGATCACGCGCTATTTCTCGCAGAGCTATGTGGGGGAACACCCTTTGAAGTACTACGCGAGTGAGAGTATGCGGGTGGACGATTGCCTCTCCAATGGGAGTGCAGAGGTGGGCTTTATTGGGCGCACTTTGCTCAATGCTTTCAATGCCTTAGAGTATGGTATGCAGCAGGGCAATAGCCAGCTTACGGAGCATAGCTATGCGGTTTTCGACAGTTATTTGCAGAATGGGTTTACCGATAGGGGTTTCTTTCGTGAGTTTGTAAATTTTGATGACCATAGCGAGGCTACTGTGCTGAGCATTCGTCGCCAGTCGGAGGGGATCTATGCGGTATTGCATTTCTTGCAATTCGAGAAAGACCACGCGCGCAAGCATCCTCGTTGGGAGGGGAAGTTGCGCAATATCTTAGATACTTTTTTGCGTTTGCAGAATGCTGATGGCAGTTTTCCGCGCAAGTTTAAAGATGACCTCAGTGTGGTAGATGCCAGCGGGGGCAGTACGCCCTCAGCGACTTTGCCTTTGGTGATGGCATACAAGTATTTTAAGGATAAAAAATACCTCGATGCCGCCAAGAAGAGTGCTGCTTATCTTGAAAAAGAGATCATCTCAAAGGCGGATTACTTTTCCTCGACCTTAGATGCTGATTGTGAGGATAAGGAGGCATCGATCTATGCGGCGACGGCTACTTATTACTTGGCTTTGGTGAGCAAGGGCAAAGAGCAGCAGCACTATAAGGAGCTCACTCGCAAGTCGGCATACTTTGCGCTTTCGTGGTATTACACTTGGGACGTGCCCTTTGCGCGTGGCCAAATGATAGGCGATATAGGCTTAAAGACGCGAGGCTGGGGCAACGTTTCGGTGGAAAACAACCATATCGATGTGTTTGTCTTTGAACTTGCCTCTGTGCTCCGTTGGCTATCAAAGCAGTATGGTGAGCCTCGTTTTGCTGATTTTGTAGAGGTTATATCTTCCTCTATGCGTCAGTTGTTACCCTTTGAGTCGCATCTGTGTGGGGTTGCCAAGGAGGGGTATTATCCTGAGGTGATACAGCACACTCATTGGGACTATGGCAAGAATGGCAAGGGATTTTACAATGATATGTTTGCTCCTGGTTGGACGGTGGCTTCCCTCTGGGAGTTGCTCTCACCGGGGCGGACTGAACAATTTTTTAATCATTAGTTTTTAACCCTTGATTTGTATTTGTATAAAAAAAAGAAGATAACAATGAAAACACGAGTGATAAAAATGATATTTTTAGGGTTTCTCTTGGTGGGTTGTGCTCAGGGGGCTAAGCAGCCCACCGAAGGGGTAACGCGCTCAGGTTTAGAGCAAAAGGACTTCCAAAGCGAAGTAGATGGAAAGCCTGTGGGGTTGTATGTGCTTGAGAACAAGAACAAGATGGAGGTGTGCATCACTAATTACGGTGGGCGTATTGTCTCGATAGTGTTTCCTGACAAAGAAGGGAAGCTGAGGGATGTAGTTCTGGGCTTTGACAATATCAAGAGCTATATTGATACGGATAACAATTTTGGGGCAACCATAGGGCGCTATGGCAATCGCATTGCTCACGGGAGGTTCTCACTTGATGGGGTGGTGTACCAACTGCCTATCAATAATTTTGGTCATTGCCTACACGGAGGCAACAAGGGTTTTCATACCCGAGTGTTTGATGCGGAGCAGCCTAATGGCCAAACGCTGGTGCTCTCTTACACCTCCGCCGATGGTGAGGAGGGGTTCCCTGGTAGGCTTCAAGTGAAGGTACAGATGAGGCTTACAGACACTAATGCATTGGAGATCGCATACGAGGCAACAACTGATAAAAAGACGATTGTGAACCTTACGAACCACTCTTATTTTAATCTCAGTGGCGATCCATCGCACAGTATCTTAGATGAGCAATTGATGCTTAATGCCGATCGATTTACGCCTATCGACAGTACCTTTATGACTACGGGAGTGATTGAGGGGGTAGAAGGTACGCCCTTAGATTTTCGCAAGCCTACCCCTATTGGGAAGCGCATTGCTCAAAAGGATGTACAGCTCAGGAATGCCAATGGCTATGACCATAATTTTGTGCTCAATACAAAAGATACTACTGAGGTAGCAGCAAGGCTCTTTTCTCCGCTGACAGGTATTCAATTAGAAGTGTTTACCAATGAACCGGGGCTGCAAGTTTACTCTGGTAATTTCCTTGATGGCACAGTTAGAGGCAAGAAAGGAATTGCGTATCAGCAGCACGCTGCCTTATGTTTAGAGACACAGAAATACCCTAACTCGCCCAATAATCCCACTTGGGCATCACCTGTACTTAAGGCAGGAGAGGTATATAAGAGCTATTGTATTTATAAGTTAGGAATTAGAAATTAGAAAATAGGAATTAGAAAATAGGAATTAGAAAATAGGAATTAGGAATTAGAAGTCAGAGGTCAGGGGCAGTTCTATCCCTAACCTCTGACTTCTCATTTCTGACTTCTAAAATTATTCATTATCCATTGTTCATTATTCATTAAAAAGTACTACTTTTGCCGCCGAAATGATGTATTAGGAGTTAGAAAAGTAGGAAGTAGGAATTAGAAAAGTAGAAAGCTATGAGGGCTCAATACATTTCTCGCTTCTCACTTCTCACTTCTTCCTCCTAATTTTCTAATTTCTAAGTAGATGAACAAGATACTAATAGCAGGCACATTGGCTTTTGACCAGATAGAGACGCCCTTTGGCAAAAGTGAGGTGATTATGGGGGGGCGGCGAACTATATCGCTGTTGCGGCGGCGCAGTTTGGTGTGCCGCAGGCAGTGGTGTCGGTGGTAGGTGAGGACTATCCAGAGGCGTTTTTGGATTTGCTACGTGCGCGCAGTGTTGATACCTCAGCAGTGGAAGTGGTGCGCGGCGGTAAGAGTTTCTTTTGGAGTGGTCGCTATCACAACGATATGAACGTGCGCGATACCTTAGATACGCAGCTGAATGTGCTGGCGGACTTCAAGCCCGTAGTGCCTGAGGCGTTTCGCAAGGCAGCCATTGTGATGCTGGGGAACTTACACCCACAGTTGCAGCTCGACATCTTGGCACAGATGGAGCGTAAGCCCGCTCTTGTGGTGCTTGACACGATGAACTATTGGATGAACCACACTTGGGATCTGCTTCAAGAGGTGATTGCCAAGGTAGATGTGATCACTATCAACGATGAGGAGGCGCGGCAGCTCACGGGGGAATACTCCTTGGTGAAAGCTGCACAGCGCATTAGGGCAATGGGCGCACGCTTTGTGATTATCAAGAAAGGCGAGCACGGGGCATTGCTTTTCCACGAGAATCAGGTGTTCTTTGATCCTGCCTTGCCTTTGGAAGAGGTGTTTGACCCTACGGGTGCTGGCGATACCTTTGCAGGAGGGGTAGTGGGCTACCTCGCCAAGAGCGGCGATTACGGTTTTGCCAATATGAAGAATGCCGTAGTGCACGGCTCTGCTTTGGCTTCGTTCTGCATTGAGAAGTTTGGTTTAGAGCGTATGCTTAGCCTTACTACTGAGGAGCTATACCGCAGGCTAAGACGCTTTACAGATTTGACACAGTTTGAGATAGAAGTGAGTACCCAATAGAGAAGTGTTTGTGTATGAGGGTGATGTTGTTTTTCATAGCCGTGTTGCTTGTGGAGAGTGTACGAGGACAGTCCTTGGGACATTATGCCATTGGGGCGATCAATGACCCTGATGGGTATGTGAATGTGCGTGCGGCAGATAGCGGTGCAGTGATAGATAAGGTAGCCGAAGGGATGTATTTCTTCTATTTACCGACAAAAGAGGCGTGGACGAAGGTAAAGACGCTGCGTGGAATAGTAGGGGTGATGCATACTGATAGGATTAAGTCAGTGGACGAGCGCGAACTCTTAAAGTTGCGGATTAAAGAAGAAGGCAGTGCTGATAGAGATACGATATGCATCTATAAAGATCTCGCTAAGGAGGATACAGGGCAGCTTCTTTTGGGCAATGAGCAGCAGTTGCTTTACCCACAGATAAAAGCTACAAGGCGAACGGAGCAGGGAGTGCGCTTTGCAGATGCGCATACGGTAGTGGATATAGCATTCGGGCAATTGAGGCTCGGTGATTATAAGATAGCTAAGCAAAGAGGCGAGGATACTGATGAGGTTTTTATTTTTGATGAGAAGGGAGTGCAGGCAGACGCGTATAACAAGCGATGGGCGGTGATGCAGCGATTGGAGGTGAGTATCAACAAGAAGCATTACAGCGTACCTTATGCTATGACGAAGTACTTTATAGGCGTATCCTCAAAGGATATAAAGCTCTATAAGAAGGGAGATGCGCAATACATCTTGCATTTCAACTATGGCGATGGGGCATCGGCAAGGAGTGTTCTTTTGATATTGGGAGAGCGAGGAGTGTTACTGAAGCGGGTTTACAGTTGTTTTTAGAATTATTTTGTGATATTTGTAACAAATAATATCTTTTTTAGTCTGTTGATAGTGAGGCTGTTTATATTTACTCAATATTTATAAACAGCTGATAAATAATGTTTTATGTATATTATATTCCTGTTGAATGTTGTGGGTAGGTATGTGGAGTGGGGGAGGGGTGTGTAAAATAAAGTGAGATAAATTTTGTCAGTTAAAATAAAAGTAGTACTTTTGCACCCGCAATTCGTGGAAAGCAATGGCAATAGGCAGTCTGCGAGGCAATTAGAGGGTGAAGAGCCTTTGATAGATAAAGTAAACAAATATAATTTAATAGATAATTTATTGTAAATTATGCCAACAATTTCACAATTAGTACGAAAAGGAAGGACCAGAATTACCAAGAAGAGTAAATCGGTTGCTTTGGATTCGTGCCCTCAACGAAGAGGGGTTTGTACGCGTGTGTACACCACAACGCCTAAGAAGCCGAACTCAGCGATGCGTAAGGTAGCGCGTGTTCGCTTAACGAATGGCAATGAGGTGAACGCTTACATCCCAGGTGAAGGACACAACCTCCAAGAGCACTCGATAGTATTGGTACGAGGCGGACGTGTAAAGGATTTGCCAGGCGTGCGTTATCACATTGTGCGTGGTGCGCTTGACACAGCAGGTGTTGCAGGCAGAACGCAACGTAGATCAAAGTATGGGGCAAAACGTCCTAAACCAGGACAGGCAGCGGCACCAGCTAAGAAGAAGTAATTTAACACAAAATCTTTTAACGAGAAGAAATGAGAAAGAGACAAGCTAAAAAGAGACCTCTCTTACCAGATCCGAAGTTTGGTGACCAGCTGGTAACCCGCTTTGTGAACAACCTGATGTGGGATGGTAAGAAGTCAGTGGCTTTTAAGGTTTTCTACGATGCACTTGACATTGTAGAACAAAAGAAGAACAATGACGAGAAGACGGCACTCGAAGTGTGGAAAGATGCACTCTCGAATGTGATGCCGCACGTGGAAGTACGTTCGCGCCGTGTAGGTGGGGCTACATTCCAGATCCCGATGCAAATACGCCCAGACCGCAAAGTGTCTATGGCGATGAAGTGGCTTATTGGTTATGCGCGCAAACGCAATGAGAAATCAATGGCACAGAAGTTAGCAGCTGAAATCATCTCTGCTTCGAAAGAAGAAGGGGCAGCTGTAAAGAAGAAAATGGATACACACAGAATGGCTGAGGCAAACAAGGCGTTCTCACACTTTAGATTTTAAGAGTAGATGAGTAGAGATTTAAAATACACAAGAAATATTGGTATCGCAGCGCACATTGACGCTGGTAAGACTACCACTACGGAACGTATCCTTTTCTATACAGGAAAGACACACAAGATTGGTGAGGTGCACGATGGTGCCTCAACAATGGACTGGATGGAACAAGAGGCTGAGCGCGGTATCACCATTACCTCAGCAGCCACTACTTGTAAGTGGAACTTCCCGACTGAAAATGGTAAGCCAACGGCTGATGCTAAGGAATACCACTTTAACATTATCGACACTCCCGGCCACGTGGACTTTACCGTTGAGGTAAACCGCTCGCTGCGCGTACTCGATGGGTTGGTGTTCTTGTTTTCAGCAGTTGATGGTGTAGAGCCACAGTCAGAAACTAACTGGCGTTTGGCAGATAACTACAAAGTGCCACGTATTGGCTTCGTAAACAAGATGGACCGCCAAGGAGCTAACTTCTTGCGCGTATGCCAACAGGTGAAGGATATGCTGAAATCGAATGCAGTGCCATTGGTATTGCCTATCGGTGATGAAGCGGACTTCAAGGGTATCGTAGACTTGATCAAAAACCGTGCTATCGTATGGCACGAAGAAAACCAAGGAGCTACATTTGACATTGTAGAAATCCCTGAGGATATGAAGGAAGATGTAGCAAAATATCGTGCACAACTCATCGAAGAGGTGGCAGGCTATGACGAAGGTCTTCTTGAAAAATTTATGGAAGATGAGAACTCTATCACCGAAGAGGAAGTACACAAGGCTTTGCGTGCTGCGGTGATGGATATGGCGATCATCCCAATGGTTTGCGGCTCATCATTCAAGAACAAAGGGGTGCAGTTTATGCTCGATGCGGTATGCCGCTACTTGCCATCACCATTAGACAAGGAAGCAATCGAAGGTGTAAATCCTGACACTGATGAGCCTGCGTTGCGCAAGCCAGCAGTAGATGCTCCGTTCGCAGCGTTGGCATTTAAGATTGCTACAGACCCTTATGTAGGTCGTTTGGCATTCTTCCGTGCATACTCTGGTCACTTAGATGCAGGTTCGTATGTACTTAATACTCGTTCAGGCAATAAGGAGCGTATCTCACGTATCTACCAGATGCACGCTAACAAGCAAAACCCAATTGAATACATCGAAGCAGGAGATATAGGGGCTGCGGTAGGCTTTAAGGACATCAAGACAGGGGATACCCTTTGCGATGAGAAATACCCAATCGTGCTGGAAAGTATGGTATTCCCAGACCCTGTGATCGGTATTGCAGTAGAGCCTAAGACCAAGGTAGACGTTGATAAGCTCGGTATGGCATTGGCGAAGTTGGCTGAAGAAGACCCAACTTTCCAAGTGAAGACAGACCAAGCCTCTGGGCAAACGATTATCTCAGGTATGGGTGAGTTGCACTTGGACATCATCGTAGACCGCCTCAAACGTGAGTTTAAGGTTGAAGTAAACCAAGGCGAACCACAGGTTGAGTACAAAGAAGCCTTGACAGCTGCTGCTGACCACCGCGAGGTGTACAAAAAGCAGACAGGTGGTCGCGGTAAGTTTGCCGACATCGTCTTCCGTATGGAGCCAGCAGAAGAAGGCAAGATGGGCTTAGAGTTCGTGAATGAAATCAAGGGTGGTAACATTCCTAAGGAATACATTCCATCGGTAGAGAAAGGTTTCAAGGAAGCGATGAAAGCAGGTCCGTTGGCAGGCTTTGAGATGGATTCGATGAAGATTACGTTGATCGATGGTTCGTTCCACCCTGTGGACTCTGACTCGTTGTCGTTTGAATTGGCAGCGAAGTTGGGTTATAAGGAAGCAGCGCGTGCAGCGAAAGCCGTATTGATGGAGCCTATTATGAAGTTGGAGGTAATCACTCCAGAGGAAAATATGGGTGATATCGTAGGCGACTTGAACCGCCGTCGTGGTCAGGTAAACAATATGGACGATAGAAATGGAGCGAAGGTGATCAAAGCATTTGTACCGCTATCGGAAATGTTTGGCTATGTAACCGCGTTGCGTACCCTTTCATCAGGGCGTGCGACTTCGACAATGGAGTTCTCACACTATGCAGAAACGCCATCGAATATTGCAGAAGAAGTAATTAAAAAAGCCAGAGGCAACTAATTTATTAAGAAGATGAGCAATCAACAAAAGATAAGAATAAAGTTAAAATCTTACGATCACAACTTGGTAGACAAGTCGGCAGAGAAAATCGTAAAGACAGTAAAGGCAACAGGGGCGGTAGTAACAGGACCTATTCCACTGCCAACACACAAAAAGATCTTCACTGTGTTGCGTTCTCCACACGTAAACAAAAAGTCGCGTGAGCAATTTGAGCTCAACTCGCACAAGCGTATGCTCGACATCTACAGTTCATCATCTAAGACGATAGATGCTTTGATGAAGTTGGAGTTGCCAAGCGGTGTAGAAGTAGAGATCAAAGTCTGATTTGAGGCTTTATGAAATGTCCCGAAACTGTGGGTTAGGGAAAAACGGATAAAAATGATTCAGGGTTGAAAAGCCAAGGGCATTTTTTGACCCTGAGTTATTTGTATCAGGTTTCAGCTGACAGCTGTCAGAAATAGACCTGAGAGAGAAAAGTAACAAAGTAAATAATTAATAATTAAATTTTATGTCTGGGTTAATTGGAAAGAAAGTAGGGATGACCAGTATTTTTGATGAGAATGGCAAGAATGTGCCTTGTACCATCTTAGAGGTTGGTCCTTGCGTAGTTACCCAAGTCAGAACCAAAGAGGTTGACGGGTATGAAGCTCTTCAACTTGGTTTCGATGACAAGGCAGAGAAGCGTGCTAACAAGGCTGAGTTAGGCCATTTTAAGAAAGCAGGCACAGCTGCAAAGAAGATTGTTGTTGAGTTCCAAGGCTTTGAAGATGCGTACAAATTAGGTGATACGATCACTGTTACGTATTTTACTGAAGGGGAGTTTGTGGACATCACAGGTACTTCAAAAGGTAAAGGATTTCAAGGGGTTGTAAAACGCCACGGCTTTGGTGGGGTAGGGCAGACCACACACGGTCAGCACAACCGATTGAGAGCACCAGGGTCTGTAGGTGCATCGTCTTATCCATCGCGTGTATTCAAAGGAATGCGTATGGCAGGGCGTATGGGCGCAGAGAAAGTAACAGTACAAAACTTAAGAGTGTTGAAAGTGGTAGAGGACAAGAACCTTCTCGTAGTAAAGGGATGTGTGCCAGGCCATAAAAACGCTTATGTAACGATTCACAAATAATGGAAGTAGCAGTAGTAAACATACAAGGGAAAGAAACAGGCAGAAAGGTAACGCTTTCAGAGGCTGTGTTCGGTATTGAGCCTAATAATCACGTGATATACTTAGATGTGAAACGCTATTTGGCGAATCAACGTCAGGGTACACATAAGGCTAAGGAAAGAAACGAGGTAGCAGGAAGTACTCGCAAGATTAAGAAGCAGAAGGGTACAGGTACGGCTCGTGCAGGTAGTGTAAAGTCGCCTGTGTTTGTAGGTGGTGGACGTATATTTGGTCCACGTCCTAAGGATTATACACAAAAGTTAAACAAGAACGTAAAGCGTTTGGCACGCCGTTCAGCACTCAGCGTAAAGGCGCAAGATAAGGCGATTGTAGTTCTTGAAGATTTCACTTTTGAAGCTCCAAAGACAAAAGATTTCACAGCGATTGTAAAATCATTGGGCTTAGAAGGAAAAAAATCACTTTTTGTATTGCCAAGTGAAAATAATAACGTATATTTGTCCGCTCGAAATTTACCTACATCGAAAGTTGTAACCGTTTCAGAGTTAAACACTTATGAAATCGTAAATGCAGCGAATGTGGTGCTTTTGGAAGGGTCGGTACAAGTTTTAGAGTCAATTTTAACAAAATAAGAAGGAAATGAGCGTATTAATTAAACCTGTAGTTACAGAAAAAGCGAATGCGAGTGCAGAACTGAAGAACTGCTATACTTTCGTAGTTGCTAAGGATGCGAATAAGATCCAAATTAAGGAAGCGATTGAGGCTGCTTATGGTGTTAAGGTTGGTTCGGTACGTACGCTGAACTACGCGCCTAAGCGCAAGGTTCGCTACACAAAGACTGGTATCCAATTGGGTAAGACCAATGCGGTCAAAAGAGCGGTAGTTCAGCTCACAGACGGAACTATCGATATGTATAGTAATTTATAAGCGATTCAATAAATAGAGACGAATGTCAGTTAGAAAATTAAAACCGATTACCCCTGGGCAGCGTTTTAGAGTAGTAAACGAATTTGACGCCATTACTACTGATAAGCCGGAGAAGAGCTTGCTCAAACCGTTAAAAAAGTCTGGTGGTAGAAACAATCAAGGGAAAATGACTATGCGCTATATAGGCGGTGGTCATAAGAAGAAGTATCGTATTATTGACTTCAAGAGGAACAAAGTAGGCGTTGAGGCTAAGGTAGTTTCTATTGAATACGATCCGAACAGAACGGCGTTTATTGCCTTGGTACAATACACTGATGGCGAAAAGCGATACATCATCGCACCAGCAGGCTTAAAGGTTGACCAAGTGGTGGTTTCAGGGGAGAATGTAGCTCCTGAAATCGGTAATGCAATGCCACTTTCACAAATCCCATTAGGTACTGTAATCTCTTGTATAGAGTTACGCCCAGGACAGGGTGCGAACATTGCTCGTTCTGCGGGAACTTTTGCACAGTTGATGGCAAAAGAAGGAAGATATGCAACCGTGAAGTTGCCTTCAGGTGAAACACGAATGATATTGCTGACTTGTATGGCTACTATCGGGGCGGTGTCTAACTCAGACCACCAATTGATAGTATCGGGTAAAGCAGGTCGCTCACGTTGGCTTGGACGTCGTCCACGCACACGTGCGGTAGTGATGAACCCAGTAGATCACCCAATGGGTGGTGGTGAAGGAAGGGCAACCGGTGGACACCCACGTTCACGTAAAGGTATCCCAGCTAAGGGCTATAGGACACGTTCTAAGACCAAGGCAAGTAATAAGTATATTGTAGAACGCAGAAAAAAATAAGAGACTAAAAGATGGCACGTTCATTAAAAAAAGGACCTTACGTTCACTATAGTTTGGAGAAGAAAATCCAGCAGAATATTGAATCAGGGAAGAAGACAGTAATCAAGACGTGGTCGAGAGCCTCAATGATTACGCCTGATTTTGTTGGTCAGACAATAGCTGTTCACAATGGTCGTCAGTTTGTACCTGTCTATATCACTGAGAATATGGTGGGACATAAGTTAGGAGAATTTTCACCTACACGCTCGTTCAGAGGGCACGCGGGTGCAAAGAATAAAGGTAAAAAATAATAGCTATGGGAGTTAGAAAAAGAGAAAGAGCAACAGAAATTAAAGAAGCTAAGAAAGCTTTGGCTTTTGCGAAGTTGAATAACTGCCCTACTTCGCCACGCAAGATGCGCTTAGTTGCGGATTTGGTACGCGGTGTAGAAGTAGACAAAGCCCTCGCTATTTTGAAATTTAACCAAAAAGAAGCGGCAGCTCGTTTAGAGAAATTGTTGCGTTCAGCAATTGCGAACTGGCAAGCGAAGAACGAGGATGCGAATTTGGAAGAAGCAGGCTTATTCATACAAGAAATCCGTGTGGATGGCGGTGCAATCCTCAAGAGATTACGCCCTGCACCACAAGGTAGAGCACACAGAATTAGAAAACGTTCCAACCACGTAACATTGGTATTAGGAGCTAAAAATTTTAACACAGAAAGCTAAGATAAAAGTATGGGACAGAAAACAAATCCAATAGGAAATCGCCTTGGAATTATCAGAGGATGGGAGTCTAACTGGTATGGTGGTAAAGACTACGGAGATAAACTTGCAGAAGATGACAAGATTAGAAAATATGTTCTAACGCGTTTGTCAAAAGCTAGTGTTGCACGTGTGATTATAGAGCGTACTTTGAAACTTGTAACCGTTACTATCACCACTGCACGCCCTGGTATCATTATCGGGAAAGGCGGTCAGGAGGTAGACAAGCTAAAAGAGGAGCTTAAGAAGATCACTGACAAGGACATTCAGATCAACATTTTTGAAATCAAGCGTCCGGAGCTCGACGCAGCCTTGGTAGCAGCAAGTATCGTACGCCAGATTGAAGGGCGTGTATCGTATAAGCGTGCGATCAAGATGGCTATCGCATCGGCAATGCGTATGAACGCAGAAGGTGTGAAGGTGATGATTTCGGGACGTTTGAATGGTGCTGAAATGGCACGTTCTGAGAGTTTTAAAGAAGGACGTATTCCGCTTTCTACTTTTAGAGCTGACATCGACTACGCACTTGATGAGGCACACACTACCTACGGACGTATGGGTATCAAAGTGTGGATTATGAAGGGCGAAGTATATGGTAAGCGCGATTTATCACCACTTGTGGGGATGACAAAGAAGACTGCTGGCAGCAGCAATAGCGGAGCGGGACGCCAAAACGACAGGCAAGGTGGTGCACCTAAGAAAGCACGTCGCAAAAAGTAATTTTTTAAAGAAGTAAAGAAATGTTACAGCCAAAGAGAACGAAATATCGTAAAGTACAAAAAGGCAGAATGAAAGGTGTTTCGCATCGCGGGACGTTGCTTTCGAACGGTATGTTTGGGATTAAATCGTTAGATTCAGCATTTATTACTTCGCGCCAGATTGAGTCAGCCCGTGTGGCAGCTACTCGTTATATGAAGCGTGAAGGGCAATTGTGGATCAAGATATTCCCAGATAAGCCTATCACAAAGAAGCCTTTGGAGGTACGTATGGGTAAAGGTAAAGGTGCCGTAGAATACTGGGCAGCCGTTGTAAAACCAGGTCGAATAATGTTTGAGGTAGGTGGAGTGCCACTTGCAGTTGCTAAGGAAGCGTTGCGCTTGGCAGCACAGAAGCTACCTGTAAAAACTAAATTCGTTGTAGCAAGAGATTATCAAGATTAATGGAAAGCGTAATGAAACAGTCTGAAATTAAAAAATTGACAATTACTGAGCTACAAGAGAAGCTTGGTGAGTATAGGAAATCGTATGCAGATTTGAAAATGCAACACGCAATTTCGCCAATAGAGAAACCAATACAGTTACGACAAGTAAGACGAACTATTGCGAGATTAGCTTGTGAGCTAACTAAACGAGAATTACAATAATTCGAAGCTGCCTTATGGAAAAAAGAAATTTAAGAAAAGAAAGAATAGGGGTTGTTACGAGCAACAAAATGGATAAATCGATTGTGGTTTCAGAAGTGAAACGAGTAAAACACCCTATGTATGGTAAGTTCGTGTTGCGTACAAAGAAATATGTAGCTCACGACGAAAAGAACGATTGCAACATTGGTGATACAGTGCGCATTATGGAAACACGCCCACTGAGCAAAACTAAATGTTGGAGATTAGTGGAAATCATTGAAAGAGCTAAGTAATTATGGTACAACAGGAATCGAGATTAAAAGTAGCCGATAATACAGGAGCGAAAGAGGTTTTGACCATCCGCGTGTTGGGTGGTACCAAACGCCGTTATGCTTCAGTAGGTGATAAGATTGTAGTTACTGTGAAGGAGGCGACTCCGAACGGTAGTGTTAAGAAAGGGCAGGTATCCACTGCGGTAGTAGTAAGGACGAAGAAAGAAGTACGCCGTGCTGATGGTTCTTACATCCGCTTTGATGAGAATGCTTGCGTGTTGCTCAATGCAGCTGGTGAGATGCGTGGTACGCGTGTTTTCGGACCCGTAGCGCGTGAACTTCGCGATAAGCAGTTTATGAAGATCGTGTCGTTGGCACCAGAAGTACTTTAATTTTTAAAAATAGTAAATGATGAAACTAAAAATTAAAACGGGAGATACAGTACGCGTAATCGCTGGTGAGAGCAAAGGCTCAGAAGGCAAAGTATTACGTGTGGATCGCGAGAAAAATAAAGCGATTGTTGAGGGTGTGAACTTGGTATCGAAACACACGAAGCCAAGTGCGCAGAATCCTCAAGGAGGAATCGTTCAAAAAGAGGCTTATATTCACATTTCAAACTTATCACTCATTGACCCAAAGACGAAGAAGACGACTCGTGTAGGGTATGAGGTGAGAGATGGTAAGAAAGTGCGAATTTCTAAAAAATCTAACGAAGTAATATAGAGATGGCTTACGTACCAAGATTAAAACAGGAATACAGAGACCGCATTGTTGGTGCTCTTAAAGAAGAATTTGGCTATAAGAATGTAATGCAGGTTCCTAAACTTGAGAAGATAGTTGTGAGCCGTGGTGTAGGGCAAGCAGTAGCGGATAAGAAACAAATCGATTACGCTGTTGAAGAACTCACTAAGATTACAGGGCAGAAAGCAATTGCCACTTATTCAAAGAAGGACGTTGCATCATTCAAACTGCGCCGTGGTATGGCAATTGGTGTCAAGGTTACTTTGCGCGGTGAGAGAATGTATGAGTTTTTAGACCGTTTGATCACTACTGCACTTCCACGTGTACGTGATTTTCAGGGGGTAAAGGCTGACGGCTTTGACGGTAGAGGCAATTACAACTTGGGGGTTACTGAGCAGATTATCTTCCCTGAGATCGACATTGACAAGATCAATAAGATTGCAGGTATGGATATCACTTTCGTAACTTCTGCCCAGACAGATAAAGAAGCGAAATCATTATTAAGCGAATTAGGATTACCTTTTAAAAAGAACTAAGAGTATGGCTAAAGAATCAATGAAAGCCCGCGAGGTGAAGAGACAGAAGTTGGTAGCAAAATATGCTGCAAAGCGCAAGGCTTTGAAAGAAGCAGGCGACTATGAAGCATTGCAAAAGTTACCTAAAAACGCATCTCCTGTACGTTTACACAATCGTTGTAAATTAACTGGTCGCCCTAAAGGATATATGCGTACGTTTGGGATTTCACGTGTGTTATTCCGTGAGATGGCAAACAAGGGATTAATTCCGGGCGTTAAGAAAGCAAGTTGGTAATAATTAAAAGGACAAGAATATGTATACAGATCCTATAGCAGATTATTTAACAAGAATTAGAAATGCGAGTAATGCAAGGCATCGCGTTGTGGAGATCCCTGCGTCGAACTTAAAGAAGGAAATCACAAAGATTCTTTTCGACCAAGGATTTATCTTGAGCTACAAGTTCGATGATACTACCGTACAAGGTACAATCAAGATCGCTTTGAAGTATGACAAGATCACAAAAGAGCCTGTTATTAGGCATATAGAGAGAGCAAGCCGCCCAGGGCTTAGAAAGTATGCTGGTGCGGACAGCCTGCCACGTGTGTTAAACGGACTCGGGATTGCTATCATTTCCACTTCACAAGGGGTAATGACAGGTAAGAAAGCCCGTGAGCTCAACATCGGAGGTGAGGTAATTTGTTATGTTTACTAATCAATAAAAGACAAAAAGAATGTCAAGAATAGGTAAAGCACCCATCAAGATTCCCGCAGGCGTTACTGTAACCATTGCTAATGGTGTGGTAACCGTAAAAGGGAAATTAGGCGAATTAACCCAAGAGGTTAAAGACATTGCTGTAAAGCAAGAGGATGGACAATTAGTGTTTGAAACTACTGATCAAACCAAAGACCAGAATGCAAAGCACGGCTTGTATAGAGCCTTAGTGCACAATATGGTCGTGGGCGTATCAGAAGGCTTCACTAAGGAATTAGAGTTAGTAGGGGTTGGTTACCGTGCTACAAATCAAGGGCAAAAGCTCGACTTAGCACTTGGTTTTTCGCACAATATCCTTATCGAACTGCCAAAAGAGATCAAACTTGAGACAGTGAACGAGAAAGGTAAAAACCCTATCATTAAATTAACTTCTCACGACAAGCAACTTTTAGGACAAGTAGCGGCTAAAATCCGTAGCTTCCGTAAGCCAGAGCCTTACAAGGGTAAAGGTGTGAAATTCGTTGGTGAAGAATTGAGAAGAAAAGCAGGTAAATCAGCTTAATAGTTATAACAATGGCATTATCAAAAATAGAAAGAAGACAACGTATTAAAAGCAGAATCAGAAAAGTAGTGAATGGTACTGCGGAGCAACCTCGTTTGGCTGTTTTCAGAAGTAATAATGAAATCTATGCGCAAATCATAGATGATACAAAAGGAACTACTTTGGTGTCTGCATCTTCAAGAGATAAAGAAATTAGTGCAGCTAAGGGAACAAAGACCGAAAAGGCAGCATTGGTTGGGAAAGCTATTGCTGAAAAGGCTTTGAAGCAAGGTATTGAGAAGATCTCTTTTGACAGAGGTGGCTATCTGTACCACGGACGTGTGAAATCATTGGCTGATGGTGCAAGAGAAGGTGGACTTAAATTCTAAGAAAGATTATGTATAAATATAAAAATGTAGAATATGTAAAGCCAAGCGGGCTTGAACTGAAAGATCGTTTGGTAGGAGTTCAACGTGTTACAAAAGTAACAAAAGGGGGACGTGCATTCGGCTTCTCTGCTATCGTGGTAGTAGGTGATGAAAACGGCGTTGTAGGGCACGGATTAGGTAAATCAAAAGAAGTATCGGAAGCTATTGCAAAGGCAGTAGAAGATGCTAAGAAGAACTTAGTGCGCATTCCACTGAATGGGACTACTTTGCCTCACGAGCAAAAAGGGAAATACGGCGGAGCACGCGTGTACTTACAGCCTGCAACAGACGGTACGGGAGTGATCGCTGGTGGTGCGGTGCGTGCCGTACTTGAATCAGTAGGGGTACATAACGTGCTTTCTAAATCGCAAGGATCGTCAAACCCTCACAACGTGGTGAAAGCTACTTTTGATGCTTTGTTGCAATTGCGTAGTGCAGACACAGTAGCAAAGCAACGTGGCGTTTCTTTAGAAAAATTGTTTAAAGGTTAATATTCAGACAATGGCAAAAGTAAAAGTAACACAGGTAAAGAGTAGCATCAAACGCCCAAAGGATCAGAAATTGACTTTGGAGGCGTTGGGGCTTGGCAGAATAGGGAAGGTGTCAGAAAAAGAAGCTACACCTAATATCCTTGGGATGATTAATAAAGTAAAACACTTAATTTCTGTAGAAGAAGTTAAATAATATTCGTATACAAAGTTATGAACTTGAGTAATTTACAACCTGCAGAAGGTTCAATACACAGAGAAGGGAAGCGCGTTGGTCGCGGGCAGGGTTCTGGCAAAGGCGGGACTTCTACTCGTGGACACAAGGGAGCTAAGTCTCGTTCAGGCTTTTCAAAGAAAATAGGCTTTGAAGGTGGACAGATGCCGTTGCAAAGACGCGTACCAAAATTCGGTTTCAAGAACTTTAACCGTAAAGAATACGTAGGAATCAACTTAGGGCAATTGCAGAACTTGGTTGAGACAGGAAAGATCACGGACACGGTTGACGTAGAAACCTTAGTTCAGCTGCATATAGTTAAGAGAACTGACTTAGTAAAAATCTTAGGTGGCGGTGAACTAAAAGCAAAATTAAAAATATCTGTTCATAAGTTTACAGCAAGTGCTAAGGCGGCTATCGAAGCAGCGGGCGGTGAAGCTGTGAGCTTGTAATATGTGATTTATTATGAAGAAGTTTATCGAGAACCTAACCAATATTTGGAAAATAGACGAGCTACGAAATAGGATTATCCTCACGCTTGGTATTCTTTTGGTTTATCGTTTTGGGGCACATATCGTGCTGCCAGGGATTGACTCAGAGCAATTACACCAATTAGCGAAGAATACCTCTGGTGGGGGGCTGTTGGATATCTTAAATGCCTTTACGGGAGGAGCTTTTGCTAACGTATCTGTATTTGCATTGGGGATTATGCCTTATATCTCAGCCTCTATCGTAGTGCAATTGATGGGGATAGCTATTCCGTATCTTCAAAAACTTCAAAAAGAAGGTGAGAGCGGACGTAGAAGGATAAACCAAATCACTCGATGGCTTACTATTGTAATTTGTATCGTTCAAGCACCTGCATATTTGTACGGAATTAGCCGTCTGGGCGTTCCTGAAAGTGCTTTTATCTTAGGTAAGGGACTTGATTTCATCATTCCAGCGGTGGTAATCTTAGTAACAGGCACTATCTTTGCGATGTGGCTCGGTGAGAAGATCACTGATAAGGGAATAGGTAATGGTATTTCACTGCTCATTATGGTGGGTATCATTGCGCGCTTGCCACAAGCCTTCACTTCTGAAGTGGCATCGCGACTGACAGCCTCTAACGGTGGATTGATGCTTATCTTGATTGAAATCATTATATGGTTTGTGATTATCCTGCTTTGTATTTACCTTATCAAGGCAGTACGTCAGATACCAGTACAATATGCACGTAGAACAGCTGAGGGTGGAGCAGCCGCTCAGAAGAATATATTCGGTGCACGCCAATATATTCCTTTGAAATTAAATGCTTCAGGGGTAATGCCAATTATCTTTGCGCAAGCCTTGATGTTTATCCCAGCAGCGTTGGCAGGCTTATCACAATCAGAATTTGCCAAGAGCGTTCAAACGCATTTTAGCGACGTCTTTGGGATATGGTACAACTTATTATTTGCAGCGATGATCATCATCTTCACGTATTTCTACACTGCAATTACAGTACCTACCAACAAGATGGCTAACGACTTGAAGCGCAGCGGTGGATTTATCCCAGGAATACGCCCAGGGAAAGAAACAGGCGATTATTTAGATAAAATAATGTCGCTGATCACATTCCCAGGTTCTATTTTCTTGGCACTGATCGCCACTTTCCCAGCGATGCTAAATATTATCGGCATGCAGCACAATTGGGCACTGTTCTACGGAGGTACTTCCCTGTTAATCTTAGTAGGGGTAGCGATTGACACTATGCAACAAGTAAACTCCTATCTCCTCAACCGCCATTACGATGGCTTGATGAAGACAGGTAAGAATAGAAAAGCATCTTAATTATATTATATGGCTAAACAAGCAGCGATTGAACAAGACGGAACTATTGTGGAGGCACTCTCCAATGCGATGTTTCGCGTAGAGTTGGACAATGGGCACGTAGTGATTGCACACATCTCAGGAAAAATGCGTATGCACTACATAAAGCTCCTCCCTGGCGATAAAGTCAAGATGGAAATGAGCCCCTACGACCTCTCAAAAGCGCGAATTACCTATCGCTACTAAGCGGGTGATGTAATTAAGCAAAGTCTTTTACGAAAGTCTCAAATTTCTCACAGATGCAGTTATTTCTGCACAGAAAATAGTATCTGTGAGAAATTTATATCAAAAATATTTTAGGGCAAAAGGCTACTGTATGTGTTTTATATTCAGTAGATTAATGTTGTAAAGAGCACCGTAAGGGAAGACGTGTGATTTGTATTTATGAATTAAAATTACAAGAGATATTAAAAAAAATTGTAGTTTTGCAAACTCTATTGATAAAACAAGCGAAATGAAAGTTAGAGCATCAATTAAAAAAAGAAGTCCCGAGTGCATTGTTGTGCGTCGTAAAGGGAGATTGTACGTAATTAATAAAAAGAATCCTAAATTTAAACAAAGACAAGGATAATTATGGCAAGAATTGCAGGTATTGATTTACCAAAAAATAAACGTGGGGTTATCGGATTGACCTACATTTTTGGTATCGGAAAGAGTAGAGCTAAAGAAATCTTATCGAGAGCTCAGGTAAATGAAGACACAAAGGTAAGCGAATGGAATGATGAAGAGATCACACGCATTCGTGAGGTGGTTGCGTCTTATAAAATTGAAGGAGAGTTGCGCTCTGAGATCCAATTGAACATCAAACGTTTGATGGATATCGGTTGCTATCGTGGTATCCGCCACAGAAATGGCTTGCCATTGCGCGGACAGAAAACTAAGAACAACTCTCGTACAAGAAAAGGTAAAAGAAAAACGGTTGCAAATAAGAAAAAGGCAACTAAATAATAAGTAGTTAAAGTATGGCAAAATCAAATGCAAAATCAAATGCAAAGGTCTCTAAAAAGAGAAAAGTAGTGGTTGAGTCAGTAGGTGAGGCACACGTTTCGGCTACGTTTAACAACGTGATCATTTCTCTTACAAATAAAAAAGGAGACGTTATTGCTTGGTCGTCAGCAGGAAAAATGGGTTTCAGAGGTTCGAAGAAGAACACACCTTACGCAGCACAAGTTGCCGCAGAGGACGCTGCCAAAGTAGCTTTCGATGCAGGACTTAAAAAAGTAAAAGTTTACGTAAAAGGTCCAGGTAACGGTCGTGAGTCAGCGATTAGAACCATCCACAACGCTGGCATTGAAGTAACTGAAATCATCGACGTTACTCCGCTGCCTCACAACGGATGTAGACCCCCTAAAAAACGTAGAGTTTAATTCATTGTATTAATAAAACAAAAGAGTTTCATTATCGAAGGAATGCCTTAATTCATAATCTCTTTTGTGAAAACGATTAAAAAATGGCAAGATATACAGGACCAAAAACTAAGATAGCTCGTAAGTTTGGTGAAGCTATCTTCGGAGATGATAAAACCTTAGAAAAGAAGAATTATCCTCCTGGGCAACACGGACAAGCCCGCCGCAGAGCAAAACGCTCTGAATATGCAATCCAGCTTCAAGAAAAACAAAAAGCAAAATATACTTATGGTATATTGGAAAAGCAATTCCGCAATCTTTATGAGAAAGCAAAACGCAGCAAGCACGTAACAGGTGAAGTGCTCCTTCAGCTGTGCGAATCACGCTTGGACAACGTCGTTTTCCGTATGGGTATCGCCCCTACACGTGCCGCTGCACGCCAGTTGGTTTCTCACCGACACATCACTGTGAACGGCAACATCGTGAACATCCCTTCTTACTCACTGCGCGCAGGAGACGTAGTTGGGGTACGCGAAAAATCAAAGTCTTTAAGCGTTATCGAAAATTCATTAGCTGCTAATAGCAACGTATATGAATGGCTCACTTGGAATACTGAAAAATTAGAAGGCACTTTTGTGGCAATCCCACAGCGCGTTCAGATTCCTGAAAACATTAAAGAACAATTAATCGTAGAGTTGTACTCTAAATAATAAATAAGACAGCAGTCAAATATGGCATTATTTAACTTTCAAAAACCCGATAAAGTTATAATGATTGAATCATCTGATTTCGAGGGGCGATTTGAATTCCGCCCCTTGGAACCAGGCTATGGTTTAACAATAGGTAACGCATTACGGAGGGTGTTGCTCTCTTCTTTGGAAGGCTTCGCCATTACATCCGTAAAATTTGATAAAGTAGGGCACGAGTTTTCTACAATACCAGGTGTGAAGGAAGATGTTACTGAAATAATCCTCAACTTAAAGCAAGTGCGTTTCAAACGCCAAGTCGATGACGTTGAAGAAGAAGCAGCAACCATCAACGTCTCTGGTAAAAAACAATTGACTGCCGGTGATTTTCAGAAATATATCTCTTCTTTCCAAATCCTCAACCCCGAGTTGGTGATTTGCAATCTGGAATCGACCGTATCTTTCACTATGGAAATTACCATCGAGAAAGGTCGTGGTTACGTACCCGCGGAAGAGAATGCAAAACCAAATGCAGCCATAGGCGTGATTGCTACCGACGCAATCTTTACACCGATTAAGAATGTAAAGTACGCAATTGAGAATTATCGCGTTGAGCAAAAGACCGACTACGAAAAGTTAGTCTTTGATATAAAAACCGATGGTTCCATTCACCCTAAGCAAGCCCTTACTGAGGCCGCTAAGACGCTCATTCATCACTTTATGCTCTTCTCCGACGAGAGAATTACCTTAGAGTCCGATGAAATCACTCAATCGGATATCTACGACGAAGAATCGCTGCATATGCGCCAATTGCTGAAAACCAAACTCGTTGACCTCGACCTCTCAGTGCGCGCCCTCAACTGTTTGAAGGCTGCCGAAGTCGAAACCCTCGGCGACTTGGTTTCTTTCAACAAGCCCGACCTTATGAAGTTCAGAAACTTCGGTAAGAAATCGCTGATTGAGCTCGACGAATTAGTAGCCGAAAAAGGCTTATTCTTCGGTATGGATTTATCAAAGTATAAATTAGATAAGGATTAATCACGCTTTTGCATTATTAATTAAAGAAAAATGAGACACGGAAAAAAAATTAATCATTTAGGTAGAAAAACAGCTCACCGCAACGCGATGCTCGCCAATATGGCTTGTTCGCTCATCGAGCACAAGAGAATAAACACTACTTTGGCAAAAGCAAAGGCTTTAAAAGTATTTGTCGAGCCATTGGTAACCAAATCAAAAGAAGATACTACGCACAACCGCCGTATCGTCTTCGCGCGATTGCGCAATAAATACGCCGTTACTGAGCTTTTTAAAGAAGTATCCGTAAAGATTGGCGACCGCCCAGGGGGCTACACCCGTATCATCAAATTGGGCAACCGCCTCGGCGACAACGCTGAAATGGCAATGATTGAGTTTGTGGACTATAACACCACTTACAACGTTGCCAAAGAAGCGAAAAAGAAAACCACACGCCGTGGACGCAAAAAAGCCACTGCGGAAACCCCTGCTGCCGAAGCTCCCAAAGAAGAAGCCGCAGCAGAATAAGTATAGAAATTGAAAATACTTATATTCATAGTTATGAAAGAGCAGTTCCGATGAGGAGCTGCTCTTTTCTTATGGTATAAACCCTTAAAAAAATAACTTTAATACTATTTATGTGTGTTTTGAAAACTAAAAATAACTTTTTTTGGCTTAAACTTTTTATTTTTACCAAAATACCGATTTCTGAAGACTTTAAAATATACCTAAAAGTCCTCAGAGGCTATTTTAACAACATTTCTATCTTAATAAATACCTAAAATAGCTCAAACGGTACCAATTATTAGAAGTTGAAAGACTGAAAAAGTTATTTCCTGAAAATAAGAAAAAGTTTATTAGCACGACAGATTTTAATGATTGTGTTAAAATGCAAATGAACAACGGAATTTAAAAACTACTCCCAATAAATAAAAATGCAAATGAGTGCCAAAATTTAAAAAGCGCATTCTCATCAACTTAAATACATTATAGCGTAAAAAATCCATAAACGAAAAGAGCTGTTAATAACTCGGTTGATAAATTTTCTTGAAAACACTTGTGTGATATTCTTTTTTTTCGTACCTTTGCGGAAATAATCGTATTAAGTTAAAAAGGTTTTATTATGGCAAGAAAATTACTAAATTTAAACGCAAGAGTATCAGAAGTTGATGATACTTCCGATCGATTAATTGCCTTATATAAAGACGAGACGGCACTCCAAGACGACGCATTCTTAGTAAGTCTTTTTGGAGAGATAAAACAGTTATCGGATAAGGTAACCGAAGCTATTAAACACGATGTAGGGGTTCCGATGCTTAAAAAAGCAGCCCGAGCCCGCGATCGCGCAGTTACGGTTTTAGGAAAAGTAATCGAAGGCTATGCAGTGATGCCTATTGAAAAGGTAAAAGCATCGGGCGAGCAATTGGCAAAGGTGTATAAAGCACATCGCAAGGATATGCTCTCGGGCAACTATTCTGTGAAATCATCTCATACGGAGTCCTTACTCAAAGAATACGCAAAGGACGAGTACAAGGCTGCCATTGAGCAGCTTACAGGGGTGAAGGAATGTATTGATGAGTTACAAAAGGCACAAACCGACTTTCAGGAAAAGCGTTTGGCATACGAAAAATACGCTGCCTTACAGCTTAAAGATAGTTCGGCAACCGATATGAAGAAGCCGCTTGTGGAGCTTATCAATACGAAGCTCTACACCTATATTTCGGCGATGCGTATAGCCAATCCAGAGAAGTACAAGCACTTTGCCGATGCCGTTGAGAAGATTATTGCCGATACGAATACGGCTATCAAGCAGCGTTCATCACGCCGAAAAACAAAAGGCAGATCTTCTAAGGATTCGCAATAAGTGCCGAAGGGTTAAAGCTATGATTTAAAAAGTCGCCTTACACTCAAGGCGATTTTTTTTGGTTTTATATACCCTACACTTCTACAAAATATCGTATCTTTGCACAAAAATTAATACTTTAAAAAATATGCAAGAGGGAATTTATGCCAAAATCAAGACGGCTAAAGGCAATATATTGTTGCGTTTAGCCTATGATAAAGCCCCCGCTACGGTTGCCAACTTCGTGGCACTGGCTGAGGGCAAACAAAAAAACAGCCAGAAGCCGCTGGGTGTGCCTTATTACGACGGACTTACCTTCCACCGCGTTATTGCCGACTTTATGATTCAAGGAGGCTGCCCGCTCGGCACGGGTACGGGTGAACCTGGCTATCGATTCGACGATGAGTTCCACCCCGAGCTTAAGCATAATAAAGCAGGCGTGATCTCAATGGCGAATGCAGGTCCCGGCACCAACGGATCGCAGTTTTTCATCACTCACCGCCCAACGCCGCATTTAGATGGCAAGCACGCGGTCTTTGGCGAGGTAGTCGAAGGTCAGGAAGTGGTGGATAGCATCACTCAGGGTGATAAAATCGAGCAGATTGAGATCCTCAGGGTAGGGGAGGCAGCCGAGAAGTGGGATGCGGTGAAAGTCTTTGCTGATTTCGTCGCTGCCAAAGCGTTGCGCGAGGAAGAAGCGCGCCGTAAGGCTGAAGAGGCACTTCAAAAAGAGGTTGTGGGCTTTGAGCGCACCAAAAGTGGCTTGTATTATAAGATTACGGAGCACGGTGCGGGCGTTCAACCGCAACGCGGCGACCAAGTGGCGGTGCATTACACGGGTATGTTGCTTGATAAGACGGTTTTCGATAGTTCGCGCCACCGTGGGCAACCGCTGAGCTTCACCGTAGGGGTCGGACAGGTGATTGAGGGCTGGGATGAAGGCATCCTGCTGCTGCACGAGGGCGATAAAGCGCGCCTTGTAATCCCTTCGGACTTGGCGTATGGCAGTCGCGGTGCTGGCGGAGTGATTCCACCCAATGCCCCCCTGATTTTCGACGTTGAATTGGTAAAAGTGGGGTAGGTAGTTCTATAAACTAAAAAATTATAACTTATGAAAAGATCAATAGGTAGCATATCGCTACTACTAACTCTTGCGATGGTAGCTTGCTCTAAGTCTGATGATCATCAATCAGGGACAGACGACAATCCGTTGAGCCCTACGACGCCTAAAGCCCCTGAAGGTTGGGTGTATTATGGTGGAGATGAGTTCAACGGTGAGGCTATCGACTCAAAAAAGTGGTTTATTTACGGAACCAATGGGAAAAATGATGCTTATGGGCGCCCTCAAGGGATGATACATACCTACCGCCCTGAAATGGTAGCTTTAGCAAAGAGCTCCGACGGTGCCCAAGTGCTTCGGATCACTTCTGAAAAGCGCACCGATGGCAATCAGATCCACGGACATACGGCTTGGTGGTCAGGGGCGATCTCCTCGCGTGAGGTGAATATGTATTATCCGCTTTATTGTAGGATTGACATACGTGCGAAAGTGGCTAACGACCTTGGGACGTGGCATGCACTATGGTCGCGACATTATAAAGGGGCAAGTACTGCTGAGCTGGATTTAGCTGAGTTCTTTTCAAGAGTGAATGGAAGGGATAAAGTGAGCCAAAGCCTACATTTACATAATAATAAAACGAATAAACTTGATATAAATGTCTCTGCAACAGGGCGGCAGGATCGCCGTACCACTATTGAGGGGATTTCAACACGTTGGCATATTTATTCAGTGAGTGTGGAGCCTACCGAAAAGGCTACCGAAGCGGTTATTACCTTTCTGGTAGACGATAAAAAGGTGTATTCGTACCGCACTGATTCGCGTGAGGCAAACCTCCATAATAAATTTATCACTGATGCTACTTCTGATAAGCGTACCGATCGCGTTTGGGACGTTATTATCAATGGGGGCATTGGAGGAAAGAATGAAGGGATCTTATATCCAGATGCACAATTGAAAAAAGTGGTAACTGAGGTGGATTACGTTCGTGTATTTGTACCTAAAAAGAAGTAATAAGATTGTAAAATTATAAGCGGGCGGCTTCCAACAGAGGAAGCCGCCCACTTTCTTTTTATCGTAAATATGAATATGAAAGTTCTAAATGATAAACAGCACCTGCACTAACCAAATAAATGCATTGATTCTACGCCTACCAATGCCAAATACCCGAGCACAAAGCCCAAGAGTGCCATCCACAAGATGTTCTTAGCATACCAAAAGAAGCTGATTTTCTCCATACCCATCGCAGCAACGCCCGCAGCCGAGCCGATGATGAGTAAACTGCCTCCCGTACCTGCTGCATAAGCGATTTCGTGCCATATCGGTGCATTTAAGCCCTCTTGGAACATACCAATACTCGCTGCCACAAGGGGCACGTTGTCAATCACCGCTGAGGCACATCCGAGCAGCAGCACCACAACGTTCTCACTTGGGATAGTGTCCTTCAGCGTGCCCGCAAAGTTAAACAGCGCTCCGATACTTTCCAGCGAAGCCACTGCCAGCAAAATCCCTAAGAAGAAAAGGATACTTGAGAACTCAATCCTCGACAGAGCTCTATGGGTAGAGAAATTGACGCTGTGTTCCTCGTCTAACTCCCTTATAGGTTTTAGTTTCTCAGAGATAAACCACATCGAAGCCAACGCAAAGAGCATTCCCATATACGGAGGCAGATGCACTACCGACTTGAATATAGGCACGCAGATGATCGCCAGAAAACCGATGAGTAGTACAGGCATACTGCTTCTAAAAGTCTTATTTTCTTCGCCTTCCTTCTCTTCAATATTTCCTCTAAAAGCAGGTAAAAACGACGCGATAATCAAAGGCACGAACAAACATACCACTGATGGGATAAATACATATTCTACGAGCTTGCCTGCGCTTACTTTGTTAGCCATCCACAGCATTGTAGTGGTTACGTCCCCTATTGGCGACCACGCTCCGCCTGCATTGGCAGCAATCACAATCAGTGAGGCATACCAAAAACGTTCACTTTGCACAGGGATAAGCTTGCGCACAATCGTAATCAGGATAATAGTGGTGGTAAGGTTATCAATCAGTGCAGAGAGGAAGAAAGCAATAATCCCGATGATCCATAGCAGCTTTACTTTCTGCTTTGTTTTAATCAAGTGCTTGATAATCTCAAAGCCACGGTGCATATCGATGATCTCCACAATGGTCATCGCCCCTATCAAGAAGAAAAGTATCTCGGCGATCTTCCCCAAATGGTGCAATAGCAAGTTGTCAATAGCCTCGTGGTTGCCCTCAGGCGTGGTACTGATAGCCTCCAAGCCGCCTGCACCCACCTCAAAGACGGTCAGGTTCGCCACCTTCAAGATCGTCCAGCACACTACCGCCATCCCTAAGGCTGAGATAGTTTTATCAATATTCGTTTGATGTTCAATAGTAATGAAAAGATACCCAATAAAAAAGATAACTACAATCCAAAGTTCCATATCCCAAACTGTTTAAAATGATTAATGCCGCAAAGATAAAGCTACTTTTCGAAACTCACAAATAATTTAAAAGAAAAATCCTGACGAATTTGTAAGCGTTTTGAATTCAATGGGTATTACTGTTTTGCCGCAATCTCTTCCCGAAAGGAAAATTTCCTAATAGGAGGGTAAAACCGTCTTACAGTAGCCTCACCACCTCCTTAATCGAAGGAATATCGGATAGAGAACGGATCTCAGAGGGTTTTTCTCTCCTAACGATAAACGAAAAATAAACTGTTATTTCGCTATGCTATAGATAATAAGGTAGAAATGCTTGCTTCACTTGATAAAGCCTGTCTGTATTTATATTCAATTCGCATCTCTTTGATTTGCAGTCAAAAAAAATAATTAAGAAAAAATAGAAATATTTTTATGTTGCGTCAATTTGAGAAAAGTTGTACCTTTGCCGAGCAAATTAACCAATGAAATAGGTGTAATTATGATAAAAAGAATCTTCCAAATGGTGCTGGGGGCTACCTTGTGCTTGAACTTTACAGCTTGTGACTCTTCCAAGCAAAACCCAGTGAAAATCGCTGGCAGCAAGGCTTACGAGCCTATCAAGGTGGAAACGCCAGCACGCCCTAAAGGGCAAACAGACGTACTTAACTTACAAACCGCTAAGATCGACACAGTGCGTGTAGGCTTTATCGGGCTGGGAATGCGCGGACCGAGTGCCGTTGAGCGCTTTATGCACATACCGGGGGCAAAGGTGATTGCTTTATGTGATGTTGAGCCTGACAGGGTAGATAAAGCCCAAGCAATTATTGAAAAAGCGGGTAAACCTCTGGCAGCGAAGTACAGTGGTTCGCAGGACGCTTGGAAAGCTCTCTGTGACCGCGACGATATCGACCTTGTCTACATCGTTTCCGACTGGAAAAACCACGTGCCAATGGCGCTTTACGCAATGCAAAAAGGCAAGCACGTAGCCATCGAAGTGCCTGCTGCTCTTACTTTGGATGAGATCTGGTCGCTGATTGATATGTCAGAAAAAACGCGCCTGCACTGTATGATGCTCGAAAATTGCGTGTACGACTTCTTTGAGCTTACTACGCTCAATATGGCACAGCAGGGCGTCTTTGGTGAAATCGTTCACGCTGAAGGAGCTTACATTCACAACCTCGACGAGTTTTGGAAAGAGTATTGGCACAACTGGCGCTTGGATTACAATGCTAAAAACCGCGGCGATGTCTACCCAACACACGGTATAGGACCTGTGTGTCAGGCGCTCAACATTCACCGAGGCGATAAGATGAACTATTTAGTCTCTATCGACACTAAGCCTTTCCGTGGTCCTGAGGTGTGGGAAAAAGTAACAGGCAAAAAAGCTACCGACTTTAAAAACGCCGATCACACCACCACTCTTATCCGTACTGAAAAGGGTAAGACGATCGAAATTCAGCACGATGTGCTTACACCTCGTCCGTACTCGCGTATGTATCAGCTTACAGGTACTAAGGGTTTTGCTAATAAATACCCCGTTGAAGGCTACCTGATTGAGTCGGAAAACGCTCAATCAATAGGGGTGCCTAACCACGAAAATCTTTCAGCGCATAGCTTTGTGCCTGAGCAGGTGAAGCAAGCCTTGATGGAAAAATACAAACACCGCATCCATCGCGAACTTGAAGAGCAAGCTAAGAAAGTCGGTGGGCACGGCGGGATGGACTTTGTGATGGACTATCGCCTGATCTATTGCTTGCGCAATGGGCTGCCTTTGGATATGGATGTATACGATATGGCGGAATGGTGCTGTATTGCCCCGCTGTCAAAAATATCACTTGAAAATGGTAGTGCCCCTGTGGAAATACCTGATTTTACCCGAGGTGCTTGGAATAAAACTAAAAAATACGAGCACGCTTTTGCAAAGTAAATTTATTCTTTTGACGTAATAAAAATCGCCATCCCGAGCAATATATCAGTTTGCTCGGGATGTGTGTTTTTATAACCCCTTGAGAGAGTAACCTCTGGCAGATTATATATATTCTCTTAATTGTTAGATAAGTACGTATTTTACAAAAAGAAATTTCAGAAGAACTGTCTCTGTGTGAAAATAAATTCGTATCTTTGCAGCGTAAAATTTAACAAACGAAAAAAATGAATTTATTGAGTATATTTTTAGGAGTGATGGGCCCTGGGCAGATAGCAATCATTGTGATATTAGTGCTTTTGCTTTTTGGCGGTAAAAAAATCCCTGAACTGATGCGCGGTTTAGGCACAGGCATTAAAGAGTTTAAGGATGCAACTAAGGGTGAGGATAGCAGTGCTAAGCAACAACCTACTAATAGCGCTCCGACAACTCCTTCTATTGAAAAGAAAGAAGAGCAAAATTAGCTATAGCTTAAACACTAAAGGCTATAAGCTAAACAATCAACGCTTTGGATTTTAACACATTTAGCTCTCGACTGATCAAGTGGTACGCCTCTGCCAAGCGCGATTTGCCGTGGCGTGAGGTGCCTACCCCTTATAAAGTTTGGCTCTCAGAGGTGATCTTGCAGCAAACGCGCGTAGTGCAAGGATTGCCTTATTATCTTCGCTTTATAGAGCAATTCCCCACAGTTACTGATTTAGCGGCTGCCAGTGAGGAGCAAGTGCTAAAACTATGGCAAGGCTTAGGCTACTATTCGCGTGCAAAGAATCTACACCACACCGCTAAGGTAATAGCCTCTGAATATGGCGGCGTATTTCCTCTCACTTATAAAGAACTTATCAAACTCAAAGGAATTGGCGACTATACAGCAAGTGCCATAGCTTCAATATGCTATGAGGAGCCTTGTGCCGTAGTTGATGGCAATGTATATCGAGTGCTCTCGCGGGTGTTTGGCATTGAAACGCCTATCAACAGCAGTGAGGGGGTGGCGCAGTTCAAAGCTTTAGCTACTGAGCTCTTGCCATCGGAAAACATTGGCACTTACAACCAAGCGATTATGGAGTTTGGTGCTATACAATGCACACCACAATCACCCGACTGCAAAAGTTGTATCTTTAAGGATCACTGTGCGGCTTATCACAGTGGCAAGGTCGCAGAATTACCTGTTAAACTCAAAAAACTCAAAATTAAAAATCGCTATTTTAATTACTTGGTATGGGTGGATACTTCAGGCAAGACACTCTTACAGAGGCGTGTGTCTAAGGATATTTGGCAAGGTCTGTATGAATTCCCACTGATCGAAACCTCACACCTCGCGGCAGAAAAAGAGTTGCTTCAACTGTTGAAAGAATCAAATATACCTTTTGAAGGTCTCATACTTTACAACGAAACTCCCGTAATTCACAAATTGACACACCAACATATCCATACGCAGTTTTGGATAGTAAGACCCTTAAAACCAATTGATAATGCGATTCTTATATCTGAGTTGCACACTTATCCCGTGTCAGCTCTGACAGCAAATTTTATCAAAAAGTTTTGGGAGTTATAAAATTATTCGTACCTTTGTAGTGTTTTTAAAGTATATTACAAGATGAATGGAACTGTAAATAAAGTCGTTTTGATAGGTCGTATGGGTGATGATATCAAGTTAACTTACTTTGATAAAGGAAGTTGCGTAGGGCAATTCCGCTTAGCTACTAATGAGGAATACACCAGTCGTACTACTGGCGAGAAGGTAGTCAATACTGAGTGGCACAATATTGTTGTGCACAACAAGTTGGCTGAGGTGATTGAGAAATATACCCTAAAAGGTGATTTAATTTACCTCGAAGGGCGATTGAAAACGCGCCAGTGGCAAGGTGACGATGGTATCACGCGTTATATGACTGAAGTGCACGTGAGTGATATAAACTTATTGCCTAATAAGCGTGAAGGACAGCCCACAACAACTCCTCCCACAGAAGAGGTCCCTAAAGTAGACGATGGGCTCCCCTTCTAAGATTGTTTAACGAATTTGTTTGATTTTGGATACAGACCCTTTACCGTTATTTGCCCTATTCGCAGTAAATACGTTTGATGTGGGCTTGATTGTGCAGTTCGGAGTGTTTTTTGTACTGCTGCTCTGCTCTGCGCTTATCTCTGGAGCTGAAGTGGCACTGTTCTCGCTTACGCCTGCTGAAATAGCAACCCTTAAAGAGCAAAAAGCCCCTACCGCCGACCTTCTTGATAAGTTGGTGAGCAACCCCAAGAAGCTCTTAGCGACGGTGCTCATCGCCAACAATTTAGTGAATATCACCATCGTGCTTATCTCGCCTACCTTGGCGGCTTTCTTGTTCGCGGGAATCAAGAGTCCATTGCTGCTCGACATATTGAACATTGGGGTAGTAACCTTTATGATATTGCTCTGCGGTGAGATACTCCCAAAGATTTATGCCAATCGCAACAACATCGCTTTCTCTCAGAAGATAGCGTATTTTATCTACTTCTTGGACACCCTCTTCACTCCGATAAGCATCCCAATGAAGAACTTCACTGTGTGGATACAAAAGCGCTTGCGCCAGCAGCGTAGCAATATATCAGTGGGGCAACTCTCACAAGCCTTAGAACTTACTTCTGAGGAAGATACTACCAATGAAGAGAAGAAAATCTTAGAAGGCATCGTCTCATTCGGCAGCACCGAGACACGCCAGATAATGGTGCCTCGTATTGACATCTTTGCCTTGAATGAGGAAATGAGTTTTGCCGAAGTGCTTGAGGCTGTCGTTAAGATAGGCTATTCGCGTATCCCTGTCTACCACGAGAATATTGACAACATCACGGGCGTTATCTATATCAAGGATTTGCTCCCTCATTTGGATAAGACTGACTTTGACTGGGTGGCAGTCAAACGCAAGGCATTCTTCGTGCCCGAGAATAAGAAGCTCGACGACCTGCTCAGCGAGTTCCAAGAGAAGAAGATACATTTGGCTGTGGTAGTAGATGAATACGGAGGCACATCGGGGATTATCACCTTAGAGGATATCATCGAGGAGATTGTGGGCAGCATCAACGACGAGTTCGATGACGAGGATATCACCTACTCAAAGATTGACGATCACACTTTTATCTTCGAAGGCAAAACTGTGCTCAAGGATTTCTATCGCATCTTGCAATTTACTGATGAAGAAGAGCACCTTTTTGATGAAGCACGCGGTGAGGCTGAAACTTTAGCAGGATTTCTATTAGAAGTATCAGGGAATTTCCCGCAGAAAGGTAAGCCAATAACCTTCGGTGGCTATAAGTTTATCGTGGAAGCCTTTGATAAGAAGCGCATTAAGCAAGTAAAGATCATTCGATTAGCAACTACTGAGCCTCAGTAGCCTATGGACTATCAAAATATCATAGAAGAAGTGTATTACTATGTGCTCGAGGAGGAGAACGTAGGGGCAAAACCTACTTATATCCCTGAGCTGGCACAGGTAGATGAGCATAAGTTTGGGGTGTATTTCTACAGCCTGAACAAGCGACGTTTTGGCATCGGGGATTATCAAGAGCGATTTTCCATACAGAGCATTGCTAAGGTACTCTCCACTACCCTTGCGTATAGCATTTTGGGTGATAGGCTCTGGGAGCGCGTGTCGGTGGAGCCCTCGGGAACCTCATTTAACTCGTTAGTGCAATTAGAGTCCGACAATGGGATCCCTCGCAATCCGCTGATTAATAGCGGTGCCATCGTAGTTTGTGATATTCTGCTCTCCACTTTAGAGAATGCTGAGGAAGATTTCATAGAGTTCGTCCGCGATTTAGCCAACGACCACAGCATCGATTACTCGCAAAGAGTGGCTCAATCCGAAAAATCCGTAGGCTATCGCAATTTTGCCCTCTGTTACTACATCAAATCACTCGGGAATATCGTCAACGACCCTATTAAGGTGCTCGATTTCTATTTCAAGCTCTGCTCTGTAGAGCTTAGCTGCGAACAACTCGCTTACGTCTTCTCATTCTTAGCCAATGATGGCATCCGCTTGCACGATCGCGAGCCGGTGCTGACCGACACCTTCACCAAGCGCATCAATGCCATTATGCAGACCTGCGGTTTCTATGACGAATCCGGAGAGTTCGCCTTTAAGGTCGGACTTCCTGGTAAAAGCGGCGTAGGCGGCGGCATTGTAGCCATAATGCCCAACCAATACAGCATTGCTGTGTGGAGCCCGAAACTCAATGCCAAAGGAAACTCGTACAGAGGTATGAAATTCTTAGAGGCTTTCACTCAGCAGACACGTACCTCTATCTTCTAAAGCGCATCCTTCAAGGAGAGGAGTTGCTGCTTCACCGCTTCTAATTTTGTAATCATCTCAAGGGTAGAAAGTGCTTGGTGCTTGTCCTCTTTTAGCTTCTGACGCGCCCCTTCGAGAGTGAACCCCTGCTCTTTAACCAAATGATAGATACGTTGCAGCAATCGCACGTCGTCTGGGGTAAACTTTCGCGTGCCCCGCTCGTCCTTCTGCGGCTTTAATATCTTGAACTCCTTTTCCCAGAAGCGGACGAGCGACGCATTCACCCCGAAGGCCTTGGCAACCTCGTTGGTGGTGTAATAAAGCTTATTCGGCAGGGTTATTTCCATAAATATAAGCAGATTTTAGTCAAGCGACTGGTTTTCTTCGGTAGATACGCGCAGCATTTCAGCGTATTCATCCGGTGTAAGGTTGCCGTAGTAGAAATGTATAGGATTGATGTGCTCCCCGTTCTTCATTACCTCGTAATGCAGGTGAGGTGCCTCGGAGCGACCCGTACTCCCCACGCGCCCAATCAAATCGCCGCGTTTTACGTGCTGCCCCGGGCGAACGTTGTATGCCGAGAGGTGTCCGTAGAGGGTAACGTAGCCGTAGCCGTGGTCAATACGCACGTGGTTGCCATATCCCGCCGAAGCATTGTCCGCGCGTGTTACTACGCCATCACCAGTGGCGTAGACGAAGGTGCCTTGTGGCGATGTGAAATCCATACCGTAGTGGAACTTCCTGGCTTTGGTGAAGGGATCTGTACGCCAGCCGTAGCCCGAAGCCATATGTTTGAGATCCTTATTATCAACGGGCTGTATCGCGGGTATCGAGGAGAGAAATTTTTCCTTCGCTTTGGAGAGCTTAGTGATCTCGTCGAGCGATTTCGACTGTGCGACTAACTGATGCTGCAGCGTGTCGAGGCGTTTGATAGTGTTGATGACAATCTCCGAGCTGTCGTAGTTCTTCAAATCATTGTAGCGCGAGGCATCACTGCTCACCTTCTTGCGCTCCTCATCGGTGAGCGGCGCCGCATTGAAGTAAACGCGATACATATTATTGTCGCGCTCCTGCACATTGGCAAGAACCTCCTCCACCAAGTCCATTTTCTTGTTCAACACCTCAAAGTTGGTCTCCAAGAACTTAATCTCGCGGTTGAGTACTACCTCGCGAGGCGTGAGAAGGAAGTTGCTGTTCATCATAATGAAGACTGCAAGCGTTCCGAAGAGTGCCGCTGCCAGAAGGAAGACAAGCACGTTGCGCACCTTAGTGCGCTTACGGCTTACTATGCGCTTGTACGACAACGTCTCGGGATCGTAATAATACTTTATCTTTTTCATCGCGACAAAGGTACAAAATTTTTTAGATATAATAATCTATTTCTGTAAAAAATTGTACTTTTGCAAATATTTTACAATAATGGGTATATCAGAAATTATCTTCATATTATTTATGGTTTTGGTCCTTTTTGGGGCGGATAAGCTGCCAGAAGTAGCTCGAGGCTTAGGTAAAGCAATGCGGCAAGTACGTGAGGCTACTAATGAGATCAAAACGGAACTCACTAAGACTACAGAGCAAGGCGGTGTGAACACTTCTATCATTGAGGATGCACAGCAGGAGATCAATAAGATAAAGGATGAGGTGGCTAATGCTACTTCAGTGGATTTGAAACAGGACAGTGGGGTAGAGGGTACGGTGAAGCGTTAGACTCAGAATACCATTAGGTTGCAGCCACGTATATCAGCATTATCAAATCTGCCGAGTATTTCGAAAGTACCATCGGGATAGCTTTTCCCCAGATCTTGCGTAGCGATGAAGCTGCACGAATAGAGGTTGGCTAAGTCGATGACGTTTACACCGCCTGTTTTTCCGTGAGGTAGAAGGTTTAGTGCATCGTTGGTGTCGCGGATTAGGATTTTCATCCAAGGAACGGGTGTAAAGATACCCTTGCCAACGGAATAGGCTTGTGAGAAGAGTTCGGTCATCCCATATTCGGAATGAATATGTGCTACGCCAAAACCTCTACGCAATGTGCGGTGTAATTCTTCTCGAACGAGCTCTTTGCGGCGTCCTTTCATACCACCTGTTTCCATTACCGTAGTGAAAGAGAGTAAAAATTGGTAGCGTTCTACTAAATCAAGTAGTGCAAAAGATACGCCTATGAGAAAGACTTTCTGCTCGTGGCGGTCGAGCTGGTTCATTAGGTCAGCTAAGGTGTTTAGCTCGTTGAGATAGAAGCCACTAAGTGGTTTGTTAGAGGCTTTTATGAGGTCGCTGACCATTGTGATGAGTGAGGAGCCGCTACGCTCTAAATAGGAGGGCAGAAGGGCTAAGATGACGTAGTCAGCGGGGTTGCCATAAAATAGCTCGAAGCCTTTGTGAAAGCTCTGCTCATAAAGGGATAAGTCTTTTACGTAATGCTTGGAAGTTTGTGATCCTGTGGTACCGCTGCTTGTAAAGATAGCTTCTTCGGGGGTATTGCCGCAGTATATCTTCTTCGTTTTAAAGAATTCAATAGGTAGGAAAGGAATGTGCTCAATGGAGAGGACATTCGTAGGGTTTTTACCTAAGAAGTTGCAGAAGTCGCGATAAACGGGGTTGTGTGTGTATTGGTAGGCAAATACAGCAAGGGCAGCCTGCTTGAAATCACCCTCTGATTGGATGTTGAATATATCGTTAATCAACTGCATTATAACAGTGAGGCTATGCTACTTCAACAGTCCAAAATAAGGATTGAGGAGCAGGAAGTTGAGCACAATGATTGCCACAGCTATTGCGACTTTCACCCACGATACGACTTTTTTCTTAGGAGATGCTAAGAGGGCGTCGTACTGCTTGCGCACTTGTAGGGTTTTGTCTTTTTTCTCTAAATAAATGTCTACCAGCGAGGGTAGGTCTGCAGCGGAGTAAGAAGAGGGGGTTGTATCTCTCTCTGTTTTGTTTTCAGGTCTGGCAGTTCTATTTTGTTTAGTGCCTTTTCTTTTCTTGGAGCTTTTCTGGAACTCAGCCCATTGTGCGTCGTATTCTTGCTTCTTTACAGGGTCGGTGAATACGGCGTAGGCCTCTTGAAGGCTTTTGAACTTCTCAGAAAAGAAAGCGTCGCCCTGATGCTTATCAGGGTGGAAAGCCTTAGCGAGTTTTTTATAGGCGTCTTTGATTTCGTCGAGAGAGGCTGTTTGGTGAACGCCTAATATTTCATAATAATCTTTTAGCATTATCTTTATTTTTTTGCCATCGGGTTATTGTTTTTCTCCCAACCGATGAGTTTACCGTTTTGGAATGTGAATATAAGGGCGTCATAGTGCCAACGCTCGGTTGAGGAGCTTTTGAAAGCAGCACTTTGCACCTCGTTGGGTATGCCCACAGCCATTTTTACTAAATAGTCGGACATTCCCTCTTTGAATTGATTTTTTTCAATCAAGTGCAGAGTGGGATCGCCATAAGTACTCTTAATGAGTCCGTGGATGATATCCTTAGTTTTTTGCTCGTCAACTACAGCATCTTCCCATTTTTTACGCATCTCTTCAATGGCTTTTTCGCGCTTTAAGTTTGTACGAGCTTGCGTAGCAAATACATAAATCACATAAGCCACGCATAAGCCGAATATGGAATAATAAACTATTTGCATTATGTTTCACTTCTTACTGAGCGCGCAAAAATACTATATTTTTCGCGAATGTCAAAATTTATTTTAATTTTATTGTGCTAAAAATCGGGAATAAACTTTGTAAAATGCTTGTTTTCATTATATTACATCTGTTTTTGACAGCAGTGGTGATTTGTCATTTTTTCATCTATTTGTGCTATCGATCCGTTGTGTGTTCGTCTGGAGTCCGTTCGGATATCAATTAATATTATATTAAAATGTAAAATATCTATCTATGGCGTATTGCTATTATGCGGAAATGTCGTATCTTTGCGCTGTAAAATATTAAAAATAATAAGAATCATGAGTTTAAACAGCTTAGGGCTTGATAAAGCCAAATTAGGAAAAGAAATTGAGGCGCTTAACGTATTGTTGGCTAACTATCAGACGTATTATCAGAACTTGCGCGGGGTGCATTGGAACATCAAAGGGAAACGTTTCTTTGAGCTTCACGTAAAGTTTGAGGATCTCTACACAGCTGCTCAAGAGCAAGTTGACGAGATTGCTGAACGTATCCTTACACTCGGTGGGGTGCCTTATCATACGTTTGCGAGCTATGTGAAACACGCTACGGTGCCAGTAGGCGAAAACGTTTTTGACGATGATAAAACCGTGCGCTTGGTTATCGATAGCATTAGTGAATTGCTACGTGTGGAGCGACCTCTCCTTGACTTATCAGATGAGTTGAATGACGAGGGGACAAACACCCTGATTAGCGATTTAGTGGTTGAGCAAGAGAAGAATGTCTGGATGCTCAAATCATATCTTAATGAGGCAATTTAATTGCATTAATACTATTGTCATTCATGAAATCCTTCTTATTCTTCGGAGTAAGGAGGATTTTCTTTTTACTGCCTTAGAAGTGAATGCCTATGCTGAGGCTATGCAGGTAATTTACGCGCTTTGGGAAAAGGGCTATCGCACTGCCTACACGGGTGAAAAGGCTGAGATTGTCGTGCAGACGGTGGTTGTACTCAATGCCCAGCGTGAGGCGGTGCTCATCCGAGGAGAGGTACTGCGCATTATCGGCGAGCATTTGTGAGAGACTTCTCTGGCTGTCGTTCCGCAATAGATATTCTTTACTGAGCGTTCGGCGGCTTAGCCAATCGAGAGTGTAACAGAGATAATGCTTTCTCTGGAAGGCTTGTGTATAGCTCAGATGAAGTCCTGCAGCAAGGTAGCTAAAATGCTCAAAGCTTTCAATGAGTGTATAATCCTCACGGTGGGTTTGATAGCTCACGTACGGACTGATGAGCAACTGCGACTCTCCTTCGCTGATGAAAATAAGGCTCAGGCGATAGTCGGCAGTCTTTAAAGTGTAATTTTTGTGGGTAGAAAGTACTTCAGCTCCGTTGCTATTGCGGGCGGAGAGGAGCGGCTCTATTCCTGCTTTTTGTCTATTGGAGTAGCTGAGCTTCAGCCCATAAGCGTACGATTTTTTATGGAAGAGTTTTGTGATCTCAGCATTCCATTGGCTATTTACAAGTGTGGAGGCGACGACATTGTTTTCGTCGGGGATATATTTTTCCACTTGGAGACGCTCGTAATCCACAGCGAGATACCAGTTGCCACGCTGATTGACGACCTGCGCCCCTGCGCCATAGCCGTAACCGTCGTAGATGCCTCGCAGATGATTTCCTTTCAGTAAATTATTGTAGTAGCCCAAGCCATTGAGATGGTATACAGAGGGTTGCCCTGTTTCGCTGAAGAACTTAATGTCGTTGGATTGTGTGTATTTCTCGAAACTTCCGTGCAGGGCGAGCGTGAGATGGTAGAAATCCCTCAGCGCACCTCCCGCTTTGATGCGAAGGTCTGAACTGATGTTTTTCGGACGTGGATCCCTATTGCGGCTTGCCAGTTTGGCAGCGTAATTGAGCGCTGCCCCCCAGCCGAACCTTTTATAATGCTTCAGATAGCCGCCCGCAAAAGCGTAGCGCTCCGTTTGCATATCTCCACCGATAGAATCCGCAGTGAAATACGGATATATCAGCGTGCGATCGATCGATTCGTTCCAGCGAAGATCTTTTTCCTTTTGATTTTGATAACTGGCACTTCCCCAGAGCCTTTTCCCATTCTTATATTCTAAGAACGACTCCGCCCGCACGCCAAATCCTTCGGTGCCACTGGGAAACTGCTTTGCGTATGCCTCGTTTTCGCTTTTGCCATAGTGCGCCTCAACGGTGGAGAACGAATCACTGCCCCAACTGCTCATCAGCGAAGGATTTTTGGTGATGCTGCGCACAAAATTGCGTATGCCGTACTCATTTTTTAAATTTCGATAAAGCGTATCGGGCACCTGACCCCAGAGGGAGGCGCTCATCACTATAAATAAAGGTGTAAGAAAATATGCTCTCATCGTCGTACTATTTTATCAGTGAGGCTTGCACTCTCGGGATGAAATCCACGGTGGAGTTATTCGTGTCTTGATAGTATATCTTGCCTGCCTCGCTATTTGATACCTTGCGGCGCACTGCCATCCCATAACGCCCGTTGTCGCCTTGATGCTCGGAGCTGTACGTCCATCCGCTGTCGAGCGCTTCAGAGGTGAGCAGCCACTGAAACTCCTCTTTCGGAGCGAGATTTACCGCATCGACAATCCACTGATTAGGAATTTTGTAGTTTTCTTGTGGGATATCAAAGTCCATCCCTGTTTCTCTGTAAGTGTAATTGTATTTGTACTCAGCGAGATATTGGCTGGCAGTCATTCCTTTGGGCAGACGTGCGATGGCAAACGATTTATTGCCTTGATTGCTAAGCACCAGCTCTCCGAGAATATTATTCAGGTTAGGCACTTGTGGATTGTCGGGATCCTCGTCGTCATCCGACTTTTTTATTTCAAAATTCGCCTGCCGCAGGTCGATTGAGTTCTTGTTATATTCCCTGTGGTCGATCGCGTCAGTTGCAATGATGATGGACGTATAGGGCAGCACGGGATAGTCCTTTCCGCTGCCAGGGATTTGCTGCACCGCATCCACATTAAAAGCCTCAGCGATGATGTTAGGGCTATGCTGCACTTTGGCATTCGTTTCAAAAAAAGATTGTAAGATCAGCAGTCCGTCGGCATACAATATCTCATCAGTATTGTTGTACAGCTTTATGTAACTATCCCCGATATACTGTTTTCCTTCGGGTGTACGCGTTCCAGAGATAAATATCTCTTCGAGGATTAGATCCTGAGCGGTTTGTTTAAGCATCAATTGCAGCGATTTGTGGGTCGAAGGCTCCGTGAGGTCAATCTTTTCCGAAAATGCCGATACGCTGCCTGTCAGCTTCTCATTGCCACGCTGATACGTTAGTCTGCCCTCTACCGACACCTCGTAACTTCCTGCGGCAAGGGGAATGCTTAGCGTGAGGCTCTGTAAATCGGTGTATTTTTTGGTAATCACGCCGCCCGTATTGAGTTCTTTAAGGCGGATGGTAAGCTCATTATACGAGAGTATTTTTTCACCTTCGAGGGCGATAAGCGTAAGGTTGAGAAGGCGCTCGCCATCGTTTGTATTCTCGTCTTTCCTGCAAGAGACTATTGATAATGCAGCGATGATAATGATAATGAGTTTTGAAAGTATCCTCATTTAAATTATTTTTAAGTGTTTATTTTTTAAAACAAAAATTATTGAGCTGTGAATTTTTATCCTGAGAAAAATTTCTTTCTTGCTCAGCTTGAGCAAGTGTAAAAAACTTTTGAAACTAACCGTCCGACCTCTCGGATCGTCAAAAAAAATCTGAAACTCATCGTCCGACACCTCGGATTGACTAAAAAAGTTCAGAAACTAACCGTCCGAGTACTCGGATTGATTAAAAAACTTCTGAAACTAACCGTCCGATCTATCGGATTGTCTAAAATTGTTCAGAAAGTAATTTGCGTGGCTCACGCAAGCCAAAAAAACTTCAGAAAGTGATTTGCGCAAGCTGCGCAAGTCAAAAAAAGTTCAGAAAGTGATTTGCGCAAGCTGCGCAAGTGCAAAAAACTTCTGAAACTAACCGTCGCATACATTTGCAATCCTAAAAAACTTTTTTTAATTGCCGTCCCACGTCTGTACAAGTGCAAAAAAGTTCAGAAAGTGATCAGCTCACAGCTGTACAAGCCTAAAAAACTTTTTTTAGTTGCCGTCCCACGTCGGGATAAGAAAAAAAAACTTCAGAAAATAGCTTTCCCACATCGGGGCAAGCCAAAAAAACTTTCAAAAATGATTTTCCACGTCGGGGAAAGCGTAAAAAAGTTTAGAAAGTAATTTTCCCACATCGGGGCAAGCTATAAAAAATAGTTTTTGAGCTTGTAAATACCCTAAAATAGGCTCTCGGAGTGCTATTTTAGGGTAAATACAACCTCTTTTTGTATACAGAAGTGCGCTTTCAGGTAGTTTTCAATGAAAAAAATAGTAAATGACTTTGTTTTGTAATCTGCCACAACTGTATACCGAGTGCAGCATTATTTAAACATTGTAGGCGGCGCAGTGATTACAAAGTCGTCGGTGGAATTGTTTGTATCTTGGAAGATAGGTTTCCCGCCGTTCTCTGACAGCACTTTTCTACGAACAGATTTTCCATAGCGGTTCTTGTCGTTCCTGTTTAAACCTGAATAGCTCCATCCGCTATCAAGTGAAGGATCGGTTACAATGCGTTTAAAATCATCCTTCGAACACAGATTTACCGCATCGACGATCCATTCATTAGGTATCTTCATCGCATCGCGTGTTTTTATCCCTGCGACAGTTTTGTAGCTATACTCGTACTTATAATCTTTAAGGAATGTTTCAGAGGTCATCCCCTTCGGCAGACGAGCAATTACATAGCTTCGATAGCCTCTGTTGTGGAATATAAGTTTTTCGTATAAAACAATGGTGTTGGTCACCTGAGGATTATCAACATCCTTCATATTCGGATAGAAGTTCTCGAAATTTGCCTTTGATAAGTCTACAGAATTAGAGTTTTTCTCTTTGTGATTAATGCCTTGTTCAGCAATAATGATGTATTCACCAGGTTTTACAGGATATTTTGTTCCATCACCAGGGATTTGAACAATCCCCTCGGTAGTAAACGCTTCTTTCATTATGTCGGGGGTGTACACATCGGTATCACTTGTCAAGAATCGTGAGTCGGCAAATAGCAACCCATCGGCATAAAGTGTTTTTTCAGTGTTGTTGTATAACTTGATATATTAATCGCCAATGTATTGTTTGTTTTCAGGCGTCAAGGTACCGTTATAGAAAATTTCTTCTATGATGAAATCCTTCCCGAACAATTTTAATGAAAGGTCAACCTGTTGCGTTATAGCGGCAGTATTTAAATCTACTTTATTGATGAACGCACTAAAATCACCCTCCTTTTCTTCGTTGTTGAACTTGTACTGGGCTTTTGCATCCACCTTTACTTCATAACTTCCGTGGGGAATAGCAAAGTTAAACATCTTTGCGTTGGTATTTTCGTAGGTCTTTACCGTTGTCTTGGCAGTATTCAGCTCGGTGAAAGTAAAGGTGATGGTTTTATACTTAGCGATTTCCATCTTTTCAGGCGCCTTTATCTCCAGCGAGAGGGTGCCTTTGCCGTTGTCAGAAGGGTCGGAGTTGTCGTCCTTCTTACAACCCACAGCGATTGCTAGCAGCGCAATCATCACAATGATGTATTTCAAGTTTTTCATTTGAAAATATAGTTAAAAATTAATATTCATCTCCATACCGAAATAAGGATCAACCACGCCTTTGCGGTTTACCCATAAGCCGTTGCTCTGATAACTTTCGGCATAATTAAAAAGATTGTTCACGTACATCGACGCGGTGAAGTAGTGGTAAAACTGCTTCGAAATCTTTAAATGCAAGTGCATTGACATCGGCACTCGCAGCGACGTCCCGCGGGAGGTGGGATAGGTGAGAAATTGCAATAGATAATCATTGCGCTCGCTCTCCGTGTAAGGATGTCGCACCCCATCTTCACTGATGTAGTGCGTCGGCACCCCGCTCACAGGCGGATTTTGGTCTAAGGTGTACCACACAAGGTCGCAACGCAGCGAGGTGATAAGCCCGAGTGCTTCGAGATACGTGTCAGCAGTAAAACTACTCTGAAAACGTTCGCGGTCATAGCGTTCCACCTCGGGATAAACGCCCAGATGGTAGTAAGTGCGGTTGTTAATGGTCATTGTGCTGGCAAATCGCAGCGCAGCTTGCGAGTTGTAGTAGCGCGTACGCAGCCACGCTCCGCTGAGGGTCATCCGCGTATGCAGCAAGGGCAAACGCTTGCCTGCATACTGAAATTCCACCCCTTGCTTGTCTGTCGCCGAGCCGTTGCTCTCCAAACTCCGCAGCACCAATTGATTTTTTTCCTCGAAGGGCAATTGCTCCACGCGTGGCGCCTCGGTGAGGTTGTTGCTGTCGATGCCCGAGGTGTCGTATTTCTTGTAGGAAACCTTGTGGTAATCGCTCATCTTGCGGAATCCGTTGTCCATCTTCTCGTTGAAGTAAGTCACATACAGCGAATGCCCGCCGTAGCTCAGCCCCAGCCGAGCCTCACGCTTTACATTCACCGCCGACTCCAGCGCGGGGTTTGTCTGCGAGAAAATATAAGTGCGGTAGTGCACCCGCCGATAATCTTTGTTGTTGTGGTAATAGTTGAGCTGCTCGATGTCGTCGTAAATATCCTGTGGGTATAACATTTCCTGTGTCGGCAGCTTGCTATGCTTGCCCCATCCCGCCGAGAGGCTCCCCTCGAGCGTTTTTCCACTGCTGAATTTTGCCAAAGGCAAGCGCAGCATAGCGTTCACCCGCGGATCGAGGTACACGCGCCCGCGCATCTTATAGTTCGCAGGCAAACCCAACAGACTGCTACCTTGCAAGCCTGCCCTCAGCGTTATTTTTACTGATCCTAACTCCTTGCTCAGCTCGTCCTGCACGTAGAAAGCAGCGTTTTGCATCGCTGGCACTGCGCTGAAGGCTCGAGGGCGTATGTTCATATCCTCCGATGGCGGATGTGCGATGTCGTACACCTGTCCGCGCCCGCGATTCTTAGCGTAAGTGTACGTAGCCCCTAAGAGCAACTCGCTCTTCAGCCCAAAAACCTCAAACTCCGACGTGCTGGAGAGGTCTGTGAATACGTCCAAAGGCTTGCCGTCAATCAATAAGTGCGACACGTAGTTAGGATCCATATAAACACCGTAGTATTCGCCCTCCTGCCAATTAGTTGCAATGGCTTTTGCCGACTTGACGCTCACGAACTTATCTTGCGTAATCTGGTCAAACGACTGCGAGAGGCTCGCCTGAACGTTTACCTCCTTAAACCATTTCTCGGAGAGTTGCGTGCCAAAAGCCGAAGCGATTCTTATATTGCTGAATGACGAATGGTAAGCGTCGCCGCGCACGCTATTGTCAGGGTCGAGCTTCTCCTCATCAAAAGTGCCCGTATAATCCAAGCTGAGCGATAGCGCGGAACGCCTCTCCGCCCCGAATTTCTTCTCGCTGCGCAGCGAGGCAGTGTAGCGCTTGTAGTTTTCAAAGCTGTTCCGCGGATCGATCTTGGCGTTGAGGTAATCAAAACTCGTGTTGAGCGTCAAGGCTTTATCTTTAAACTCAAAACCTTTCCCGAGGTAAAACAGCTTGCTGAAACCATCGGCTTTAATACGTCCGCTGAGCTTCGTCGCCCCTTTCTTACGGGTTATTTGCACCAATCCACTACTCAGATCGCCGTACTTCACCGACGGAATCCCACGGACTACCTCCACCTTCTCAATCTCATCAGTAGCAATGGCGCGCATATCCACGCCGCTACGGGTTGTGTTGCGCTTTCCATCTACGCTACTCGACTGCGGGGTTACTAGCATATCGTAGCCCACCGTCTCCTGCATATTGGCGTTTGTATTCAGCGGCACGCCATCCACTCTGAAGCCCACACCCATTGCCCCCGTACTGTACTGACTGCTGCTGATGCCCGCCTCCCTTAATGTAAGCGTGTTGGCGCGGTTCAGCACAGGGGATGACACGCTCCGCCCAGGTAAGAGGCTCACCAAGTCAGTGAAGCTCGACGGCTGCAAATGCTGCATTGCCTTACGGTCGATAACCGAAGTCGAGGTCGGTGCCGCCACCTCTCTGGCAGTAACCACCACTTCCTGCAACTGCTCAGCACTGGGGCGCACGCGCAGGGCAATAAGCGTATCCCTTGCAATAGTAACGCTCTTGTGAATGGCTTCAAAGCCCACGTGCGAAGTGCTCAAAGTGTACTTCCCTGCAGCCACACTCAGCGAGGCAAGCCCGTTGCTATCCGTGGCGGCTGCTTTCTGCCCTAAGAATATAGCCAACTCCTGCACAGGACGCCCAAGGGTGTCCCGCACCTGAAAGTCTACCCTTATCTGTGCGAAAGTCAGCTGGATAGCACACGTATAGACCATAAGCAAGAGCGTTCGCTTCATTGTGCTTTTTAAGTTCCTTTTTAAATCGGCGGCAAAGATACAAAAATAAACTATCAAAGTAAAATAATTCTAAATAAAAATACGTATCAAACCCTAAAACTACCCTCTTTGCACCAAAATCACCCACAGAAAAATTTTCTTTCGGACTCATCTCGAACACTGCTCGAACACATCTCGAACACATCCCGAACACATCTCCTACCTTTTTAGGCTCGTCTAAAATCTAACAAAGGGTATATTTGCAGTCAATAATACTACGTATATATATGTTTACAGAAAAACACATTTTACTATTATCCCTTGGAATTTGACTTTCTGTGGCAATAAGTTCCGCACCAAAGCCAACCTGCTGCTCAACGAGGCTTTGCTTTTTTCAGGTCCCCCGCCGAGCTATGTGCCATCCTTCCACACTTACCTCATTCGCACTGCCGATGGGGCGCACTACTTCAAGCTGCAAATCGTCAGTTGGTACGATGAGCATATTGAAATCGGCGATACAGGCGGCAAGATTAGCTTTTATGTGGAGGAGGTTAAATAATGAGCAGAGAGTAGAGAGTAATGAGAGGGTAAATGTTTGATTTTTTGTAACTTTTGCAGTTACCGATAAAGAGGCGGGCAACGCTGTTCGCCAGGTTAGGGTATGCCCTTTGTATGCCCTCTCAATGCTCTCTGAAATCATTGCAGCAGATTGATGAGGAATGTTTATTGCGCTCTACTCATTGCTCATTACTCATTAATTTGTATCTTTGCGCCCTATTTACGTAAACGATGGACATTCAATTCAATACCAATGAAGATCACAATAAGTTAGCCCTCGCGGAGCTGCGCAAGCGGCTAAAGCGCGTATATCTCGGTGGCGGGGCTAAGAACCTTGAAAAGCTGCATGCGGCGGGGAAACTCTCTGCCCGTGAACGCATTGACTATCTGCTCGATAAGGGAGCACGGCGGATAGAAATCGGTGCCTTTGCGGGTGAGGGTATGTACCCAGAACACGGCGGCTGTCCCTCAGCGGGGGTAGTGGTGGTGATGGGCTATGTAGCAGGCGTGCAGTGCATCGTAGTGGCGAATGACGCTACTGTAAAGGCTGGAGCGTGGTTCCCCATTACCGCTAAGAAGAACCTGCGGGCGCAGGAAATCGCTATGGAGAACCGCCTGCCAATCATCTACTTGGTGGATAGTGCGGGGGTGTACCTGCCGTTGCAAGACGAGATATTCCCTGATAAAGAGCACTTTGGGCGTATCTTCCGCAACAACGCTCAGATGAGTGCGTTGGGTATCACCCAAATCGCGGTGGTGATGGGCAGTTGTGTAGCGGGAGGGGCTTACCTGCCCATTATGAGCGATGAGGCGATGATAGTGGATAAGACGGGCTCTATATTCCTTGCGGGTAGCTACTTGGTCAGGGCGGCTATCGGTGAGGATATCGACAATGAAACCCTTGGTGGGGCGACTACTCACTGCGAAATCAGTGGGGTTACCGATTATAAGGCACTCGATGATAAGGATGCTTTGGATAGGGTAAGGCGTACGATGGGCAAGCTCGGGGACTATCAGCGGGCGGGCTTTAATCGGGCTGCGGCTGTGCCTCCTGCGAAAGACCCTAAGGAGATTTATGGGATACTGCCAACCTCTCGCTCTGAGCCGTATGATATGAAGGAATTGATACTGCGTTTAGTTGATAACTCTGAGTATGACGAGTACAAGGTGGGCTATGGGCAGACGCTCATCACAGGCTATGCACGGATCGATGGTTGGGCGGTAGGCATTGTCGCCAACCAGCGCAAGGTGGTGAAAACCAAAAAAGGCGAGATGCAGTTCGGCGGGGTGATTTACTCCGACAGTGCCGACAAGGCAACGCGCTTTATTGCCAACTGCAATCAAAAGCGAATACCGCTGGTCTTTTTGCAGGACGTTACGGGCTTTATGGTAGGCTCGAAGTCCGAGCACGGCGGCATCATCAAGGACGGGGCGAAGCTCGTGAATGCTGTGGCGAACTCCGTAGTGCCGAAGTTCACCATAGTGGTGGGCAACTCGTACGGGGCAGGCAATTATGCGATGTGTGGCAAGGCGTACGACCCGCGCCTCATTGCCTCGTGGCCCTCGGGGAACATCGCTGTGATGGGCGGAGCGCAAGCCGCTAAGGTGCTCTTGCAGATAGAGACCGCCACGCTGAAAAAGCGCGGTGAGGAGCTTACTCCCGAGCGCGAGGCAGCACTCTTTGAGGAGATTAAAGCGAAGTATGACGAGCAGATATCTCCCTATTACGCCGCTGCCCGCCTCTGGACGGATGCCGTTATCGATCCGTTGGAGACCCGTCTTTGGATCAGTATGGGGATTGAGGCTGCCGACCACGCACCAATTGAAAGGGCGTTTAACCTCGGGATAATACAAGTTTAATGTATAATTTATAGTGTATAATGCCCAGCAATTCATTTACTGATTGCTGGGCATTACTATTTATGTGCACTATACATTATTCATTGTGCATTATAAACTGAGCATTAGTTTGTGATTGCTTGGCTTATCTCTCTCATCTACATACTTCTTATAATTTTGGACTACCGCTTGTGTAAAGGCTTTTACTTCTGCGTAGGGCAGCGGTCTGTCGGTGAACTCTAAAAAACGCTTTACGGGGGCGTATTTGCTTGCTAAGAGTCGCCTTGTGCAGTCGGCGAGGTAGGTAGTGTCTACGCCCGCTCCCAATGCCCAGAGTAGGTAGTCGGTTGCCATATCGCGCAGCGGCTGCTTTTCGCCTATGAGGCAGGTAGCCACAAATAGCCAGCCGCCACTCTTTACGGGCAATTGCCATTGCAGAAGGAGCTGCACCACTCGGGTAGCAGCGTGCAAGGGTTCTGCGCGCTCGCCAACGCCTATCGGCAATATGTAGCGCAGCACTAAGCGGTCGATCGCATTGGGTTGCAAACTCAGCTGGTAGGCGATATTCTCTCCCATAGTCTGCGCGCCCCAATGCTTTTTAAATTGCAGCTGATACCGCTCGTAGTAATCAACGGTTGCTTTTTTTACTTCATACTTAGGATATACCTCCGCTTCTTTTGCGCCTATACATCGCGCTTGGGCTACCGTTACGTCTTCTGCTAAGGGACTCACCCCTGCTGCTTTATACGCTTGCAAACGCTCTTCTAATACTGCTGGATCGATGTAAAAAGGCTGTTGCGTAGGGGTAGAGAGGAATCCTAACGTATTATGACTTGCCTGCCGCGTTAATACCTCTTCTGCTTTATCTCTTAAGAAACTGAAATTATCGTGCTCCTCCTTGGGGTAGTAGTGGGAATACTTGTCCTTGTATACCTCTCCTGTGAGCACTTTATAGAGCGACCCGTAGTATTGATAGTATATTCCAAATCGCTCTTTAAGCTGCTGCACATAGGGCGCGATCTGCTCCGCATAGTTAGCAGGCAGCGCATCTTGCAGGCTTACAAACGCCTCGAAAATAGCGTCTAACTGTGCGGTCGTACCCTCACGCAGCGAGTCGCCTATGGCAAATAGCAGTTCGTCCCACGTGGCGATAGTTTTTAGCGGTTCGGGTGTGCGGGTAGGGTATACCTCTGAGAGGTTGCCCTTTGCGCTGCTGTCCTCTTCGGGGGTTACGCCCGCCTCGGCTAAGTACGCCGCTACTTTCTCCTTCAAGTACACCCGATAGGGCAATACCACAGCATCTACCACCGCTTTGCTGTAATAAGTCGTGAGCAACTGCGCCACCCGCTGCTGTACCTTTTCATCGCTAATAGTGAAGAACACCCCCAATCGCTCCGTGCCCTCTGTGCCCTCCTTTGTACCCTCCTGTTTTATGAGTTGTTCTACAATCTCCAAGCCTATGAGTATCGACTTGCCAATGCGCGGTGTATTGGCACATAAGAAGAAGTTATCGTGAAATGCCTGCGCATCAAACGCCTTTTCTTGGGCTATCTTCCGCAGCTGTGGCAAGGCAAAGTTGATGAGACTCGAGTTGCCTAAGCTCAGCAGGGCAAGCATACGCTCCTGATTGCACAACAATAGTGCGTTAGAGGGATGCAACACTTCTATAAGCCGACAGAGGAGGTCGAGCACGGGCTTCTTGCGTGGGGCGAGCAATGCCTCAAAGGCAGCGGTTACAAACGCCTCCACAGGCAGTATGCCCTTCTCTTGCAGTTGCTTAAAGAAATTGATATGTAGCTGGTTGTCAAACGTCAGGCTTTCCATATAAAGAGGCAATACGCTGAGTACCTTCTCGGCGAGCTCGGGTTGCTTTGCTAAGAGAGCTACTAAGCTCACACCCTGCTCTTCTTGGAAACCCCAAATACTGTTGTAAAGTCTCTGTGCAAAGGGTCCCTCATCAAAGGTGAGATCGCCCGCCTCCCATAACGCCACTAACATCGCAAAGGAGAACGAAAGAGGCGATTTCTTTAAGGTGAGCGCAATCCCCTCTCTGAGGTAAGAACCCTACTCGGTGTGCAGCAGTGCTAAGAAAGGCGTGGTGTACTCGCTGCATAGAAAGTACAAGTCCTTATTGCGCTCATAGCTCAGCTCCATTTTGCCTTCTACTTTCAATAGCGATTTCAGGTCGCTGCACACGCACATTGCCGCATAGCTGATAGCGAGGTAACGCTCAAAGCGCAACGCAAAATCCTCGTTTATTCCCAAGTATTGCTCCATAGCAGCCTTTAAGTCATCTAACTGTTGCATAAGTATATTTTGGGGGGCAAAGATACGGAAATATGCTTAATGATGTAATGGTTTTTAAGTGTAAAATAATCACTAAGCAAAATTATTGCTTGTGAATGATGTTTTATTCACAAGAAAGTTATATCTTTGCCGCGTTAAACAAATATCTTATAGCAATGAAGAAAATAATAACACTCGCAGCAGCGTTACTCTTTGTAGTAGCTTGCAGCAAAAATGATGACAAGGAAACTCCTACGCCAACCCCACCAGCTCCTAACCCTCCTTCTGTAACACCTACACCTGACCCCACTCCTACGCCTCCACCTACTCCTCCAGAGCAGATTTCTATGCTTCCAAAGAAGTCAGTTGCTGTTGGAAGTAATGGTGATACAGAGACTATGGATTATACCTACGAGGGTGATAAGATTAGAACTATTAAGAGACAAGTAAAAGATAGCAAGGGTATACGTAACAGTATAGATACTTATACCTACGAGGGCGATCTTGTCAAAATGTTTACAACAACCAGTGAGGGTAACTCATTAAAAACGACTTATTTCTATGATGGAGGATTACTAAAAAGTAGAGTGTCCAAAACGCACCAAGTAGGTAAAGATAATGCCATACATACAAGTGTTAGCACCACATCCTACACTTATAAAGGGCAAAAGTTAGTTTCTTGGTATACGAGTGTGGTTCTTACTAAAACTTTACAAGGAGAGAAAAAGCCTTCTATTATTATTACAGATTCCAATACGCTTGAATACATATCATCTACTGAGGTAAAAATTAGAAGTGAATATAATGGTGGTTTTCTCAAAGAAATTTCTTATAGTAAAGTTTATTTCGATGCTGATGGTGATGTTCTTCGTGATGAAGGCGTAAAAGACAATGGGAAAATAGAGTATCGCGTTGAGTATACTTATTCAAATGAGAAAACGGTTCCTTGGGTAACGTTCTTTAGAATTATAACTCCTGAAATGCCTTTTGTTGGTGCATCATCTAACAAGAAGAACATTCTTACAGGAAAGATTTATAATCAGGGGAGTTTGACCTCTACTACTAAACACGAATACTCTTACGACGATCACAATCGACTTACTAAAATTATCAACACGAATCAGAACTCTATAGGTAATTTTACGGAAACTATTACTTACGAGTATTGATAGATATGTATTCATAACATAAAAAAAAGGCGTCTATCACAATGGTAGACGCCCTTTTTATTTATGATCCATTGTTCATTATAAATTATTTATTACCTTTGCACCCGCAAAAAAGATATACAATGGTTTTACCGATTATCGCTTATGGCGACCCCGTATTACGAAAGGTAGGAGTGGAGATCACTCCTGACTACCCCAACCTGAAAGCCCTTATAGCTAATATGTACGACACTATGGAGGCGAGTAATGGCGTTGGCTTGGCAGCCCCTCAGGTGGGCTTGGCTATCCGCTTGTTTGTGGTAGATGCTGCGCCCTTTGCCGATGATGAAGATCTGAGCAAGGAGGAACGCGATTTTCTCTTAGGCTTTAAGCAGACTTTTATCAACGCTCAGATGATAGAAGAGGTGGGTGAGGAGTGGCTTTTTAATGAAGGCTGCCTGAGCATCCCTGGTGTACGTGAGGACGTGTCGCGCCGCCCTAAGATTACCATCTCTTACCTCGATGAGAACTTCCATCCTCAGACCCTTACGGTCGATGGGCTGGTGGCGCGTATCATCCAGCACGAGTACGACCATATTCAAGGGGTGCTTTTCACCGATAAACTCTCGTCGTTCAAAAAGCAACTTATCAAGAATAAACTTACTAATATCAGCAAAGGGAAAGTGAAGGTCGCTTACCGAATGAAGTTCCCTGACGCTCCTAAAAGAAGATAATTTAAACAACTCACTTATATGAATTTGACCAAAATATTAGCCATCTCAGGCAAGCCAGGTTTGTACCATTTAGAGAAGCAAACTCGTGCAGGGTTTTTAGCCACTTCACTTGTTGACGATAGCCGCGTATCAGTAGGGCTTCGCAATAATGTGAGTCTGCTCTCGGAAATCGCTATTTACACCAATGAAAGGGAGGTGCCTCTTGCGGAGGTTTTCAAGAATATGAAGCAAGTGGAGAATGGGCAGCCTGCCTCGGTATCGTCTAAATCCGATGGGGCTACTCTTGAAGAGTACTTCTTTACTGTACTGCCCACTTACGACAGCGACCGCGTCTATGCGAGTGATATCAAGAAGGTGATCCAGTGGTATAACTTATTGCTTGCCAAAGGGTTCTTGGAGGACACAGAGGAGGGGGATGACGCTGCCGCCTCTGCATAGTAGGGCGTTAAAAGGCATAAAAAAGAGGAGAGGTTAAGTTAGCTTCTCCTCTTTTTTTCACTATGAAAAAATTAAGTTTATAATTTTCTTAGGCGTATTATTCAGCTGCCTCAGTGCTATCGATGAGCACTTGCCCGCGGTAGTAGAGTTTACCTTCGTACCAGTGTGCGCGGTGATACAAGTGCAATTCGCCTGTTACAGAGTCTTTAGCGATTTGAGGAACTGCAGCCTTGTCGTGAGTTCTACGCTTATCTCTTCTTGTGCTTGATTGTCTTCTTTTAGGATGTGCCATTACTTAATTATTTATCAGTTATTAAATTCTTTAAACTTTCCCAACGTGGGTCAATATGTTCTGTTTCGTCAATAGGTTCTTTGGGCGATAGTGCTTCTAACTTGTCCAGCACTTCGGAGTGCATTTTGTCGCTGACGACGTCAGGGTGAATGCGCTTGGCAGGGATGGACAGCACTACAAGCTCGTAGATGTACTGCGCTACATTGAACTGATGTGCCCCGTGAGGGAGTATCAGCAGCTCATCGTCGTCATCGTTGTACTCTTCGCCAAATTTCACTACTAAGAAGAGTTCGCCTTCCACAGGCAAGTCAAAAGGCTCGTTGGAGACGTCGCAGTTCACATTTACGATGCCTTTATTCTTGAAGTGGAGCTCCATAAGGGTGCTTTTCTTGTCGAGAGAGAGGGTTACTTTCTCGTCGATGTCGTTCACTTCCTCGTAGTCAAAAAGTGCTAAGAACCTCTTATCAATCGCGTAAACGAACTCGTGTTTGCCTTGCTTGAGCCCTACAAAAGAAACCTCATATTCCTTTAACTTATTCATTCTGTATAGGTTTACGTGTTGATAATTCGATTTTCTGAGGTGCAAAGGTACGACTTATTTTTTAATTACAAACATTTTTTCAACTTTTTTTTACAAAAAACACTCGTAGGGCACTCCTCAGGGCTGCCTTTAAGCGACGTAGAAGGAGGTTACTTGAGTGAGATGCTCACTTGGCGCACTACCTTCCCTAAGGGGAGGAATACTGAGATGGTACATTAAGTGTTAGGTAGTTTTTAGCATATTCTCATAAAAATGATGTTATTGTTGTATATTATGCAATGTGAAATAACCCAAAAATGACCCTTTTTGGGTAGGGAAAAGGGATGATATTCATCCGTGCTGCATCCGTATTGGTAGCGTATTGGTACCGTAGTTGCTCTTACCTTGCTCTTACGTTGTTCTTAGGTGGAGAGATTAGGGATTAGTAGTTAGTGGTTAAAATATTAAGAGATAATGTTGTGTTGCGGTATTGTTAAAAAGATGGTGCAAAGTTAATAAATAATTTATAATGCACAAGGGGTAGTGGTCAGTTTTTTTACGAGGGGTAAGAGGTGGGGAATGAGTGGTGAGTATTGAGGGGCTATCAGTCAGTGAGTTGCAATGGAAAATCAGTGTTGCTACAAAATTATGCGTTATACATTATTTGTTATTTATTAAAAAGTTGTATCTTTGCATTTGCAATGAGTCCTTATGAATAGTTTATAAATACAATATAGATGGCAGTAGAAAATTACTCTGTTTTTAATTCCATTTTGGATAACGATTTTTACAAGTTCACGATGCAGTGTGCTGTGGTGCAGCTTTTCCCTACGAATAAGGGGCGTTATACGTTTATCAACCGAGGCAAGCACGAATTTCCTGAGGGCTTTGCAGGGGCATTGCAGCAGGGGGTCAATGCGATGGCTCAGCTGAAGCTCACTAAGGATGAGAAGCTGTTTTTGCAGGAGAATTGTCCTTACCTCTCGCCGCTGTATTTGGACTTTCTCGAGGGGTATCGCTATGATCCTTCGGAGGTGAAGATAGAGCAGCGTGGGGCGGACTTGGAGGTACACGTCGAGGGGTATTGGTATCGTACGATCCTCTGGGAAGTGCCGCTGCTGGCGATGATCAGTGAGTTGTACTACCGCTTGACCAAGGCACAGGGCTGGAGCGATGAGCGCATTGTGGAGAACACGCTGGAGAAGGTGCGGGTATACAATGAGCTGAATGTGGCTTTTGCTGAGTTTGGCACGCGCCGCAGGCATTCGTATCACGTGCACGACATCGTGATGCGCACGCTTACCAATGGTGCTGCGCGGCGCTTTGCGGGCTCGAGCAATGTGCATTTTGCGATGAAGTACCAAGTGAAGCCTATCGGTACGCACGCCCACGAGTGGTTTATGTTCCACGCGGCGGAGTACAGCTATAAGATGTCGAACGCCTTGTCATTAGAGCATTGGGTGGACGTCTACCGTGGCGACTTGGGGGTAGCGCTTTCGGATACGTATACTACGGACGTGTTTTTTAAGCAGTTTGACAAGAAGTTTAGCAAGCTCTTTGACGGGGTGCGGCACGATAGCGGCGACCCTATCGTCTTTGCAGAGAAGACGATCGCTCACTATAAGCGTATGGGGATTGACCCGCTTTCGAAGTACATCATTTTCTCGGATGGGCTCAATACGGAGAAGGTGCAGCTCATCACTGAGGCGTGTAGGGGTAAGATAGGGCTTTCGTTTGGTATTGGCACTGACTTGACGAACGATGTGGGTTTGCGTCCGATGAACATCGTGATGAAGCTCACTGAGGTGCTTACTTCGGACAATGAGTGGGTGCCTACGGTAAAGCTCTCCGATGAGCCTAATAAGCATACAGGCGATAAACGAATGATAGAGTTGGCAAAGGGCATACTTAATATTAGTGTATAATTTATAATGTATAATGTATAATTATTATGAGGGAGAGTGTTTTAAGGGAGAAGAGTTTTCATTTTGCTATAAGGATTGTGAGGCTCTATAAGTACTTATGCGAACAGAAGGATGAATATATATTATCAAAGCAGGTGATGCGCAGTGGCACTTCGATAGGGGCTATGGTTAGGGAATCGGAATGCTCTGAAAGTCTGTCGGATTTTACGCATAAACTGTCCATTGCACATAAGGAAATAAATGAGACGCTTTATTGGCTTGAATTGCTTTTTATGACTGAATATATCACTGAAAAGGAATTTGAGAGTATTAATGCAGAGGCAGTTGAATTGATCAAAATACTCACAAGTAGTATAAAAACCGCAAAGAAAAACAATAAATAATGTATAATTGTAGTAATTAGTGATTAGTAATTAGTGATTAGTTCGGTGCGTTAGCATCATTATACATTGTGCATTATACATTATACACTAAAAAATATGAATTACATATTAATGATATTAGGAGTAGCCATAGCCTTGTCGCGCTATTGGTTTAAGCAGTACGATCAGCTGTTGCTGACCGTAGGTGTGGTGCTATTGATGGTAGGTGTATACCGCATATCACGCGGATTGCCGCCAAAGGAAGAGAGTAATGAGTAAATTGCTAATCCCTATTCCCTATTCGCTATTCGCTAATCCCTAACCCCTAATAAACAATGAACATAGGAGATACAGTAGAGGTACTTGACGATACCATTCGCGGGGCGGTGATTGGTATTCGTGGTAATGAAATAACGGTGCTCAGCGATGAGGGTTTTGAGTTGGTTTTTCCTGCCCACGAGTTGGTTGTACTTAGGGCGGAGGGAGACCTTACGCGCAGTTTTGTGGCGGCAGATGCTGATACGCTTGCAAAGGACGCCCCTCAGCGGCGTGCAAAGCCTGTGGCACTGTCCAAGAAAGAGAAGAAGGTGCCACCGATGGAGGTAGACTTACACATTGAGCAACTTACCGATTCGATTAAGAATATGACGCCTTACGATATGCTCACTTTGCAGTTGGAGACGGCAAGGCGGCAGTTGGAATTTGCCATCGAGAAGCGGCTGCAACGCGTGGTTTTTATCCACGGAGTAGGGGAGGGGGTACTGCGCACTGAGTTGGAGTTCCTCCTCGGGCGTTACCCCAACGTTACCTTCTATGATGCTGAATACGCCAAATACGGCGTAGGAGCTACCGAGGTGTATATTTATCAGAGCAGAGGTCAGTAGTCAGGGGGCAGAGGTCAGAAGTCAGTAAAGAGTAAAGAGTAAATTGCTAACGCGCCGAACTATTCGCTAATTCCTAATTTTCTAATTTCTCCTTTCTAATTTCTTAAAAAAGATGATTCAAGCAACAAACATACATAAGACTTACAAGGATTTGGAGGTACTCAAAGGGGTGAGCATCGAGGTGGCTCGTGGCGAGGTGGTTTCCATTGTGGGGGCATCGGGTGCGGGCAAAACTACGCTATTGCACATTTTGGGTACGCTCGACAGTGCTGATAGTGGGCAGGGCAGCACGCTGCGCATAGGCGGCACCGATGTGCTGAGTCTCTCACAGAAGGCTTTGGCGCGCTTTCGCAATGCGCATATAGGCTTTATCTTTCAGTTTCACCAGCTGCTGCCTGAGTTTACGGCATTGGAGAACGTGTGTATCCCCGCGTTGATTGCTGGTCAGCGGCTCGCTGAGGCAGAAGAGCGAGCGCGTGAGCTGTTGGGCTTCTTGGGCTTGGCTGAGCGGGCTGACCATAAACCAGCGGCACTCTCAGGCGGTGAGCAACAGCGGGTGTCAGTAGCCCGAGCTTTGATGAATCGCCCTGATGTGGTATTTGCCGATGAGCCCAGCGGTAACCTCGATTCGGAATCGGCAGAGCAGCTGCATAGGCTGTTTTTCCGTTTGCGCGATGAGCTGGGACAAACCTTTGTGATTGTTACTCATAACGAGGAACTTGCCGCGATGGCTGACCGCAAACTTACGATGGTAGACGGTAGATTTTTGTGAGAAGTATTGTTTATTTCAAAATAAGTAGTATTTTTGCCGCATATTAATTAAAAATATTATAAAGATGAAAAAAATGATCAATTTTGCGGTGGTAATCATCGCTATGCTTAGTTTTAGCAATGCTTTTGCAAATGACGACCGTCAGATTAACTTCAATCAGTTGCCCAAGAAGGCACAGGCATTCGTAAAGCAGTATTACTCATTGGAGAGTGTTGCCTCAGTGTGGGTTGATGATGACGACCGTGATAAGGACTACAAGGTGGTGTTTCACAATGGTGATGAAGTGGAGTTTCACACCAATGGCGATTGGGATCAGGTCAAATCGCGCAGTGGTAAAGTGCCTGAGAAACTGTTGCCCGCTGGTATTAAGAGTTTTCTGAGCAAGAATCACGCAGGGGCTGGGGTTTATAAACTCGATAAGAAACGCTCAGGCTATGAAGTAGAGCTCGCCAATGGTGTAGAGGCTGAGTTTGATGCAAGAGGTAATTTCTTGAGATACGATGATTAGTAGCGGTATGAAGAAGTATATTTTATTGATTTTACCGCTGTTGATGGTCAGTTGTGCTTCGTTGCCACCAGAAGCAAGGAACTTCGTCTCTACCCACTTTCCTAATGCAAAGATTGTGGAGGTAGAGCGCGAGGACAATGGGCAGCGGTTCTCTGTGGAGATGAGCGATAAAACTGAGATTGAGTTTACCCGTGATGGCAATTGGGTGAAGGTAGAGGCTGAGGACGGCAATAGCATTCCTACGACTTTCTTACCGAAGGCAATCGCCGAATATGCTGCTAAGAACGGTTTGATTATAGAAGGTATTAGCAAAACAAATATTGGCTTTAGGGTTGATTTTGTGGGTAACGCCCCTGATGCGTACTTCGATAGCAAAGGTGACTTGGTCAATACGAATTATAATTATTAGTAAAGTAGTGGTTAGCGGTTAGTGCCTAGTGCAGAGTTCACAGTGCTCAGGTGCTGGACTAATCGCTAAGTGCTAACCACTAATTTTTAATTTCTAAATGATAATGTTGAATTACAAAAGACATACTGATGCAGAAGAGGCTTTGGCGTTAGACGCTGTGGAAGAGCCGTTAGCACCGCTAACAGCTGCTGAGCGAGTGCAAATAACACAAGCAAGGGAGCGAATGGCACAAGGTATTTATGTGAGTTCAGAAGAGAGAAAACAGTACATAAAGGAGTTTTTTATTAAAGAAGATAAAAAATATGCTGGTACTATGGGACAAGGAGGCTTTACAAAGTCTTAGTGATACGTATAGTTTTTGGAATAGAAAAACCTTTTCGACCTCATATTCTAAGAAGATAGAGTTAGCACTTGATTTGTTTGAACGAGAGCTTGCTGACGATCCTTACTTCTTGGCTCGCTATATTGAGGATGAAGATTTGTATCAGCGTTCATTCTTTAAGAATCGTTTTTATGTTTATTATTCAATAAATGAGGCTTTGGGTATAATAAGCATTCTCTATTTTAGAGGAGCTAAACAAGAGTCTCTGTTTGATTTTTATTAGATGAATATGAAGCATTGTCTACTCATTTTGATGCTTTGTGCACTCAGTAGTTGCATTATGGCAAAGCGATCGTACTATGTATATGGTTCCTCTGAGTTTGCTGAGAAAGAGAAGGAGCTCACCATAAAACTCACTACGGCAGCGGCTATAGCACAGGATTTTACGGGGCATAAGGGACGGCTATATCTCACGGTGATTTACGATGACTATTATGTGTTTTCGGAAAAAACTTATATCTATCACTTCAATCCTAAGGTAGGGTATGGCAATTCGGGGGTATGGGTCAGTGGAAAGGATGCAAGGTTTAAGCGTGTGGAGCGGGGCAAGTACATTCCTATGCCTTATGGACTTGGCGCGCGATTGCCTGAATGGGTGAGTGAGCCGTGAAGAGAAAAATAACCTGCGGTGAGTGCTAAAAGCTAAAAGCTCATTGCTAAAAGCTAATTATATATGTTAAAACAATGGTTACTAACAGCGGCTGTGGTGTTTAGCTTTAGCATCGCCTCAGCGCAACAAGAAGAGGGGTTAATCCCCATTGGGGCATTGCCTCAGGCTGCACAGCAGTTTGTGCAGCAGTATTATTCAGAACTTGCGGTGGTTTCCGTATGGCAAGAAGCCGACAGAGGTGAGCGCACCGAGTATACCGTCCTCTTTGACGATGGTACAGAGGTAGAGTTTCGCCACAATGGTCAATGGAAGGAAATCAAGGCACGCAACGGAGCGGTATCTGATAAGGTGCTGCCTGCGAAGATCAGTAAGTATGTGAAGAAGCACTATCCTAAGGCACTCGTTAAAGCCATAGACAAGGGCAATACCAAATACGAGGTAGATCTGAGCAATGGGGTGGACTTGGAGTTTAGTTTAAAGGGTAAATTTTTAAGAGCAGACGATTAAGATGAAAAAGATATGGTTATTAGCTGCCGCAGCACTCGCTGTGGGCACGCTTTCGGCACAAGATAGAAAGATAGCATTTTCAGCACTGCCTGCTACGGCAGAGAACTTTGTGCATCAACACTTTCTGGTAGCGGATATCGCCTCAGTATGGCAGGACAGCGACTGGGATAGCACTGAGTATACTGTTTTTTTTAAGAATGGTGTAGAAGTAGAGTTCAATGGTGAAGGTGAGTGGAAGGAAATCAAGGTGCGCCGTGGGGTAGTGCCCGAGCGATTGATACCTACGGCAATCCTCACAGAGGTGCAAGCGCATTTTGTGCCCTCAACCATCAAGGAACTCAAACGCAACCTACACAGTGGTCGCTTTAAGGTAGAACTCAGTGATGGTAGAGACCTACTCTTCGACAAAGAAGGTAATTTTATTGGTATTGACGATTAGTTAGAGGTCAGAGAATAGAAATCAAAGGTCAGTAGTCAGAACAAATAGTTGATTACTGACCTTTTTTGTGTACTATTGCTATGTGGAAAATATGTTGTACTTTTGCGCACATTAAACAAGCATACACTACTTATGAGTAAAGTAATTTGTGATACGAATATTGTTGAACAACCAAAAACGAGCAATGTTGAACTCTTAGATCTACTCGTTATTGGTGGAGGTGCAGCAGGCTTTTTCACCGCTATCAATGCCGCTGAGCGATACCCTCAGTGGCGCATCACTATCTTAGAGAAGGGCAAAGAGCCTTTGCAGAAGGTGCGTATCTCTGGGGGTGGGCGGTGTAACCTCACCAATGCGGAGTATGTGCCGCAGGAGTTCGTCCGTGCCTATCCACGTGGAGCTAAGGAGTTGCTGAGTCCTTTTCATCGCTTTATGAGTGGCGACGTGATGGAGTGGTTCGAAGCGCACGGCGTGCCCGTAAAGATAGAGGCTGACGGGCGTGTATTCCCCGATTCCAATAACTCAGAGAGTATCATCAACTGTTTTATGAAGGCTATCCAAAAGAGCGGTATAGCTTTACTTACAGCGCAGAACGTCCGTGATATACAATTTGCTAATGACTTATGGCAGGTGCAGACCGCTACCGATACTTTTACAACAGAGCGGTTAGTTGTTACCACAGGCAGCAATCCCAAGATGTGGGACATCTTAGCCCGCTTGGGGCATACTATTGTGCCGCCTGTGCCTTCTTTATTTACTTTCCATACAGATGATACATTTATCAAAGACTTGGCAGGGGTAAGTGCTGAGGTAGCACTCTCGTTGTTAAGCACAGAGGGTACGCCGCTAAAAGTACGACAACGAGGTCCACTACTCATTACCCATTGGGGGTTTAGCGGTCCTGCTGTGTTGCGGGCTTCGGCTTGGGGGGCACGGCTGTTGGCAGATCGCGATTACCAATGTGTGCTACAAGTGAATTGGACGGCTGCCAGCGGTGAGGAGCTTACTTTTGAGCAGGTACTTGCCGATTTGCAAGAGCAGAAAGCGCAACACGCCAAGCGACAGGTGTATACCCACCCGCTCTACGGTTTGCCCAAGCGACTGTGGGAGCGCATCACCGAGCGAGAGGGCATTGCGGGGCAACTATGGGCAGAAGTGGGGAAGCCCTTCTTGCGCGATTTAGCTATGGCACTTACCGCCTCGCACTTTCGCATTACGGGCAAGGCAACCTTTAAAGAGGAGTTTGTAACCGCAGGCGGGGTAAGGCTCTCTGAGGTGAACTTCAAGACCTTTGAAAGCAAGCTGCACCCACGCCTTTACCTCGCAGGTGAAGTGCTTGATATTGATGCTGTAACAGGCGGCTTTAACTTCCAAAATGCGTGGACAGGGGGGTATGTGATAGCTGATAGCTTTTAGAGTATACCTAAAAGCACTTTTACACTCTATTCTAAAAGCTAATTCCTAAAGGCTAATAAATGAATATATTACAAGATTATCTTACGATTTATGAGCGTTATCCTCTGGGGGAATATCTGCCTAAGGAGGCACGGCGGGCACGCTTTGAGGCGTTACGCGATTGGGAGCTATTCCCTTATGAAGCGTTACCCTCAGCGGAGGCATTACAAGACTTTGTATTTGCCAATGAAGATAAAGTGCTGCTCAGTGTACCCTTCTTTAAGAAGCTGCGTTCTATATGGGCTGGGGGTGAGGGCTGTGCGGCGTGGTTTGCTCGTCTGTTGTTGCACTTACGCGAGGGACTTAACACTGCTTGGGCTTTGGACTTGGAGACCGACGACCTCATCAGTGCACTGCTCGCTGACGACCCCGACGACCCTCAGGGACTCACCTTGTGGTACGATACCCTGCGCAAAGGCTTTTGGTTTTCGCTACACGAGTTGCCTTGGGCGATTCTCTTAGATGATGACCTGCCCACTGAGCTTGCCCGCATCGATGAATTTGAGACACTTTCACAGCGTTTGGGCAAGGACGACCGTGCGATGATTGCCGAGTGCCGTATGTTCTACAATGCATTGGCTGACTTTCGCACCCACAAGGAGCAATACAAAGGCTTAGAGGATTACCTCAGAGCACATCAATTGCCACTGCGCTATAGTTTTAGATAGCTTTTTAGCTTTTAGGGGATAGCTTTCAGCTCTCTACATTATCCATTACCATTACTCTCTATTGAAAAACGAAGCCAGAACGGATGCATAACGAAGCTGAATGTTAGGCTTCACTTTTTTTATGATTAGATGTCAATGATCAATTTACTCTCTGCTCTTTTTTCTCTTTATAATCGTCTATTTTCCAAAAAAGTTGTACTTTTGCGCCTTGTAAGAGCTTCGAGCTTTGAGCTTTGAGGGGCAAGCTATGCGTGATACGTATGGTTTGTGCGCTGTCTAAAAGCTAAAAGCTGAGAGCTGAAAGCTAAAAAAAGTGCTAAACGTTCACGATTTATCGGTTTCATTCCAAGGGGAATATTTATTTGAAGAGGTTGCCTTTATGCTCAAAGGAGGCGACCGTGTGGGGCTTATCGGCAAGAACGGCGCGGGCAAATCTACAATGCTCAAGCTGCTCTCGGGTGAACTCAAGCCCGACTCTGGGGTCATCGCTACTGATAAGGACGTACGCATCGGCTTCCTCAAGCAGGACATAGACTTCATCGCTGGGCGCACTATCCTCGAGGAGGCGTACCAAGCCTTTGACGAAATCAAGCAGGTGGAGGCGCAGTTAGACGCTATCCACCACCAGCTGGAACACCGCACCGACTACGAGAGCGAGGCATATCACCAACTGCTCGACACGCTCAGCGAACTCACCCACCGCTACGACATCCTCGGCGGTTATCACTACCAAGGCGACACCGAAAAGGTGCTCATCGGGCTGGGCTTTAAGCGCGAGGACTTTGGCAAGCTCACCGATAGCTTCTCGGGGGGCTGGCGTATGCGCATCGAGCTGGCTAAGCTCCTCCTGCAAAACAACGACATCCTGCTGCTGGACGAGCCTACCAACCACTTGGATATCGAGTCGATATTGTGGCTGGAGCAGTTCCTCACCACCTACTCAGGGGCGGTAGTGGTAGTATCGCACGACCGTATGTTCCTCGACAATGTTACCAATAGAACGATTGAGATTTCCGTAGGCAAGATATACGATTACCCCAAGCCCTACACGCAGTTCTTAGAACTCCGCAAGGAGATACGCGAGCAGCAACTCGCCTCACAGAAGAACCAAGAGAAGAAGATACAACAGACAGAAAAGCTCATCGAAAAGTTCCGCGCCAAGGCTACCAAAGCCTCAATGGCGCAGTCGCTGATGAAGAAGCTCGACAAGATAGAGCGCATAGAGGTAGATGAGGAGGACAATGCCGTGATGAGCGTGCGCTTCCCCGTATCGGTAACCCCAGGCAAGGTGGTGCTGGAAATCAGCGATGTATCAAAGGCTTACGGCGATAAGCAGGTGCTCGAACACCTGTCGCTATTAGTGGAGCGCGGCAGCAAGATTGCCTTTGTAGGGCAGAACGGGCAAGGCAAAACCACGCTGGCAAAGATGATCGTGAGGGAGATACCCTTTGAGGGACATATACGCCTCGGGCATAATGTGCAGTTGGGCTATTTTGCACAGAACCAAGCTCATTACTTAGACGGCGAACTGACGGTACTCGATACGATGTTTGGTGCTGCCAACGACAGCAATCGCACGAAAATACGAGACATCTTGGGGGCGTTCCTCTTCCGTGGCGATGAGGTGGATAAGAAAGTGAAGGTGCTCTCAGGGGGCGAACGCAACCGCTTGGCATTGGCGAAGATGCTGCTCTCGGACTTCAACGTGCTGGTGATGGACGAGCCTACGAACCACTTGGATATCAAGTCCAAAAACGTACTGAAAGCCGCCCTACAACAGTTTGAGGGTACGCTCATCATCGTATCGCACGACCGCGACTTCCTTCAGGGGCTCACCGATAAGGTATACGAGTTTAAGGATAGACACATCAAGGAATATCTTGGGGATATTGATTTTTACTTGGAGCAGCGTGCTGCAGCGTCGTTTAGAGAGGTGGAGAGAGTAGAGCGTAATGAGCAGAGAGTAGAGCAGAACACATTATCAGCTCCTCTCAAGCCTGATACCTCAAGCCTGATGCCTCAAGCTTACGCAGAGCAGAAACAACAAAAGGCGTTGCAGAATAAGATTAACAAGATAGAAAAGCGCATTGCTGAGGTGGAAACTGAGCTCAATCAGATGCTCAAAACAATGGAAGGCGGTATGCAAAGCGATGACTTCTACAAGGATTACGACCGTAAGAAACAAGAATTAGACACTCTGATGGAAGAGTGGGAAACCTTAGCAATTGATTGATATGCAACCTAAAAACATTCTTTTATTCATCGTGAGCGTGTTGCTCGCCCTACTGCTGATGACCCTCTTTAGCAGTTACTACACTACACCCCAAGGCACTGTGCGCGAGGGCATTGCTATCGGTGGCAAGATGCTGCGCTACCCTACTGTCGACATCCTCTTCCGCCAAGAAGAAAAGGAAAACCACAAAGTAGACGAGCTGATTAAGGATACGAAAACTATCGTTAAAGAAGAAGATGTGGTTACCGTAGCCGATACCATCACTGCCCCGCCCGACAGTCTTGATACCAATGCGATGGGCAAGATTTACTACCCAGGTAACCGCATTGATTATATCCGCGACTTAAAAAAACGCCTCCGCAAAGGGATATGCCAAATAGTGCACTATGGCGATTCGCAGCTCGAGGGCGACCGCATCACCGCCTATGTGCGCAATCGCTTGCAGATGGCTTACAGTGGTGGCGGTCCAGGCTTTGTGCCCATCAAAGTGGTTTACGGACAGAACAGCTTAGACATCACTACCTCACCACAGTGGGAACGTTATGCCTTCTTCGACCGTAAGCAGCGCAAAGGCGTTGCCCATAACAAGTACGGGCTCTTTGCTACCTACTCGCGCTTTACACCTTACTACGCCCTGCCTGTCGATACCACTAAGGTGAAATTTACCACCGCCTCCTTCACTGTAAAGCCCTCGGTGAAATCTTATGCAAGGCTGCGCAATTACACCAAGTTTGCCCTCTATTACGGCAATACCACTACCCCCGTAGACATCCGCGTATACCAAGATGGGGTGCTCATCCGCGAAGATGCCCTCATTGCCGATGGACAGGCACACGCCTATCGGTTGAACTTCACCACCACCCCCGCAGAGCTGAAAGTGGAGTTCCTTACGCGCGTAAGTCCTGATTTCTACGGCATCACCCTCGATGCAGCAGCGGGCGTGCGTATGGATAACGTAGCAATGCGCGGTGAGGCTGGGCGCATCTTCACCCGTATGAACTACCCCAACATACGCCAGATGAGCGTAGAACGCCCTGTGGATATCTTCATCTTTCAATATGGCGGCAACACCATTCCGTATATGCGCACCGAGCATCAACTGCGCGAGTACGTACAGGGGCTACTCTACAATATGAAATACCTCAAGAAAGCCAACCCCACGGCAATGCTGATGCTCATCGGTCCGGGGGATATGACCACCTCGCAGAATGGCAAGCTCGTTACTTACCCAATGCTGCCGAAGCTCAACGAAATAATGAAAGAACAGTGCTTGGAGAACGGTATCGCCTATTTCAGTCTGTACGAGGCTATGGGCGGCACCAACTCAATGGAAACTTGGGTGAAGAAAGGTATGGCAGCCTCTGACTACGTGCACTTCACCCCCAAAGGCACTCAGCTGATCTCCGAAGTGTTTTACCAATGCCTCCATAACGATCTTAACGCAGTAGAATAACTCCATCACAATGATAGAATTTTTTAAGAACTTCTTTAACTTCGAGTCCGACCATCCGCTGACCTTTGTGCGTATCGATTTCTGGATATTCTTCGCATTGGTCTACGCCATCTTCGTGCTCATCTTTGATCGCAAACACGTGCGCAACCTCTTTTTGCTACTGGCGAGCTTCTATTTCTACTACAAAGCCAGCGGTATGTTTGTGCTGTTGCTGGTGTTCAGTACGCTCACGGACTTCTATCTGGGGCACTACATTTACGCCCAAACCGATGAACGCCGCCGCAAGATAGCCGTTACCATCAGCGTGTGTCTGAACCTCTTAGTGCTCTTCTACTTTAAATACGCCTACTTCTTCACCGATAGCTACAATGCCCTCTTCCATACCCATCACCAGACGTTTAACTACTTAGCCTATTGGGCGAATGGCTTTTCTAACACAGGCTACTTCACCGTGGACAAGATTATCCTGCCTGTGGGGATATCCTTCTACACCTTCCAGACCATCAGCTACACCGTAGATATCTACCGCCATAAGCTACCGCCTTTGCGCTCTATCTTGGACTTCGGTTTCTACGTGAGTTTCTTCCCCCAACTTGTGGCAGGTCCCATTGTGCGTGCCGAAGAGTTTGTGCCGCAGATATTGCAGCGCACTTACATCTCACGCGATGATTTTAACAAGGCGATATTCCTTATCCTAAAAGGCTTAATAAAGAAGATGATCTTTGCCGACTTCATTGCCCTGCACTTTCTTGACCGCGTATTCGATGCGCCTACGATGCACTCAGGCTTTGAGGGAATAATGGCACTCATTGGCTATTCTTTGCAGATTTACGGCGACTTCTCGGGCTATACTGACATCGCCATTGGCGTTGCCCTCTTGATGGGCTTTCAGCTGCCCGTAAACTTCAATTCGCCTTATAAAGCCCTCAATTGTGGCGACTTCTGGAAGCGTTGGCACATCTCGCTCTCCACTTGGCTGAAGGATTACCTTTATATCCCTCTGGGGGGTAATCGCAATGCCTCGTTGGGTACTTTTATCTTCGGGCTTTTCTTTGCCATAGTGGCAGTGGTGGCGGTGCATAACCTCGCCTTCACCATCATCATTGGGGTATTGCTCGTAGCAGGTGCCGTAGCGGCGTATTACTTTAAAGATTTTGAACACGCGGTGATTACCAATATCAACATTATGCTTACGATGCTCATCGGGGGGCTATGGCACGGTGCTAGCTGGAAGTTCGTGATATGGGGCGGGCTCAATGGGTTAGGGGTCGTTGCCTATAAGTATTGGCGCAAGGTCAGCCCCTACGAGCATTCCACCCGATGGATAGCCCGCTTTTGGAAGATCACCTTCACCTTTGTCTTTATCACCTTTACACGTATTTTCTTCCGCAGTACCGATATGGAAGCCGTGGGACAGTGGTTCGGACAGGTGGCACATAATATGAATTGGGCAGGGGCAATGCAAGTGATTAAGTACAACAACATCCCCTTTATGATTATCCTCATCGGCTATATCACCCATTGGCTACCTCAAAAGTGGAAAGACCACATCGAGCATATCTTCGCACACAGCCATTATGTGGTAAAGGGAGCCATTGCCGTAGTAGTAGTGCTGATCTGCTATCAAGCCTACTCCACCGATCTGCAAGCATTTATATATTTTCAGTTTTAGAATAAAATCAAGGGTCAGCGAGCAGAAATATTTTCTCCTTACTACTCTGTCCATTTATCGAAACTATTACGGACACGTATCGGATACATATCGAATGAATATCGAACAGATCTCGAACAATAATAAGAAAATAAAACTAAGAATAACGGAAAATTAACCTATTATAATGGGATAAAAGAACTACTAAAGCTCAATGCAATATGGCACTATACCCTTAATCTTAAGGAATTTTTAGGTAATAGAATAAAGAAAAGGCACTGCGAAATACTTTCGCAGTGCCTTTTCTATAAGCTACACTATATAGGGGTTAGGAGTCAGGAGTCAGTTCTGTGAGCTGAGACCTGAGACCTGAGAGCTATTAAACCATATACGCCTCAATAGGGGCGCAGGTGCAGACTAAGTTCCTGTCACCGTGGGCGTCGTTTACGCGGCGCACTGCAGGCCAAAACTTATTCTCACTGAGGTAGGGTAGGGGGAAAGCGGCTTTCTGTCGACTGTAAGGCAGGTGCCACTCGTCAGCGGTGAGCATAGCCTGTGTATGAGGAGCATTCTTTAGCACGTTGTTAGTATCAGCCTCACTGCATTCGTCAATCTCTTTGCGGATAGCCACCATCGCTTCGACAAACTGATCGAGTTGTGCCTTGCTCTCACTTTCAGTAGGCTCTACCATCAGAGTGCCTGCTACGGGGAAAGAGACGGTGGGTGCGTGGAATCCGTAGTCCATTAGGCGCTTAGCGATGTCGATAGCTTCAATGCCTTTCTCCTTAAATGGACGACAATCAAGGATCATCTCGTGGGCTGCCCTACCTTTTTCACCTGTATAGAGTATTGGGTAATACGCCTTAAGACACTCTTTGAGGTAGTTAGCATTGAGGATTGCATAGCACGTTGCATCAGCGAGCCCTTTACCACCCAGCATCTTGATATAGGCATAGGAAATAAGGCACACGTAAGCACTTCCGTAAGGAGCCTCAGAAACAGCGATATGCGACTTCTTTCCGCCTACGGACACAATGGGGTTGGTAGGTAGAAAATCCTTCAAGTGGGCAGCCACACAGATAGGACCTACCCCAGGACCTCCACCGCCGTGAGGAATAGCAAATGTTTTGTGTAGGTTCAGGTGGCACACGTCAGCACCAATAGTGGCAGGATTGGTCAACCCCACTTGGGCATTCATATTAGCACCGTCCATATACACCTGGCCGCCGTTTTCGTGCACGATCTTCACCAGCTCAGTGATTGACGACTCAAATACGCCGTGGGTGGAAGGGTAGGTGATCATCACTGCTGCCAAGCGGTCGCGGTGGGTTTCCGCCTTTTCCTTGAAGTCAGCTACATCGATATTGCCTTGGGCGTCGGTAGCCGTTACCACCACTTCCATACCAGCCATCACTGCTGAGGCAGGATTGGTGCCGTGGGCTGAGGCAGGTATCAGGCATACATTGCGGTGCCCCTCACCCCTTGACTGATGGTATGAGCGGATCACCATCAAACCTGTGTATTCGCCATTAGCTCCTGAATTTGGTTGTAGAGAAGTGGCTGCAAAGCCCGTGATAGTCGCCAGATCGTGCTCTAACTCTGTAAGCATTATGTGGTAACCCTCGGCTTGCTCACGAGGTACAAAGGGGTGGATATTCGCCCAAGCAGCACTGCTCAAAGCGAGCATCTCGGTAGCGGCAGTGAGCTTCATCGTGCACGAGCCAAGCGATATCATTGAGTGGTTCAGCGACAAGTCTTTGCGCTCTAAGCTCTTAATGTAGCGCATCATATCAGTTTCGTTATGGTAACGGTGGAACACCTCAGCAGTGAGAAAATCGCTGTGGCGTTGTAACTCCTCAGGGATGGCATTACCTTCAATGAGCGCTCCCACAGGGGTGATCTTCTTGTGTTCAGCCTCTGAGAATACGCTAAGAATAGCGTTTAGCTCGTCGATACCCACTGTTTCGTTTAGTGAGATGGCTATGGTATCGCTTGTTGGATAATAGAAGTTGATACCTTGTTTCTCAGCTACTTCGCGCACTTTGGCAGCGTTGGCTTTTACTCTGACAGTGTCGAAGAATGTGTTATTCACCACCGTAAAGCCTGCTTGCTCTAAGTGGATCTTTAAGGTAAAGGTGGCTTGGTGTACCTTGTGAGCGATGTACCGCAAGCCCTCAGGACCGTGGTATACGGCGTACATACCCGCCATCACTGCTAGCAGCACCTGAGCGGTACAGATGTTGGAGGTCGCTTTTTCGCGCTTGATATGCTGCTCACGTGTTTGTAACGCCATACGCAGTGCGCGGTTATTGTCGGCATCGATGGTGATCCCTATGATGCGCCCTGGTATGGAACGCTTATACTCAGCCCGAGTAGCAAAATAGCCTGCGTGTGGGCCTCCATAGCCCAGTGGAATGCCAAAGCGCTGCGAGCTGCCTACTACCACGTCAGCACCGAAGTTTGCAGGTGCCTCTAAGAGTACTAAGCTCAGCAGGTCAGCAGCGACTACTACTTTTATTTGCTTGCTATGTGCCTCGTTGATAAAGTCGTTGTAGTTGAAGAGCGCCCCACTGGTTGCAGGGTATTGCACCAAAGCACCGAAGTAAGTCTCGTCGAGGCTTGTGGTTTGGTGATTGCCTACCACTACCTCAATGCCAAAAGGCTCGGCGCGGGTGGTGAGTACTAATAAAGTCTGAGGGAGTATTTCTTCTGAAACAAAAAAACGCTTTACATTGGCTTTCTTCTGTTCGCGTGAGCGTAGGTCAAAGAGCATCAGCATCGCTTCCGCAACCGATGTAGATTCGTCCAAGAGAGAGGCGTTGGCGATTTCCATTCCAGTAAGGTCAGCAATGACCGTTTGGAAGTTGAGCAGTGCCTCTAAGCGCCCTTGTGCGATTTCAGCTTGGTAAGGCGTGTAGGCGGTGTACCAACCTGGGTTCTCAAAAATGTTACGCTTGATTACCGAGGGGGTGATTGCCTCGTGGTAACCCAGCCCAATATAACTCTTAAAGATTTTATTTTTCTTAGCGAGCGTATCAATGTGATTCAGCAATTGGTACTCGCTCATCCCCTCAGGGAGGTCAAGTGGTTTCCTGAGGCGTATGTGCTCAGGGATAATTTCATCGATAAGCGCGTCAAGGCTTTCGGCTCCGATAGTGCGGAGCATTTCGGGGAGGTCTTTTTCCGCAGCCCCGATGTGGCGTAATTCAAATAGTTCTGTGTTCATAAGTTTTACGAATTTTAATGCGACAAAGATATAAATACTTTTCTTATCTACCAAATATTTTTGCGTTTATATATAATAGGTGTAAATAATTGCTTAGCACTTTGCAATACCTACCTATATATTTTCTGTATGTGAACGATCATTAAAATAAATTGTGTATCTTTGTCGTGTAAATTGGTTTCAATAGAAAAGTGTTGTTGTGAGTAACGTTAATTTTTGCAAAAAAAGTTTTTGTAGGGTAAAAAAGGGACGCGGTGTTTTTGTGAGAAGGGTAATTTTTTGACGGTGTGCTATATAAATGAGAATAATGTTTTTGATTGCTGATTTGTAAGTAATTATAAATGAATTGGTGTTTTTATTTTATAGGTTATTCAAAAAGATAGTGTGTAAAAAAGAACGCTTTTAAGAAATTCTCGAAGTGTTAAATAGTGTTAATTTTTTGATTATTGTTTTTTAATTAAAATAAATGTTTTACTTTTGCGGTTGAGTAGTGTAGTGTAACTATTATACAGAGCAATATGCAGAAAAGCCTTTTAGAGGTATGTTTGTATACTACTTTGTAAGTCAATTTGTTATAAAAATACATTGCTTAGGGTAATTTGATAGCCCGAGGCTTAGAAAAGCACTTAGATTTGTTAATAGAAGGTTAAAATTTCAGTGGGAGGCTCAGGGCAGTTTAGATAGTAAATAAAGTATGTGTGGCTGCGAGCTATGCAATATAAAAACTACGGAAAGATGATATTACGACATATAACTTCAACGAGTATGAAAAAGTTATTTTTATTACAATGTTTCTTATGGGCGTCTGTTGCCGCCTTTGCACAAACGTTAAAGCCTTATGCACCTATCTACCAAGAGACGGTAAAGGGGGATATGTTGGTAATAGGAAACTCTATTATCAATAAGGGGAAGTATCCAGCCAATACTCCCACAAAGGTAGTTTTCCCATTAAAGAATGAAGATTCAAATAATAGTGTGGAGCTCAACTTTACCGATGTGGATAATGATCCGAGTACCTTTAACTCGAGTTCGGCTGACCTGCTTAATCCTGTAAAAGGGGTAAATGCTCGTTGTTCGAAGATTAAGAAGGCCTACCTCTATTGGGCTGCTCATTTTACAAGAGATAAGCTAAACAAAGGGCGTCTGATGCAAGCTAACTTTAATAAGGTGAAGTTTAAAACACCTAATGGAGGCTATCAGCAGCTCACAGCCGATGAGCTTATTTTTGATGGTCTTACGGGAGGTGTTCCAGAAGTAGGTAAAGAGAATAGGGCGTATATTGCTCGTAAGGATGTTACTAACTTAGTAGCGGCAGGAGGCTTTGGTACCTACTTTGTCGCTGATATGCAAGCTCCTCAGCAAACAGCCTCTGAAGTTAACAGTTCTGCAGGTTGGGTGCTTTATGTCGTATATGAAAACCCTGATATAAGAAGCCATTATATTACTCTGTTCAATGGCTTTGCTACTGTAATTAATAAGCCAAATGGTGCTGTTACCTTCCCTATCTCAGGATTTAAAACAACCCCTGTGGGAACTGTAAATGCCAAAATAGGTTTTGCTGCTCTGGAAGGGGAGCTCCCTTGGATAGATGATGCGGTTCAAATTAAAGGGAAGAACCCTAATTTTGAATATATACAAGCTCCAGGACGTCAAGATTTACTTGATAATCTATGGTGTCATAGAAAAGGACCTAACTTCTTTAACAGTACTGTTACTGATGAGAATGGTATTAACACTCATCGTAACCCTGCTTCTGAGAACCTCTTTGGTTTTGATGCGGGGATTGCTGATGTACCCAACTCTGGGAATCATATCTTAGACAATACCACTACTTCTGTACAAATCAAGCTTACCGCAGAAGGTGGGTGCTCTGATGCTTACAACCCTTTTATGTTTGCCTTTAGTATTGAGGTAATGCGCCCTGAGGTGGAATTGGTGAAAACTGTTTGGAATACGTCAAACCAAAATATCACAGGTCAACAAATACAAAAAGGAACACCTTTAGTATATCAATTACAGTTTAGAAATACAGGGGCAGATGATGTAGAAGGAATGGTGATCACTGATAAACTGCCTTCTACTATCGACTTCGACCCTGCTACGGCTAACTATCAATTTCCTAATAGTCCAGGGATGACTGCTGCAGATGTGAGCTACAATGTCGCTAACCACGAACTCACCTTTAGGATACCTAATTCTTTGGTGAGCCGTGAAGACCACGCTTGGCACCAAATACGCTTCTCAGTAAAGGCAGCATCTGATTGTAGTAGGTATATTGACGCCTGCTCTAATGTGATTAAGAATCAAGCGGTGGCTACAGGGAAAGGTAAAGAGGATAAAAAACAATTTACAGCCCAGAGCTATAATGGGGTCGACTGTTCTACCCGTGAGGAAGGTCCTTCGAATGTGGTGGTTGACCTAAGCAACTGTGTGGCTGAGCGTACTGAAGTGCTCTGTAAAGGCAAGGTGACCATCACAGCAGGTAATGGCTTCGATACTTACCGTTGGACTAAAAAAGGCTCTACCCAAGTATTAGGAACAAAGCAGACTTTAGAGGTGTCTGAGCCTGGGGTCTACAGAGTGGACAAAACAAAACCTGGTTGTGTGAATGCTCCTGAAGAGATCACTGTAAAATACTACGAAGAGGTACTTAACAACCCTATCTCAAAATATATCAACGATAAGAGAATCAATGGTGAGGTATTCAAGTGTGCCAACGATGGCTTGGATTACCCACAGATCTACTTGTGTGGGGCTAATGCTAGAGCAGAAATCAGCCTCAGTGGTAGGGTGAATAACGCTGTCAGCTATAAATGGCAGAAGCGTGTGAATTGTACTGTGCCATCTTCACACCCTAAGGACTGCCCAGTACGCAATGAATACGGCTGTACTTGGCAGGATGTTGCCACAGGTCCTAACGTATCGCTGCGAGATAGGGGCGACTACCGTGTGGAAATCACCTACAATCCAGGGCAGTGTGTGGCTACCCACTACTTCACTATTACTAAGAATGATATAAGACCTCAAGTAGATAAGCGCGATATTATCTGTACTAAAAAAGGTACTATCAAAATCAATAATGTACCTACTAATTATAAGTTTGCGCTTTATCAAGGTACTTCAATGTTGAAAAACTACCAAGATAGCAGTGAGTTTACTATTGATAACCCAGGTACTTATACGGTAAAGATCAAACAAGAGCTCACTACTACGGCTACTTACTCTCCTTGTATCTTTGAGGAAACCGTACAAATAGATAAACGTACGCCTAACTTGGTGGTTACTACTAAACCGATGAACTGTTCTACTAGTCAAGGTAGTATCCGTATACAACTTGAGGGCAACCCTTATCCACCTATTACGTATACCATCAAAAGAGATAACGCCACTAAGGATATCGTCGATGGTCCTACAAAAACCAATAGTGTGGATTACACCAAAACAGGTTTGAACAACGGTGCTTACATCGTTGAAGCAAAAACCGACGATGGTTGTTCACTCACCCAGCGCGTGACAGTGGCTAAAACTACCGACATACAAGCTACTGCCTCTGTACTACAAGATATTATGTGTGGGGGTCAGGGCTCTGTACGTGTAACAGTCACAGGGGGAACGCCTCACGCTACAACAGGCTATAATGTAGTGATGAGACCTGGTGGAACTTCGCGACAAACATATAAAAATGGCTATACAGACTTCACCATCACCACTGCAGGTACTTACTCCTTTGAAGTGGTAGATCAGAATGGCTGTAAGGTGACTACTGCTGCCGTTACTATTAAGAAGATTGCTGAGCCTTCCTTTACTGCTAACTATGTGCCTACCCAGTGTGGGGCTACCGCTAAGATAGTGGTAACCACCACCAACCCTACAGGCTATAACTTCACTTTTGAATATAGTCTTGACAACGGGACTTACCAAAGCGGTAACGAGTTTCCTGGGGTAGCCTCTGGCAGATCGCATACGGTGAAGGTACGCTATAAATATGGTAGCAATACTTGCGAGCTAAGTCCTAAGACCGTAACCGTTCCTGCACAAACTGACACCCACCTCTTAGCTTCAGCAGGGGTAGAGTCCCTCATCGGTTGTGGTACAGGGGCTAACGCTGATAAAGCTAAAGTACGCTTTACCAATGTAGAGGGCGGTGACGGCAATTACCAGTTTAGCTTCGATGGAGGTAACTCGTGGACTACTAACCGTAGTGCTTATCTGCCAGCAGGTACCCACAACCTATACGTGAAAGACGGTGCAGGCTGTCAAGTAGGTCCTATCAAAGTAGAGGTAAAGAAGAAACCAGATCAACCTAACCTCCAACAACCTACTGTAACCTACAGTTGTGAGGGTAAAGGTAGTTTTACCATCAATAAGCCAGCGGGCTATAACTATGAGTATAGTATAGATGGTGGTGCTACTTGGCGTACAGATAACAACTTTAAGAACTTAGCACCTGGTACTTATAATGTATTGGTACGCTACTCTGATGCTACCATCCCTACTCCTAATGTACTCTTCAATGAAACATTTGGACAAGGTAAGAACACTAGTACACCGTATATTAATAAAAAGTACCACTTACAGCTACAAACAGGCGAGACCCCTAAGAATGCTTTAGGCGGCTTGAGTTCTTACGGACCTCACAAGACCTTAGCTGACGGTGAATATGTGGTGACCCACAGTTTGGGTGCTGATAATAACGGTGCGTGGGTAATCCCTAACGACCATACAGGCTTGCCTGATGGGCGCTACTTGATGGTCAATATTGGTGATATCATAGGTAGAGATGGAGCAATTCTCTATCAGCGCAAGATTACTGATATCCTCCCTAATAAGAAGATTAAATTCTCAATTGCCTTGATGAACCTCTTGGCGTATACTGATGGTCGCTACCCAGGTGGTGCACCTGATATCGCTTTAGAGTTGTACTACAACGAAACTGGTATCCTCGACGGTAGCAGCCGTGTAGCTTCTGAGCGTATCAACCCTCGTATTCGTGGTTGGCGCAATGCCAACGACTGGACAGTAAAAACCTTTGAGCTTGATCCGGGCACTCACGGCACGCTTTATGCGGTAGTTCGCTCATACAGTGACGTGACTGATGGTAATGACTTGGCTATTGACGATATCTACCTATGGCAGCAGCCTGAAATATGTCCTTTCACCCAGACCATTACGGTGAAAGTAGACAATGGTCGAGCTTTCAAAATAGATGATTCATCAGAACGAACTACGCAGCCGACTTGTAATACAGGTACGGGCAGTTATCAAATAGGGGTGCTTAACCCTCCTGCTGCGGGTTATTATGTGTCAAAAGATGGAGGTGCCTTTGTAAGAGAAACAGCAAACCCATTTGTATGGAATAATATTGCTCCAGGTAATCACCGCGTAGTAATTAGCTATGAGGCTAATAACACTACTCCTTGTAAGTTTACAAAGAATGTCAATATCTCAGCACCTACAGCTATAACAGCACCAACTGTACAAGGGGGTGACTTAGGTTGTAGCCCTGCTACCTTTGAACTCATAGCAACAGGAGTTACAGGTGGTAAAGCACCTTATAAATACAATTTCTATAGAGGAACAACACGCCTTGCGGGACCACAGGCTTCTAATAAACATACAGTTAATGCTGCAGGTACTTACACTGTATGGGCAGTAGATGACAATGGTTGTGAGGGTGCAAAAACAACTGTTGTGGTAAATCCTGCAAAAACACTTACACTTCAAGAAAACGCTACTGGCTCTGATTACTGTGCAGCTCCCACTGCTAAGGTGGCTGTAAAAGTAACTGTGACAGGAGGGGGTTCAGAAGCTCCGTATACCTATAAGTTAAATGGAATTGTAAAATCACCTAACAACCCTTCAGATACTTACGTATTTACAGGTTTGTCAGCAGGCAATTATACTGCTGAGGTGATAGGTAAGAACGGCTGTAGTGCTACTTATAATTTTGAAGTAAAGAATAAAATACAAACAGTAGGAGGAGCAGTAGTTATTAAAGATATTTTCTGTACAGCAGCTAATAAGAATGGTAAGATCACTTTGACAGTAAAGGATGGCTACCCACCATATACCTACATTATTAGAAGAGGAACTACCCAAGTACAAGGGGCAACTCCAGTGCCTCCTACGGGGGTTATTTCTTATGAAACGGCTACTGCTGGCACCTATACCTTTGAGGTAACTGACAGCAAAGGATGTAAAGTAACAGCTTCTGCTACTCTTACAGAACCTGCGGCTCCTACCGTTACAGTTACTACTACAGATATTAAATGTAATGGAGCTGGTAATGGTGAGGCTAAAGTTACTATAACAGGAGGTACTGCACCTTATAATCTCTTTATAGGCACTACACCAAAGGGTATGAGCAATGGGCAAATTACTCTTACAGGTATAGCTGTGGGAACACATACGTTAAAAATAGTAGATGCCAAAGGCTGTGAAACGACTACTACTATTGTGATAAGAGAACCAGAGCCATTAGTTGGCTTTGCTGCCGTAGCAGGGCTTATAGGCTGTGGCTCTGGTGCCAATGCTGACAAGGCAAAAGTGCGTATCTCGAACGTGAAAGGTGGTACACCACCTTACCAATACAGTTTTGGTGGTAATTTTAGCAGTAACAAAGAAGTATGGGTACCAGCTGGCACACATACTGTAACCATACGTGATGCCAAAGGCTGTGAAAAACAGCTTACGGTAACCGTACCACCCAAGATAGCTGACCCTGTTGTTACCCAAACTATCGTTGATTACGATTGTGAAGGTAAGGCTACTGTGCGCTTTACAGGAACTCCAGGTAGTTACAACTTTGAATACCACATAGGTGGTAAGGTAGCCTCTGGTACTACGGGCACCATTTCAGGGCTTACCCCTGGTACTTATACGGCTACTATTAAGTATAGAAATACCGTTCTACCAGCAAACTCAATGTTAATAGATGAGGATTTTGGTTTTGGAGCAGAGGCTTGTTTAGGTGAAATAGATCCTTTGGCAACAATAGAATTGCAATGTTTCCAAAACTGTCCTACAACAAGAGATTGCTTGGTAAATCACAATGGTTATGGTATTGTTAATCGTAAGTCACAAGCACTTATGATTAATGTTTTTCCTGGTAGTTGGACACAACCAAACTCACGTCATTACGCTGCTGGTACAGTATTAGGCGATACTGACCGCTTTATGAATATGGATATGGCAGACGGACAGCCAGGAACTAATGATATTCTCTATGAAAAATTAGTGAATGATGTAGATCCAACAAGGAAGATAAAATTTGAACTCTGGATATACAATTTATTCCAAGACAATAGCATACCTTCTCCACAAGGAAAATTACCAGAAGACCCTGAATTAACATTCGAGATAGTTGATGCTTCTAATAATGTACTATTTAGAAAAGATTCTGGTAAAATACCTAAGAATGGAGGAAATCCAGATGCTTGGATAAAGTTTGATGGAGAGTCTACTAATGTTGCAGGAACAAGTTCGGTAAAGATACGTATACGTAATAAAAACTTTACAGGATATGGTTGCGACTTCTTGGTAGATGATATTAAAGCGTTCCAAGAACCTGAAACTTGTTGGCTTGAAAAAGAAATAACAGTGAATGTACCTACTGGTCACGAGTTTAAAGTGACACAAGAGGGTCAAACCAACGCTACTTGTAATGGTACTAATACTGGTAAGGTAAAATTCAAGGTAGAAAACATAGGAAGCAGTGGCAGCACTTATAATATCAAGGTAAACAATGTAGCTCGCCCAGCACTGCAAAACCTTACAGCAGCTACAATAGAGATAGACAACTTGCAACCTGGTAGCAATACCATTGTGTTTGAAAACCGTGGTTGTGTGGTTACCAAGACAGTTAATATTACTCAACCTAACCCATTGAGTCTTACAGCTACCATAACTACACCAGCAATGTGTTCGAACAATAAAGTTGCAAGAGTAACTCTTACAACTGTGGGAGGTACACCAGCATATACCTATACTTGGCACCCAGCAGGCGGCGGAGCTCCTATGACACAAAGTTCACCAATGTTTGATATCACAGCACCAGCAAGTGGTAGCTTTGTAGTGAAAGATGCTAATGGTTGTGTGGCTACTACTACAGGTTCCTTCACCGTGCGAGAGCCTAAACTAGTAACCTTTAATACTGAAAAAGTAGGATGCTATTCAGGTAATAATGATGGCTGGATAGAAGTGAAGAATATCGACGGTAACGATGGCTATAAGTTACAGATAGATGGCGGTACCTCTATAACACTTACTGCAGGTGCAACAAACTATAGGTTCAACGGCTTAAGCCAAGGTACTCATACCATTAGGGTAATAGATCAGTATGGCTGTGAAAGCAGTACAACCGTTACTATTGATGGCAAGCTTGATGTAAATACCTCGGTAGTGCCAGTAAGTTGTGTAGCAGGTAAGATTACAGTAACTGCTACAGGTGGTAATGGCACTTATCAATATGCCTTTAAAGAAGCGGGTACAGCAGGTGCCCCTGTTTATGGTGCTGCAAATAGCATTACAGTACCCGTCTTTGCAGGTACTTCTAAAAACTATGAAATATACGTTAAGTCAGGCGATTGTACTAAGACCTCTACAGTAACCGTTAATAAAGCGGATGATGTTGACTTTACCCTTACGAAGGTTGAACCTTCTTGTAACGGTAGTGCCGATGGTAAGATAACCTTGAATAACATCAAAGGCGATACTACCTTTACAGTTACCGTAACAGGCGGGGCAACACCTCAAACCTTTGGAGGTATCAACACACGCACCTACACTATTAATAACTTAGCGGCAGGTAGCTATTCAATAGGTGTAACCGATAAGTATGGTTGTGTGGTAAATAAAACTATCACCCTTGCCGACTTCCCAGTCCTTGAAGGTACACTTAGCGTTACAGCAGGCACAGGGCAATGTACAACTACAGGTACAACAGCCATAGGCTTAACAGTTCATATCAAGCCAGCTGACTACACGAACTACACCGCACGTTATGATTTGTGTTATAGTGTAGATAACGGTACTTCTTGGCACGCAGTAACAGGCGCCAACACCAACATACCTGTAGGTAGTGGTTATACGCCAGGTACTTCGGTAATATTACAGTTAAAGACCATCACTAAGGGCGGCAACTGTGCTACTGACCCTGCAATCTGTACAGCTCAAATGGCAGCTTACGTCGTGCCAGGTCCTATCAAAGGGGTAACAGTGTCAACAACAGTACCTACCTTTACCAATGGTTGTGCACACGCACCAGCAGGCTTTAATGCAACAGTAACTGTTCCAGCAGGTGAAGGTAACCCACCATTCCAATACCGTGTTAACGGTGGTGCTTGGGAGCCAACAACACCTACACCAAATAGAACCTATACATTTAACAATCTCATCGTAGGTAGAACTTACCTATTTGAGGTAAAAGATAGTTATGGCTGTATTGCAGTTAGTGAAAAAGATATATATGAAGGAGTGGCTACACCAGCGGTTACCGTAACTACTGAACCTAAGCACTTATGTGCAGGTACAACCACTGGCGGTCAGCTTACTATCACAGTAACACGTAGTGCAAGCTATACAAGCCTTCCAGCAAATGCAACCTACAACTGGACAATCCATCAGAAAACGCCAGGCTTAGGCACAACACCAGGTCCTGTAATGGCAACAGGAGGTCCTCGACCATTCCTTGCCGCAGGAGTGCCTGACACCTTCGTAGCCCCAGTGCCAGCAAACTTAGCCGCGGGTACTTACTACGTGGTCATTAGGGAAAATACACCTAATGCTTGTCAGTGGGGTAGCCGTGATGTGGAAATAAAAGTACTGTCGCCATTGACACTTACTTTCACAGCAACTACCAATATCACTTGTGCTACTGATGGTACAATAGATATTAAAGCCAATGGTGGTGGCGGTAAGTATACTTACAAGGTAGAGCCTGCAAATCCAGCTGACTTTGTCAACCCAATAGCAGCAAGCACAGCACCTACTTTGACAGTGCCACGTAGCAATATTGCAAATGCACCAGTACATCCAGACCCTGCAAAGAATGTAACAGTGAATATCACCGTTACTGACCAGTATGGCTGTACCGACGTGAAGCAGCATACCTTTGTGGTACCACCTTCACCTAAGATCAACCGTATAGAAGGCGAAACTTGTAGCACAACCCTCGGCTTGAAAGTATGGCCACAGGCTAAAGCACCAGCAAGTCCTAATACCGATGCCCCACCTACTGAGCTTGGCAACTACGAGTATACTATCGATGGCGGTGTTTCTTGGCAAGCAAGTAACGTATTCACAGGCTTAGTGCCTACCACTTACGACGTGAGAATACGTGAAAAAGCTACAGGTTGTGAATACACTTACCCAGGTGGTTATGTACTCAGCCCAACCTTAGAGGTAGAGTTGAGTGTTGATAAGCACATCTCTTGTAATACACCACCTGATGGTGCTATCAAAATAGAAGTGAAGAAAGGTTCAGGTAAATATCACTTTACCGTGACAGGACCTGCAGGTGCTACACCTGCCAGTGGTACGATAGTGGCACCAGCTACGGTTCAGAATATCAATGTTACCACAGCAGGGGTATATACTATCAACGTACACGACGAAGCTACACCAGCAAGTTGTGTAGGCTTTACTAAGACGATAACAGTAAATGCTGGTGAGGTGCCTAACTTCGATGTGAATACCCAATCAGTAACCTGCCACGGCGGTACTGATGGTGCTATCTATATCATCGAGACTAATGCAGCGATAGGGGCTTATACGTATGCTATTCAAGGTTCTGCAGGGGTAGTACCTGCTCCAGGAGCTGATAAGAAGATACCTAACTTAAAGGCAGGTGTCTATACTATCACAGCTACAGCACCTAATAACTGTCAGTTCACCAGAACGGTAACCGTAGGTGAACCAACAGCTATAACTGTTAGTGCTACACAAATACAAGTTCAGCAGTTTGGTTGCGACCCATCGGGTAACGCACAGAGTGCACAGATCACAGTGCCTAATAGCGCTATCTCTGGTGGTACACCACCATACGTGATAAGCTATCAATTTAAGGCGGTCACAGGTACAGGTAATACATTCATCATTGGTGATGCTACAGGGGGTATAGCAACCATCACCATCACCGATAGCAGTGGATGTAGTACAGTCACTACGCGACAAATATTGCCTTACGAAGGCTTTGATGAAAATACGGCTACTGTAACGGTAACAGGTGGTACTTGTGCGACAGGTGATACAGCACAAGTGAAAGTACAACGTCTTGGTGGTGGTAGCTTTACAGCAGGTCAGGTATTCTATGCTCATAGTGCTACGAAACCTACATCACCTATCGGTACAGCACCTGAGTGGCAGGCAAGTAATACATTTACTAATTTAGCAGTAAATACCTTGCATACCTTCTGGATTGGTCACAAAACTACGGGCTGTATCATCCAAGTAGGCTATCGCTCAGTCGATCCTAACAACTTTAGGATTACCGATCCAAGAATTAAGAATGTAACTTGTAAAGGTGATAACGACGGTACGGCATCGTTCACATTGAGCAATACTGTTGCAGGTCACAATTACCAAGCTACCTTCCAAACATCAGCAGGTGGTACTACTATCGCACCGATAACTGTACCAGCAAGCAACATCATTACGGTGCCAAACTTGAAACCTGCTACCTATACAATGACAGTAACTGACTTGACCTCTCAGTGTGTACAAAGCACTACCTTCACTATTGAAGAGCCAGATGCAGCACTGACAGCCACCACAAGCGTACAGTCAATCACTTGTCAGGGTAATGATGGTAAGATAAGTGTGGTAAGCCCAACAGGTGGATGGGGCAGCTACGAATATTATGTAGGTAATACAGCACCAACACCAAGCTCAGTTTGGTTGACTACTAATGAGTTTAGCAACTTGGCACCAGGTACTTACCACGTATGGATACGTGATAGAGGTGGATGTGCTAAGCCAGTAGGAGGCACAGTTATGCTTGTCAATCCAAACCCTATAACAGGTACAGTTACGATCACAGCTCAGAACTGTGGTGTAAATGTAGGTCAGATCACCGTACAGAATGTACAAGGTGGTGCAGGCAAGGATTACATATATCAATTGATAAAAGACGGAGCTCCATTAGGAAGCCCACAAACAAGTAATGTATTCAGCGGTCTCGGCGCAGGTCACTATCAGGTGGTAGTATCTGATGCTTGGGGTTGTACAGCAACGCTCACTTCATCAGCTACCCTTTACGACCCTGTAACCGATGTAGACGCTAAGATCACTAAGCAAGTAACTTGTACACCTGCTACAGGGGCTACGCTCTCAGTTACTTACCAAGGTGGTTCTAGTAACTTGTGGTTCACATTGAAGACAAGCCCAGCGGGTACGGTAGTTCAACAGAATGCAATAGGCGTATTCACTAACGTCCCAGCAGGTAAGTACAAAGTAGATGTATTCGACAGAACTACTGGTTGTGCAACCGCAACAACTGCCGCTGAAATTGATGTTACCGATGCAGCGACGGTAACCTTTACCACAACCCAAACCAATGTAAGTTGCCACGGCGACAACAACGGTTCGTTTGTAGTAACCTTACCAGCATCGCAAACACAAACAGACTATCAAGTAAGGGTGGTAGGTGCAGCACCGTTTACACCACGTGTTGAAACAGTGAACACCACACCTAAGGATATCCGCTTTGAAGGTCTTACTGCGGGAGTTTACACAATCACAGTAACCTCATCACGTAGCTGTACAACTACCAGCACAGTAACCATTACAGAGCCTAATAAGCTAATTGTAAGCAATACCACTACGGTGACTACTCACTTCAAGTGTGATGCTGACAACAACGCGATGCAGGCAGTAATCAAAGCCGTTGCCGACGGAGGTACAGCACCTTATCAGTACGCCTTCCAAGTGTACGACGGCACAAGCACCAATACATCTGCCTTTACAAATAGCGATGTATACAGTGTGACAAGTGCAGGCAGTGCTACACAGACTATTGTAGTGTATGTACGCGATGCCAACGGTTGTACAGCAAGCAATAGCACTACACCTATTGTATTGCCACCGCTTAAGCGTATCACTGATATAGGTATTGTTAAGACGCAACCTATTAACTGTAATCAACCTGAAAAGATTGATATTACCATAGTAGGAGGCTCTAATAAGGGATATCGTATCGATATCACTACAACAGGAGCAGGCACACCAGTACCAGCTACGCAAACCCTTACAGCAGGAGTGAATACACTCAATGGAGTACAGTTTGATAAACCGGGTAACTACACTATTCAAGTCACAGACCTTGCAACAGATTGTTATACCTCAACAAACTACTTCATTGATAAGTTCGACACTATTGAAGCGAAGGCTACTGTAAGCAGCTCTGTAACTTGCTACGGTGCTAATGATGGTAACATAGAGCTTACTATTACAGGCTATCGAGGAAGCTATCGCTACACAGTATACGATGCGAATACCTTAACACCTATCACGCCTCCTAAGACAGCTGTGATACCAGGTTCAGGTAGTGCAACAAGAACAGATTTGATCACAGGCTTGCCACAAGGTAGCTATGTGGTACGTATAGAAGAGCAACAATCGCCATTCTGTACCGTTACTACTACGACAGCTATCATAGGTCAGCCAAGTGCACCGATCACCTTGTCGCCAACAATCACTAATCGCCTTACTTGCAACGGTGGCGGTAATGACGGAGCCTTCAGTATTGATGCAAAAGGTGGCTGGGGTACTTACGAATACCGATTGCTGGTAGGTGGTACACCACACGCAGTTTATGGTACTTATAGCGATACCTCAGTGTTCAGAGGCTTAAGTGCAGCTACTTACACAGTTCAAGTAAGAGATAAAGGTGGTTGCGAAACATCAACTAATGTAGTGATAGCTCCACCAACACCGATAACAGCTACTTACACAAGCACTGTGAGAGTAAACTGCTACGGTGATAAGACAGCCGTAATTCAGGTGACCAGCACTACAGGTGGTAGTGGTAACTACACTTACGAGTTGTGGAATGTAGGAGGGGCACAAGTATACGGTACACAAACCGATACTACCTTCTCAGGCTTGTACGCAGGTGTTTATAAAGTGAAGATTATTGACGGTTGGGGTTGTGATACCGAGTTAGGTCCTATCACTATCTTAGAACCTGATGAAATAAGAGTCACTGCAGCGATCGTCGATCCGCAAACCTGCTTGCACCAAGCTACAATATCTGTAACAGCCACAGGCGGTACAGGAGCGTATGCATATGGTGAAAGCGCAACAGGTCCTTGGAGCTCAGTAAATACCTTTGTGAAAGGTACAGGTACTTACACCTTCTATGTACGGGATGCTAACGGATGCGTATCGAAGGCGTCCAACAGTATCGACATTAAGGATGTGCCACCACTTACTATTGGGGTACGTACTGATACCGCTTATGTGAAGTGTAATGGTGATGCTTCGGCTCAGATTACCTTCTCAGCTACAGGTGGATTAGGTAACTATCAATACAAGCTCTATAAAGGTGGGGTAGCTCAAACAGCTACAGCTACTCAGATAAGTGCTACTGACTGGGCATTCGGAGGCTTGACCTCTGGTACTTACCAAGTAGTAGTAACCAGCGTAGACTGTGTGGCTACTGAAACTATTCAGATAAACGAAGCACCAGCATTGCAAGTAGGTGTGGCAACACATACCGACATCAGCTGCTTCGGTGAAAAAGACGGTACAATATCAGTAACGGTAACAGGTGGAACAGGTAAGATACTTTACGCTATCACACCGCGTCTTGACCGCTTCGAAGAAAAGAACTTCTTCGATAAGTTGGCAAAAGGCAAGTACACCGTATTAGCTCAAGATGAAAATGGTTGCTTCCGTGAGTTCCATTTCGAAATCAAGGAACCAACATTGCTCAGAGCAGCGATCGATAAGAAGACTGATGAGGTATGTATAGGCAGTGCCGACGGTACAGTATCTATTACCATCACAGGAGGCACACCTACTTATACCACATCTATTGATAAAGTTACTTGGACACCTAACAAGACCCTCTATACAGGCTTGGCTTCAGGTACACACTTTATCTATGTGAAGGATGCTCGTGGTTGTGAAACTACCGTACCAGTGAATATAGGTGAGGGAGTAGACCTCCAAGCTACTGCAACAGTGGAATACAGCTGTCCTAACAATGGTGTGAAGAACACTATCAAGGCAAGTGTGAACCCACAACATTCAGTACTTACATCATTCAGTTTGGACGGTGGTGCTAAGCAAGCAAGCGGTACCTTCAACAATGTAGCAGCAGGGGTACACACCATCACGTTCGAACACGCTAATGGTTGTACACGTACCTTGACGGTAACAGTAGAGGCTTATACATCGCTTACAGCTACCACTGCTACGAAGACCGATATCACTTGCTACGGCTTGAAGAACGGTACGATTACCTACGAGGTAACAGGTGGTACAGGTAGCTATACCTACGAAATTACGCCGAATACAGGCACATTCTCAGGTACTGGCTATACAGGCTTATCGCAAGGCTATTACACTGTGAAGGTGAGAGATAATGTACTGGGTTGTGAAATATCACAAGTGTTTAACATCATCGAACCTGATCAGCTTATAGCCACAGCGAAGACGGTAACAGAAACCTGCTTCGGACAAAATGATGGAGCATTGAGCTTTACTATCAAGGGTGGTAGACCTGCTTATAACTATACCCTTAAAGATCCATCAGGCAGTGTTATCGGCTCTGGTAACTTAGCTGTAGGGGCAGTGGTTACAAAGACAAGTATGACACCAGGTAGATATATGTTAGAATATGGTGATTCAGGTAGCTGTACACAAACCTTAGAAATAAGTATAGCAGCCGCTCCTGACCTCAGACCATCGCAAGATATAGAAGTGAAAGTGCGTTGTGCTACCTCATCAACAACCTACACAACAGGTTATGTGGTAGTAACCTTTAACAATGCCAACGGAACGCTTACACGTAGCAATACATCGTATGCTATCAATAGCACCGACCCAGCTGATGCGCGTCCGTTTGCAGAGTTCAATGGTAACCAAGCGATCACACACGACATAGATGCAGGTGATAATCAAGAAATCACTATCTTCTATAAGGGTGCAGGAGTAGCTACTGTATGTCACCATACTGTTACTAAGCACTTCGATATCAAGCGTTACCCAGGCTTAGAAGTTAAGGATAAGTCAGATGTACGTCGGCCTAACCACGTGATAGTAGAGGCAAGAGGTGGTCAGCCACCATACACTTACTACTTCAATGGATTGTACAACGGCACTAACGAGTACACTGTAAGAGGTTCCGACCCAGGACGTACAGCTAATGGACGTATCTATAAGACGGTAGTAGTTCGCGCAGTGGATGAGGCAGGATGTGAAACCTTCTTGACACTTGAAAAAGAATACATCAAGTCGGTACCACCTACACACTTCACACCGAACGACGACGGACAGAATGATGGTTGGGATCCAGATCCAGATCGTAGTTATCCAAATGCTGTAACACGCATCTACGACCGATATGGACGTTTGATCAAAGAGTTGCGTGCAGGTGAAAAATGGGATGGACGTTATGACGGTAAGGAAATGCCATCAGGTGACTACTGGTACATAATGCGTCTCAATGATGAAGCTGACGACCGTGAATTTATGGGTCACTTCACTCTATACCGTTAAGAAGCTCATATTAATAAATAATTAAATAGGTTTAAATCCCCTGTGGGAGTGCCTTTGGCACTCCCACAGGGGATTTAATAATACACTTGTTTCTCTTTGAAGTAGGCTTGTCGTGAAGAAGGAAATATGGTAGTTTTTGGTAGATGATAGGATTTTAGTGGATTGATAGAAATTGAGCGTAACTATTTTTATCATAGAGAATTAGAGAAAGTAGGTGAATATTGCATAAAAATTTGTGTTAAAAAGTTTGCCCATCTAAAAAGAAATCCGTACCTTTGCCTACTAATAACGAAACGTAACGAAACGAAACACGCTTATTATGGATAAGTATTCTTTTTTGAATGCCGCAAGTACGGCTTTTTTTGGTGAATTATATGATAAATATTGTGAAAATCCCGATGCAGTAGAGGCAAGTTGGCGCGCCTTTTTTCAGGGGTTTGACTTTGCCCAAGAAGAATATGGTGCGGGCAGTGATACACACGAGGACAGAACCCCACGGGTGGTATCGGAGCTGCACAAGGGTGCTGTGCCCACACAATCGGTTGCTACCTCACAAGCAGTGGTGGTTGCCCCCGAGAAGGTAGAGAAAGAATTGAAAGTTTTGACCCTTATCAATGGGTATCGGCAGTGGGGGCATCTCTTTGCACCCATTAATCCGCTACGCGCGCGCGAGGCATATACCCCCGATTTGAGCCTTGAGGCTTATGGGCTCTCGGAGGCTGATCTGGATACGGTTTTTGATTGTGCCAAGGAGATAGGGCTGCCTGCAAGTGCTTTGCGCACCATCGTTGAGCGGCTTAAAACGCTCTTTTGCACTGCCGTAGCAACTGAGTACACTTATGTGCGCGACCCTCAAGAGCGCGCGTGGATAGAACAGCGTTTGCAAGAGGACCTAGAGCGGCAATTTACTAAGGAAGAAAAGATACAGATACTTACCAAACTCAATGAAGCTACTTCGTTTGAGAACTTCCTACATACGAAATACGTAGGGCAAAAGCGTTTTTCGCTTGAGGGGAATGATACGCTTATCCCTGCGCTTGACTTCCTCATTGAGGAGGCGGGTGAGAAAGGTGTGGAGCACATTGTGTTGGGTATGGCACACCGCGGGCGACTGAATGTGCTCGCAAATATCTTTGACAAGAACCCTCAGGATATTTTCTCCGAGTTTGATGGAAAGGATTACGAGATGGACGACACTTTTGATGGCGATGTGAAGTATCACTTAGGAGTAACGACCTTAAAGGATACGCGCAAGGGCAAGCCTATGGATTTGAACTTGGCACCCAATCCATCACATTTGGAAGCGGTTTCGCCTGTGGTAGAAGGGATTACGCGTGCAAAGCAAGACCACTATTGTGCGGATAATTTTTCAAAAGCACTGCCTATTCTTTTGCACGGCGATGCGGCAGTATCGGGGCAGGGCATCGTCTACGAAGTGTTGCAAATGTGCCGCCTACGCGGTTTCCAAACGGGGGGTACGATCCATATCGTTACAAACAATCAAGTGGGCTTTACCACTAATTACACCGATTCGCGTTCTTCTACCTATTGCACAGATATTGCTAAGTCGCAGGATATACCTGTGCTGCACGTCAATAGTGATAATGCAGAGGCGGTGGTAAAGACCTTTCTCTTTGCGTTGGATTATCGCCAAAGGTTTGGGAAGGATATATTTATAGACCTCTTGGGCTATCGCAAATATGGGCATAACGAGGGTGATGAACCGCGCTTTACGCAACCAAAGCTCTATAAACTCATCGCTAAGCATCCGAATCCGCGTGATATTTATGCCAAGGAGCTGATGGCACAAGGGGTGGTTGATGAGGCGTTTGTTACCCAGATAGAGAATGACTATAAATCGAAATTAGACAACGATTTAGAGGTGTCGCGCAAATACCCAATGACCATCATCAAGCCGTTTATGCTCAATGAATGGGGCGGCTTTGAGCTTGTCGCACGGGAGGTAATGCTCGTATCGGTGAATACTTCTTTTGACAAGGAAAAGTTAGTAGAAATTGCTAAACTGACCACACAGTTGCCTGAGGGAAAGAGTTTTATCAATAAGATAAAGAAGGTGATTGCTGACCGCCGCGAAGGTATCCTTGAGAAGGATGCCATCGATTGGGGTGGAGCGGAACACTTGGCGTACGCATCGCTCTTGGCTGAGGGTTACGATGTGCGCCTGACAGGTGAGGATGTGCAGCGCGGTACGTTCTCGCATCGCCACGCGGTGGTGAAAACGGAGGATACAGAGGAGGAGATTACACCTTTGTATGCATTGAAGAAGGTGCCTGAGTTCGCTAAGGGTACGTTGCATATTTACAATTCGTTACTATCGGAATACGGTGTACTGGGCTATGAGTACGGCTACGCGATGGCAAGCCCCAATACGCTGACGATATGGGAAGCACAGTTTGGCGATTTTGCCAATGGGGCGCAGATAATGATGGATCAGTACATCTCGTGTGGCGAGGATAAGTGGAAGATACAAGACGGGGTTGTGTTGCTATTGCCACACGGCTTTGAGGGGCAGGGCTCTGAGCACTCGTCGGCGCGTGTGGAACGCTACTTGCAGCTTTGCTCGGATAAGAATATGTTTGTAGCTAATTGTACGACTCCTGCTAACTTTTATCACCTATTGCGCCGTCAGATGAAAGCACTTTATCGTAAGCCGTTGGTGGTATTTACCCCTAAGAGTCTGTTGCGCCATCCACAGGTGGTTTCAACCTTGGACGATCTGGCAACAGGTCATTTCCACGAGGTGATTGACGACCCTATTGCTGAGGCTGCCAAAGTAAAGACCGTAGTGTTCTGCTCTGGGCGTTTCTATTACGACCTCTATGCAGAGCGCGAGAAACTCGGGCGTGATGATGTGGCATTGGTACGCCTTGAGCAGCTTTTCCCGTTGCCAATAGCACAACTCAAAGAAGTGCTGGCGAAGTATACGAATGCTGATGACTATGTATGGGCGCAAGAAGAGCCTAAGAACCAAGGGGCTTATGGCTATATGTTGATGAATTTTGATTTGGTGAATTGGCGATTGGCATCTACGCCTGCTTATTCGGCTCCAGCCTCAGGAAGCCATACCCGCGATAGGAAGCGCCACGCAGAGGTGGTAGCAATGGTCTTTGAACGAGGTGCAGATGCGAGGATCAATAGGTATTATTGAGAAGTTAGAAAAATAGAAATGAGAAGGGAGGAATGAGTAGAACATTTTATATTAAGAATACGAAGGCTCCGAAGGTGATGAGCCCTAATGAATTATTGGCGTTGCAGCCAAAGGATTTTGTACAGTACTCATTAAGGGAAGATAATGAGGATTACGATGCTATTATGGCTGCTCCTATCAGTGAATATGGGGTGATGCTTATGGGGCGCGATGAGCACTCAGGTAGAGGCTTTGAGGTGGCGTATGACTCTAAGACTAAGCAGTATGATGTACGGGTATTTACCCCCTCAACCCTTAGCGATTGGGACAGTGCACTGCTCTTTATCAAAAACTTGGGACAGCACTTGGGGTCGCAAGTAGTTGATGAGGAAGAAGTAACCTACGCCCCTGAGGCTATTGATTACGACTATCGCAACGATATTGCCTTTGGCTTGCAGCATTACCAGGAGAATAGCGGCTTTATATTTGGCTGCTATCGTCCTTTGTGTATTGATGGGGCAGTGCGCGAGGCACTGTTAGCAGCAGAGGATAAAGTGCAATTCTTCAGCGATTGGGTAGTAGAACAGCAGAATTTAGATGCTTTTGTAGCTACCCCTATGTTCTATCAAGATCGCAAAAGCAAGGCTATTTATGGGGCGTACGCTATCACAGAGGGGGTTCCTACCGTATTGCCTTATGAGTATCCGCCCTTTATAGACCCTACACGTTGGGATATTAAAGAAGAGGATATCGACAAGTGGGAGCTTACAATGGTGGTTATCAATGGTGATGAGAACGACCCTGAGGCGTATGAGGTAATCGCCAGCATCAACTACCGCGACTTCTTAGCGCATTTACCAGAGGACAGCTATGAGGTGTTAGATGGGCACTATATGGTGGCAACCCTCACCCGCGAGGTGATGAAAGAGTTGAGTAATGAGGTGTGAGTAACGAGTAGTTAGAAGCAAGAAGTAACAATGGGAAAATATTTTTATATTGAGAATACGCAGGCTCCTGAGGTGATGAGCCCTAAGGAATTGCTGGCGTTGCCCTCTGAGGCATTTGAGCAGTACGAACTCTCAGAGGTAGCAGAGGACTATGAAAAGGTGATGAATGCACCTATCTCCGATTTTGGTGAGATGTTAATAGGCTTAAAAGGGCTAAGCGGTCGGGGTTTTGTAGTGAGCTACAATCAAGGGGAAGCCACTTATGATGTGCGTGCCTTTACTCCTGCAACACTCCACGATTGGGAAGGTTGTTTGGCATTTGTCAAGAGCCTTGCCAATCATCTGGGAACGCAGGTGCTTACTGATGAGGGGGATGAGGTGCGCGCCTACGACCCTGAGCATATTGACTATGACTATCGTAAGGATATTGCCAGCGGTATTGCCCTTTTTGAGCAGCAAGAGGCGGATAAAGAAATACTTGTCTATGGGGTGTACTCACCTGTGGTGTTCAATGAGAAATACCGCAAAGCACTTTTGGAGGCTGAGGATAGGGTGGCTTATTTTAGCCATTTTATACAAAGTTTACAGCACACAGATGCCTACGATGCCGATCTGAATTTCTATGAGATAGATGGTGCATTGCAAGGTTTTTACTCCCTTATAGCAGGCGATGCAGTGCTCTTACCGTATACTATTCCTCCTTTTATTGACCCTACGCGTTGGAATATTAAGGCAGA
>NZ_CP014227.1:587500-837500 GCF_001553545.1 Capnocytophaga haemolytica | reverse complement strand
AGCTGCCCGAAGTCGGCGTGAAGTTATTGATACTCAACAGTAGCGCTTCAAAGTAGGTAGGTAAGTCGTCATAGCCACTTGGGTAAGCATTGGTGTCGCTCGTAATAAACAACCGCCCTGCATTGCGCTCGCGCGAAAGCCTGATAATCTCCTCGTACTGCTCAGGCGAAGCCGTATGCACCACGTGCAGTATCCTATCCGCATTCGCCGCATCCTTTTCAAAAGTAGAGTTACGCTTCTGATAATGATTGATATAGGTGTCAGCCGTAACCTCTTGGGTCATCCATATATCCGCATAAGGCGCAATACCATCGCGAATACCACCGCCGTTATTGGCAAGTACTGTCATTTCAGGGTATTTGCCCTTCACATATCGATAGATACTCGCCATATAATCAATCTGTTCTTGGGTCGAGCCACCCATCACCTCATCGACAAAATAGCCCGCAATATTTTCCCTCCCGTAGAAGTTCACAAAGTTGTCAATATCCGCAAACACCTCTTGAAGAGGGCGTGAGGATTGCCTCGTATAGGTATATCCCAAACTCCTGATACCCACACCCTTATTCCTCAAAAACTGCTCTGCATCCTCATTGCGGCGCACCAACTTTTGGTTCGTATGGCTCGTACCCTCATACGAACCAAATGCCACATACGGAAGCAGCCCACCGCCCATATCGGTAATACTCTTCCAGAAAGCAGCCCCTACGCCGCTCTTACTCGTCCAGCGGAAAGCAGGCATCATCACCGATTGGTTTTGCACGCCACCTGCCTCAGCACTACTACTGTGCTTTGAAAAGCCCTGCATATACCTCACACGTACCTGCACCTTACTCTGACCCAAACACATACTCGCCATTGTCAGCAAAGCCCACAACAGCCCATTCCTAAAATTCCTATTCATTTCACTAACTAATTATTTCAGATTCAGCTCTCAGCTTTTAGCCTTTAGAACTAACATACTGAGTTTTTGATCTTATTGTCAATAAGTGATAGCTATACAGCTTATTGTTATTGGTAAACTATCTGGAATATATAACTTTTTCTTTAAACTTGTTTAAACTTTTGAACTCTCCCTTTGTCTTCTCCTATTCCCTTCCTCATCCTGCAACGGCCTTGGAGGCGTGGCTGAGAAAATCAGCAGCACGAGCGTAGAAAATCTTTTCTGTTCGAGCGGAGCGAGTTAAAAGATTTTCAGCGAGGGAAGTTGATTTTCTCGCCTAAGCATCCAGAGCCTTGATTTTTTGCTTCTTTTGTATCAAGACAAAAGAAGTTAAATTAAAGAAAATCAACTAATTTTGGATATATCAACTACTAAGAATTAAAAGTTTAAACAACTTTTTTATTAAATGGTTAATTACCCCAGATTACACATTAGGATAATACTACTTTGGTTAATGTGCCACTTTCTCTTTGAAAGGAAAGTGATGTGAAGTCGTATGCGCAAGAGAGGGAGTGCTTCTAATGTATAATCTACAATTAACCATTGATCATTAGTCATTGACCATTAATCATTAATCCCTTCCCACTCAAAAAGCTCCATATCCCCTGCGCCTATCTCATACCTTCGCGCCTCACTCCAATCCACCTCTTTCAAACGTGCCTCCTTGCTCACTTCCTTCACCCCTGCCGAAGCCTCAATGCGCACCGAAAGCCCCTTCGTACAACTGTGATTGACAATCATTAAGTAATTGCGACCGCCATTCCTCAAATGCGACACCACAGCACCTCCATCGCCTGTGGTAATCCCCTTAAACGGTTTCGGCACCTTCAAAGCCTTTGTACCCTTAGGCAGCGTCTTGCCCGTATGCCATACGTCCACCACCTGCGCCCCCACAAACACCCCCGAGAGGGCAATCACCTCTTGGTTCACTTGTTTGATACGCTCATAACTCGCACTCTTCGAGCCATCTGCCTTTATCGGTGCCGTATAATGAGGCGCATCAGCTGGGGTAGAATACGTGTAGTACTGCAACAACTGCACCCCATAAGCCAAATTCGTATAAATCTGCAAACGCAAGTCAGCTACTGTCGGATCGGGGTAAGCACCACCGCCACCTGTATGCCGAAATGACGCACTCAACACAAACGCCCACAACGGTACCTTCAGCTCCTTAGCACGCCGCGAATAAACCTCTAAGTTCTCGTACCACAGTCCATTAACCCTACGCTCCACCTCACCGTCACGCAACACTATCGGGTAGAAAGTGCACGAAAGCATCTGCAAAGGCAGTGCGCTCGTTGCCTTCTTAAAATAAGCGTCGAACGAGGCACCCATCACCTTCTCCGACGTATCGAGTGAGAGCAAATTTACATAGCTAATCCCCTTTCTGTCAAATGATTGATACTTCTTCATCAGAGAAGCTACCCAGTCCAAGTCCTTCATCTTCGGCTCGTCGATGGTCGTATAACCCGCCAATGCAGGGTGATCCCTGAGCCGCTTGATAGCCATCTCCGTATCCGTATTCATCTCAGGACAAGCCACTAAGCACTTCACCCCTACCGCCGCCGATTTAGCTAAGGCATCCTCCACAGTCCGAAGACTGCCATAGCCCGAAAGCAACTGATAGTTAAACCCCGCCTCACGCAGCCACTGATATTGCTTCGCGTCCGCCCCCTGAGGCACCCCTATCCACGCCAACATCGGCACCTGTTCGCTGTACGTAATCCGATCGCCCGCAGTAGTATCATCTCCTTTTTGGCAACTATTTAGAAAAAATAACGCCAACAAACTCAAAAAAAAGACTCGCTTTTTCATCACAAAAATAAATCTTATTTCAAACCGCAAAGGTAGTACATTCCCCGAACATAGCCAACATATTTTTTAACAAATTTCAACTACCACACATCGGATCGATAACGAAGCGATAACGGAGAAACACTAAAAATTCACACAATCGCTTGCACAGAAGAAAATAAAGCCGTATCTTTGTCCGCTTAAACAGCAGTATTCAGATTTCCCATTGCGAATGAAAACGTCAAGTAAACTAACTATTAAAGTCATATTCAGTTACTTACTCCTCATTGGGGTATCCATAGTAGCGGGCTTCATCATCTATCAAGAAATCCATAAACTCGTCCTCCAAGAGAAAATCAACCAAGAGGATCGCAACAAAATTATCCAGATTAGCCGTATCCTCACAATGATGAACGACGCAGAAAGTGCTGGTAAAATCGCCCTCCGTACCGAAGACAACGAGGCACTACAATACTTCCTTGAGAAAAACAACGCCCTACAGAACGAAATCCTCAAGTTCCGCCGCGACATCACCTCCGAGAAGCAACTCCGCACCCTCGACACCGTCCGCACCCTCATACGCCTCAAAAGCGAGAACCTACAAGAGCTCAAAGCCTTTCAGGACAGCGATAGCACCTCCATTATCATACGCCGTGCCATCGGTAAGCTCTCCTCCTTAGAACCCTACTTAGGCTATCAGATTGACAGTAGAGCCTATATCCGTAAGCTGCGAAAAGCCGACAATGAAATCAAAGAACAGTCCGATATAGCCTCTATTTTAAAGAAATACAGGAACATAAAGATACCCAATAACCTCAAAAGTACCAAGTTCGACAACGTCGTACTCGAAACCCTGACGATGCTCAACAAGGTCAATGACGACACCCGCCAGTCCAAAAGCCAAATCAATGAAAAAATACAGATGCTCTGGCACAACGACGTGCAGCTCACCGAAAAGCTCAACGACCTACTCCTCAGCTTCGAAGACGAGATCTTAGCCAACTCACAAAAGCTCGCCAAAGAGCGCCGCGAAATCTTTGAAAATAGCAAAAACCTCCTGATGCTCGCCTTCTTAGTAGCCTTGGGTATCATCGCTATTTCCTCTATTATTATCGTCAACGATTTTGTAATGTCACAACGCTACCGTCGTAAATTAGAGACTGCCAACCGCAAATCGTTCAACCTCTTGCGCAATCGTGAGCAGCTTATCTCAATGGTAAGTCACGACCTGCGCACCCCTCTCAGCTCTATCGTCGGCTACTCTGAGTTGCTCAGCAAGCTCAATATCCCTGAAAAAGGCAAAAACTACCTCTCACATATCAAATACTCCTCTGAGTACATCTCCAAATTAGTCGACGAACTGCTCGACTACACCCGCATTGAATCAGGCAAAATAGCCCTTGAGAAAGTACCTTTTAACACAGCAGAAATCATTGACGAAGTGGCTAATAATGTCAAGTCAGCATACAAAACCAAGGATATTACTCTCTCCTTCAAGCTCTCCGACAACATCAATAAACTCAACTTCTCAAGTGATGCCTACCGTGTAAAACAGATACTCTACAACCTAATCTCCAATGCATTCAAGTTCACTGAGCGAGGTACCGTGCATATACAGGCAGACGCTCGTCCCTTAGGCGACGACGTCTATGAAATAGGTATTGGGGTAAGCGATACAGGTATTGGCATCAAAAAAGAACAACAAGAGCACATCTTCGACGAGTTCACCCAAGCCAACGACGAGATATCCAAGCGCTATGGAGGCTCGGGCTTAGGGCTACATATCTCACAAAAACTCGCTGCTCTACTCAAAGGAAAGATCTATCTGGAAAGTGTAGAGAATAAAGGTAGTACCTTCACCTTACATTTCTTAGCTGAAAAAATTGCCGAGAAAACCACCACTACCGAAATCATCACCTCACAGAAGAAAGCCCGCGATATCAGTATTTTAGTTATCGACGATGATTTCTCTATCCTCAACCTCATCAAAGAGCTCCTAAAACAAAAAGATATCAAAGCTATCCCATTCAGCAACGGAAAAGAAGCCCTCTCCAAGATGCAATCTCTGCACTTCGATATGGTCATTACTGATATCCAGCTCCCAGAGATGAATGGCTTCCACTTCGTAACACTCTTCAACGAAATCTATAAGGACGACCCTTACCCCGTGCTCGCAATTACAGGGCGTCGTGACGTACCCGAGAGCTTCTACACCAAGAGCGGTTTCTCAGGCATCTTGCAAAAGCCTTTCACCCCTGAGCAATTCTATGAGAAACTGAAGATATTCTTCCCCAAATTAGACGTTACCGTCAATCCAAACGTCATTATCTTAGGTGAAAATACTCAAAGCGGCAACTACACCCCAGAGGTGCTTGAATCCTTTATGGGCGATGATGTACAAGGCATTATAGGTATCTACAGACACTTCATCAATGAAACTGAAGAGAATTTGCAAAACCTCGCCCTAATGGCTGAGAAAAAGGACTACAAAGGTATACGCGCCATAGCCCACAAAATGACCACTATGTTTGCTCAGATCAACGCCAAGCGAGAGTCTGAAATACTGGTAGCCCTCAACAAAGTATCCAAGGAAAGCAACTTAGACCTACACTCATACGTCCATAAGCTCGAACAGCTCTTCAATGACGAGTGCCGTGTATCTATTGAGAACTACCTGAAAAGATTAGAAGAAATGTAACGCAAAAATTCCCCTTATTGCCTATGGAACAATAAGGGAATCTATGTTCTGCGTTCCAAGGAATCGCATACGGTCATCCAAGTCACTATTGTAGATATTATTAATCCGAGAGATAATACTATTAAAGGTGCCCTCAAGTATCCTGATATCACGCTTTAGCTCCTCCTCTTTAAAGTCGGGATTATTGCGCACATTATCCGCCAGCGCTTTGATCTGCGTATCAAGCAGCCTAAAACGCGACCTAACCGCAGGCACATTCATCCGCTCAGGAAAAGCATCCTCCAAAAGCAACTGGTGTAGTGCATCTTCTATCTGACGAAGCCAGAAAAACACCGAGTAATACGAGCTCTCCACATCCGTGTGTTGCGCCACAATCTTATCCGAATACGCCCCCAACTTAGAGAAATCCCTTGCAGGTATTTTCAACACCGAGCGGTAGAAAATAACATTATCATTCATCTTTACCTCAGGATCGAACGACAGTCGAATACTATACGCCTCCGACTTCTTCGGGCTGAAAGTCACCTCATAGCCGAACCAGTCATCAGTTAGTGCCGTCCTCTTTACATTAGCACTTGAAGTTGTAAGTGTATCCAGCGCCAATACCGCCGTAGTCACAGGAGTGTCACCCTGCAAAAACTCAAGATTCACCTTCGGATAGCTATTCTTTTTCATCACCACCGAAAATGTATAAGGTATCTGAGCCACCAAAAAAGTATCCCATTGCAAAAAGCAAAACTTACTATCCCTTTCCTTCTCAAAGCGGAAGATAGTATCCTTCACCCCCTCCACCGTGCGATATTCAATATCCACCTTAGCCGCCTCCTTCACCGTCTTTGAATTCATCGGATAGAGCCTATTACACACCACAAGGCTATCAGGATTGGTAGCTACCATCGGAGCAGGCTGCTTGATCTTCGTAGGTGCCATTGAGGTTACCACCTGCATCAGCACTTGGAAATCCTTCCATCGCCTCAAGTCCTCCTGAGCCGCAGGCGTAATATCATTGATGTGAAACTCAGCAAAGTCAATCGACTTGGTCTTATGTATCTTCTCTTGGTCGTCACCATTGCCATTGCGGCAAGCCATTACCAACACCAATAAGAGCAACAAAACTCCACTGTAAAACTTTATAAATGTATGCTTCATCCTTTTCGTACTTTTAAAACACCAAAGCCAGACTTATATACATAAATCTGGCTGTTAGTGATAAATCTAAAACCTAAATGACTATTTAGCTAACTTATTCAAATGCTTTGCTAAACTGCTCTTTAAATTCGCCGCCTTATTAGCGTGAATAATATTTTTCTTAGCTAACTTATCCAACATCGATACCACCTTAGGGAAAAGCGCCTTAGCCTCCTCTGCGTTCTCCATAGCACGTAGCTTTCTCATAGCGTTACGAGCTGTCTTGTGTTGATAACGATTGCGTAAACGAGCTGCTTCGTTTCTTCTAATTCTCTTTAATGCCGACTTATGGTTTGCCATTTTACTTTAACATTTAGTTTGATACCAATGCCTTCTCAGGCACTCTTTTCTACTCTTTACTTTCTTAGTAGTCCGTAGGGGAATCGAACCCCTGTTACAAGGATGAAAACCTTGCGTCCTAACCCCTAGACGAACGGACCCCTTTAAACATTTTTCATTATGAAGTAGTCCGTAGGGGAATCGAACCCCTGTTACAAGGATGAAAACCTTGCGTCCTAACCCCTAGACGAACGGACCATTTTTTACTTCACAACAACACGTTTTTGTTATTGCGGTTGCAAAGGTACGACTATTTTTAATTCCTGCAATTATTTTCCCAACTTTTTTCTAAAAAAAAACGCACCTTTTGTATAACAACTTCATTATCAATAGTAAAAAATAGCCCTCTACAGTAAAGATTTTTACAATCAACGCACGAAAACAATCTCATTTGCCTTCACCGAATGTTCCTTGCTAAAAGTGTAACCCCCTTCATTAAAGCCCTTCAAATCATCAACCGATTGGATATCGTTCTGAATGATATAACGCACCATCTGCCCTCGCGCCTGTTTGGTATAAAAAACAATCGTCTTAAGAGTATTCCCCTTCCAATCCTTAAATATAGGAGTAACCACCCGCCTGCCGAGCTTCTTAGTATTAATCACCTTAAAATACTCATTGCTCGCCAAATTCACAAGAGGCTCATCAGGAGCAAGCTCCGAAGCTAAGGCATTGGTAATCTTATCCGTCCAGAAATCATACAGATTTTTAGCACTCCCCACAGAAAGCTCCGAACCCATCTCCAAACGATAGGCTTGCATCAAGTCCAACGGGCGAAGCAGTCCATACTGCCCTGAGAGAATACGCAAATGTTTTTGCAGGTTAGTCATCTCCTCTTTAGTAAGGCTATAAGCATCTAAGCCCTCATACACCTCACCATTAAAAGTGTAAATAGCCTGGCGCGCATTGAGCATCGTAAAAGGCAACTCAAATACTTGGTTGCGCTCCCAATTCACGTCAGCCAACTGGCGCGAAATGCCCATCAAACGCATTAATTGATCAGGAGAAAGCCCCTTTAACACCCCATTAATCTCAGCCGCCTCCATAGGAAATGCAGGCTGTGAGAAATCCTCATACGGACGCTCCTTAGTGTAAGTAAGCAACTTGGCTGGCGAAATGACAATCTTCATAATCCTTAAATATTAAACGTTGAAGATACGCGTCTTCATCCAACGAACCGTGTCGGGAGTGAAGTGATTGATAAACTGACTCTTACCAGCATCCAGCTTAGCGATAGCCTTATGGTCGTCAGCACTGAGATGAAAATCAAAAACATTGAGGTTCTCCCTCATACGCTCAGGCTTCACACTCTTAGAAAGCACCACAATGCCCTGCTCAATAAAGTAGCGAATAATCACCTGAGCAACGCTCTTATGGTGCTTGTGGGCAACGCTCACCAAGGTCTGATTATTGAAAATATTGTTCTTCCCCTCGGCAAAAGGCGCCCAAGCCTCAGGCACAATCCCCTCAGCTTTAAGCAAATCCACCTGAGCCTTCCGCTGATGAAAAGGATTGATCTCTATCTGATTAACCATCGGCATCACACTGTTGAAAGTCCCTAAATCCACCAATCGGTCAGTGGCAAAATTGCTTACCCCAATAGCCTTTAGCACGCCAGCCTTATAAGCCTCTTCCATAGCGCGCCACGCCCCATACGTATCCCCATAAGGCTGATGGATGAGCAGCATATCAATATAATCAAGCCCTAAACGACTGAGCGAACGCTCAATAGAAGCCTTAGCCTTCTCGTAGCCCATATTCTCGACCCACACCTTAGTCGTCACAAAGAGATCCTTACGAGCCACACCCGACTGCTTAATCCCCTCACCTACCTCAGTTTCATTGATATAGGCTTGAGCAGTGTCAATATGGCGATAGCCCGCCTCAATAGCGTTTGCCACGGCAGCGGCAGTCTCGGGGGCTGGAATTTGAAACACACCAAAGCCCACCACAGGGATTTTCACCCCATTATTCAATATTGCTGTTTGCATAATACTTGCTTTTTTAATGAGGCTACAAAGGTAAGCAATAGAAACATACGATACAAGCATTTTAGTGATTTTAACACAATTATAACAAATCTAAGAAGTGTGCTAATGGGTATGTATCACAAAATCAGATGTTAATATACAACACCCTATCAACAGAGATATTTCTAACCAAGAGCCCCTTTCTAAAAATACCTAACGCAGAAAATTTTATTAACCATCCATTGTGCATTGTAAATTATTTCTTACCTTTGCAGCATCTTTTTAGCAATACCACAACACAACACAATCCCTCAATATTCTAACCACTAACTACGAATCCCTAACCTCTCTCCGTAAGAACAACCTAAGAGCAAGGTAAGAGGAACGTAAGAGCAACTCCGAACACACCCCGAACAAATCTCGAACACTCACTGGAAGAAGAACCTATCTTCTCAGGAGCTTTTCACATCCTTAATAGGTACTTTTTCGCACCATATTACTAAGATAAAGGTACAGAAATAAATACTGATAAACATTAAAATAAAAGAAAATAACTATTCACTCGCAAAACTTCTGAGAATAAGAGAAGGATCCTCATTATGACGACTCACTGCAATTACAGTAATAAACAAAGACCCCCACTATTAAAGCCAAAAAACAAGCCCCGAAAGCATTATAACTTTCGGGGCTTGCCCTCTTATACCAACTACTCTAAATATCATTCGCTGTCGTCATACGACCTCAAAGCTCGAAGCTCCTGCTTCCCCCGTCTTCTCTCCTTCTTAAAACTCTTATCCTTGTAAGAAGGTTTAAAGTCCGTGCCCGTAAAGGTACGGATAGGATTGCCGCGCTCCACCTCAGTGTGGTTACCCCACAAGCGTTGCGATAGCGCAGCAATACGCTCAGTCTCCACCTGTGCCACACGCTCTTTGAGTCGCTGGGTGGCGAGCTTCTTGTTCTCAAGCTGCGAACGCGAGTCCTGCGCAAAGACAGCAATACCCGTAGGGGTATGCGTAGCCCGTACCGCACTGCTTACCTTGTTTACATTCTGTCCGCCCGCCCCTTGTGCACGCACCGCTTGGTACTGCACATCGCGCTCGTTAAAGGCGATAGGCTCCACATCCTCGAGCACAAAGATACCGATATACCAATTGCTGCGCGGGTGCAACTTGCGAAAAGTGCTCTTACCAACCCAGCACACCGTAGCAGCAGTTTTATCCCCCAGCCACGACTGCAAGAATCCGCTGAGGTCTTTTCCCCGCAGCCGTAAGGTAGCCGACTTCACAGTGAGGTTCGCATCACCTTCCTCGCGAGCGATCAGCTCCGTACCAATCCCCGCCTCTTTAGCCTCTTGCAAGAATATCTTCAGCACCTTTGCCACTACCCATTGGCACTCCAACGGTGCTAACCCTGCACTTATTTGTATGATTTTTTCCATTGATTTTAGTGTTTAGTAATTAGTGGTCAGTAGTCAGTGATCAGTAATCAAACAGCGATTACTCATAATCTAATCACTAACCCCTGACTTCATACCTCATACCCCAGACCTCAGACCTTCCATCCTAACTATTCTCGGTTGAAACGTTCCTAATATATCCACCAACTCGCTTTGGGCGTTCATTACCTCGCCGATGTCCTTATACGCCATTGGGGCTTCTTCAGTAGTACCCCCGATGAGGGTAACCCCCTTCTGTTTGAGCAGCTTTTTAATCTCACTCTGCGTAAAGCGATTGCGCGCATCAGCACGAGAGAAAGCACGTCCCGCGCCGTGCGAAGCAGAGCACAAGCTCTCACTGTTGCCACGCCCCCGCACAATGTAGCCCTTCTCACTCATCGAGGCAGGGATAATACCCAACACACCCTCACCAGCAGGAGTAGCTCCCTTGCGATGGACAATGAGCTCCCTGCCCTCGTGCACTTCCTTCCACGCAAAGTTGTGGTGGTTCTCAATGCGCAAACGCAAGCGACCCCCAATGGCACGTATCAAACGGCGGTGAATATCCTCGTGGCAAGCAGAAGCATAGTCGCCAGCGAGGTTCATCGCCATCCAATACTCCAAGCCGAGATGCGTGCTCAGGTCAAGCCAAGCAAAGTGCTGCGCCTCTCTCGGTAGAGGACACTGTTCGACGGCTTTGCGCACGTAATACTGTGCTATCTCAGCCCCAAAGCCCCGCGAACCACTATGCGAGAGGATACCGAGGTAAGTGCCCGCGGGCAACCCCAACGAGGCGTCAGAGAGCGTTACCTCCCCGATTTCCACAAAGTGATTGCCACCACCCGAGGTACCCATCTGCTTAATAGCCTTAGGTTTCAATCGCTTGAGCAGCGGAATGAGGTCGAACGTATCGCGCTCAAATATCTCGTGATCCACGTGCGACTTATGCGTCTCATACATCCCAAACTTGGTATGCTCCCCGAGGGCTTTCTCCAATTTATCCTTTGCCCCTGCGAGGTAAGAGATCGGTATATCCAAGATACTCAAACACATACGGCACCCAATGTCCAGCCCCACCCCATAAGGGATAACAGCATTTTCGGTAGCCAGCACCCCCCCAATCGGCAGCCCATAACCGCTGTGTGCATCGGGCATCAACGCCCCCGCTACCGATACAGGCAACTTCAGCGCAGTGTAGAGCTGCGTTTTAGTCTCCTCAGCAATAGCCGTGCCAAAGATCTGGAACGGAGCTCGTTGCGCACTAAGCTCACGCTTCTCGGTCTTGGTGCTACACAGGAGAGCCTCAGCAATCTGCCCAAAGGCCAAATCCCCCACATAATCCTGAGGGTGAGCGAGTATCGCCTTCAATACCGACTTCACGTATTGGATATTCTTCCCCGCTGCGTGGCGTTTCATCACCTCTAACGCCACATTAATACTCTGATTGTTAGGATAACCTAACTTTAATATGTCTTTTCCTTTTAACTTTAAATTTCCCATTTGTATTGTCTTTTAAATTGATAATTAGTGCTGAGAGTCTCCTCAGTGATTTCTAAGGCAGAGGCTTTACTGCGAAAGAGCGGTACTTGGTACATCGGTTTAAAACGATATTTCTCCTTACCCCGCTTCTTCTCTACCTTGCGCCAGCCCCTACCACCTCTACCTCCCACTGAGGAGAGGAAGATACCTTCACGCTTACCTCGGTCGTATACAAAGCGGTCGAGGGCGTCGATATCGCGCTCTAAGTCGCTATCCACAGGGCGATAGTGCGTAATCATATTGGGGCGCACACGTAGCACAAACCGCCAAGGGTCGGCAAACTCATAGACATCCATAAACTCCTTTTGCAGAGGCATATAACGTTTTACCTTGATAAAGTAAGCACGCTGTGCCTCCGTAAGATAGCGCGTGCTCTTACTGTGGAAGAACGTCCATTCGATAAAGTTCTCCAATTCTTGCTTACGCGGCACTAACACCCGCTTACCTCTACGCCGCTTTTTAGCTTCAAACTTACGGTTATCGGAATACTGATACGTATTGACGACCTCTAAAAGCTCCTCAAAGAAGGCAGCTCGCTTGCTACGCGCCACGTCCTCGCGTAGCACAAAGTAGCGCACAAAGCCCTTTTGATACGGCTCAGGCAAAGGCAGCAGCGGCATATTCCGCCTTACCTCCCGCAAGTGCCGCCACTCTTTATAGGCAGCGCGCACCCGCTTCTCCAAGTCAGTACGCGCATCGCGTTTGCGGCGGCGCGCACTCTTGCTTCTAATATAATAATCTGGATTGTACATTTTCAGGCAGTGGTTTGTGATCCATTAACCATTAGAACGACTCCTGTTCCTTGTTATCCTATCACCTATCACCAACCACTAACCCCTTGAAGTGAAGCAACAAAAAAACCGAAGTGTACGACTTCGGTTCTTATATCTAAAAGCTAAAAGCTAACGACTAAAAGCTAAAAGCTATTTTCTCATAAGCACACACCGAAGCCGAGCCCTCTCAGAAGGCACGTTTGCTCTATTTTGTAAGTTTACTATCAGCATTTCTCTTCGATGTATTAAAAAGTTAAACAATTAATCTCTATAAGACACGTGGTCTTTATTCGGCAGCAAAAGTAATACTTTTTAGTGAATAGTGTGTAATGTACAACGAATAATTTTGTGTTATTTGTAACGATATAATAGTAAAACAGTGGAAATCAATAGTTTTATGCAATAAAAAAAACGCTCTATTATTAAAAATAAAGCGTTCTATTTAAATTTTTAAGCGTTGTAGCAGTCGCCTTTCGTCTCTGCGACTATCCCAAAAACAGAGAATAAAAATAGATTGATTAACCTCATCAACCTTGTAAATTATAGAATAACCTTCCAGCACATTAATCTTGTGTATGTCTGTAAATATAGGTGCTCCTATATAAGGAAAGTCTTGTAATAAACTTTCTGTGTATTTAGTTTCTTGCTCAAGCTTGTCTATGAAAGACCACGGACAATCAGTTGTCATAAGAAATGAAACTACATCACCATAATCAACAAGTGCGACGTCTTTCCAATTTACTGAGTATTTCATTGCGAATTTCTCTTGCTTCTTCAAGTGAATAAAGTTTATCAAAATCAACATTAGCAGCACGCCTTAAAATCTCTTGCCGTTCTGCCTCTGTAAACTCCTTAGCACCTTCGTATGCCACAATAGGCTCCTCTATGGTTGTATTATCTTGGTTCATATAGCGATAAATTTTAGGCAAAGATACGGACATTTTTGAAATCTACAAGTTTTAATACACTTTTCTCAAAAAAATTACCTACCTTTGCCACATCAATCAAATCAAATAAAGCAATGAAAAAGTTGATACTCTTATGTAGTTTATTATCAGCAATATGCTCTGCACAAGAGCTAAAAGTGATGACCTACAACATCCGCTATGACAACCCAGGTGACGGCATCGATTCGTGGACGGAGGGCAATCGAAGGGAGAAGGCTCTTACCATTATGGCAGAACAGGCTCCTGACATACTCGGGGTGCAAGAAGCCCTACACAACCAAGTGCAGGATATCGAGCTTCACTTTCCCAACTACTATCGCATTGGGGTAGGGCGCGACGACGGCGATATGGCAGGCGAATACGCTGCGCTCTTCATACGTAAAGACCACTTCGACCTGCTCGATAGTGGTAACTTTTGGTTCTCAGAAACCCCTGAGGAACCCTCCAAAGGCTGGGATGCTAAATGCTGCAATCGCATTTGTTCGTGGGCTAAACTGCGCTATCAGGGCAAGACACTGTTTGCCTTCAATATGCACTTCGACCACGAAGGAGTGGTAGCACAAAGAGAAAGTGCCCACCTCATCCTCAAGAAGATAAAAGAAATCGCTAAAAATGCCCCTGTGATTGTAATGGGCGACCTGAATATGACCCCCGACAACCCCGCCATAGCACTGATCGCTCGCAAGATGCACAACACACGCCAAATAGCCACTGAGGAGTTGAAACACAAGGGCACCTTCAATGCCTTTAAAATAAATGAGCCCCTAAGAGGGGCTATTGATTATATCTTTATAAAAGGGAAGATAAAAGCAACTCACTTCGACATCATCGATAAGAAGATCGACGGACTGTACCCTTCCGATCACCTGCCCGTAGTGGCTACTTTAAAGATGTAACGCACCTATAACGCTGGTTCAAGGGGTTCTACTTCCATCAGCTGGTCGTTCTCAAGGATAAAAGGTCGTGCTGTGGGCTGATTAAAATCGACATCGTAAGTATTCATCAAGTAGTCCGAAAGAGCTTTCCTATCTTTAAAGATAAGTGCCTGATAGGGCTGCTGAAAGGCGAGCTTCTCAATGAATAACAGTTTTCTTTCATAGGGCACCAACACCCCTACGTGCCCTATAAAGAGCTCGTTTTCCTTAGGGCTTATCTGAGAGTGGAACACCACCGAAATGAGCTTTGCCTCTGCCCTCATAAAGTCGATACCCCTATCGCGCCACTGCTGTTGCAACTTGTTGAGGTGTACCTGCACATCCTTAGTGGCATCGGTAGGCACAGCTGCAAACAGGTTAAAGAACTTCTCCTCATCGTGCGGCAGCATCTTCTTCGGCGATTGAGCAATAGAAAGGCTATCCAAGAAAAGATACTCCGTATTGCCTTTCACAGGGCAATCCACCACAAAGATGTCCTTCATCAAGCCAAAGGCAGTAAGGCGACAGTTGTAGCCCACAAATTCAGGGTGCTTTGTTTCCCAAAGCGTTTGTATTGTTTCAACATTATAGTCAGTGCTTCTGTCCTCAATAGGGATAAACCCTTCCCTCACAAGCCCTTTATTGCCTACACTACTATTAAAAAGGTCTACATCTTCTAAAAAGCGATCTGCAATATCAGGGGCAATGCCAGCAGTCATTAAGGCGCGCTTTACCTGTGCCTGACTGAGTATATCCCCAAGGTTTGAATACAATACCTTCTCCTTAGCAATAGGCTCAGTAGTAGGGGTAGCTACGGTTGGTGTAGTGCTTGTTGGGTTCTTACAGCTGAGTAAAAGCAAAGTCAACCCCAGCCCAATGATAAACTTATTCTTTAAAAGTACCATACAATATGCTCCATTTAGATATTATTTATTAGTGTACGGGCAAACTGGTGCTCTTCTTTTGCAAGGAAAGCACACTGAGTTAATACACTTGGAAAAGCTTATTTCTCTCTTAGGAACGGTTAGCTACAAGCCTAAATCCTTCACCGTGGATATTGAGTATTTCTACGCGTTCATCCTTCCTGAGATATTTGCGCAATTTGGCAATATACACGTCCATACTTCTGGAAGTAAAGTAGTTATCATCCTTCCATATTTTAGAAAGTGCTAATTCGCGAGGCATAAAATCTTCGGTATGGATAGCTAAGAGACGCAAAAGCTCATTTTCCTTAGGAGATAGCTTGATAGCCTCATCGTTCTTGTATTTCAAAGTACGGAGCTTTGTATTGAGGAAAAAATCACCTATCTCAAACTCATATTGCTTGTTATCAACAAGAGTTTCAATATTCTTGCGTTGAAGCATTGAGCGAATCTTCATTAGTAGGATTTCAGAGTCGAAGGGTTTATTAAGGTAGTCATCGCCTCCTGACCTATAACCTTTGATCACATCCTCACGCATTGTACGAGCAGTAAGGAAAATGATAGGTATTTTCTCGTTCTTCTCACGAATTTCCCGAGCGAGGGTAAACCCGTCTTTGTAAGGCATCATCACGTCGAGAATGCACATATCAAATTCTTCTTTTCTGAACCTATCAAAGCCCTCCATACCGTTTTTAGCTAAAGCGACATCGAAGCCACTCATCACTAAATAGTCCTTGAGTACGGTTCCAAAATTAGGGTCATCTTCCACTAAAAGGATGCGATTCATCTCTTCGGGCTTTTGCCCATAATTGCCGTAGTTGGTGTCGTAATTATTCATCTTTTAATTTTTTATGTTGATTATTTTTTAGTTACTCATTCTTATATAACAGGAAGTTTTATAAAAAAGGTACTCCCTTTACCTTTCTCACTCTCCACACTAATCGTCCCTTGATGGTACTGCACTATACTCTTCACGTAGGCAAGCCCCAATCCGTGTCCTTTTACATTGTGTAGGTCGCCTGTATGCTCTCGATAGAACTTTGTGAATATCTGCTTCATTGCCTGTCTGCTCATCCCTTGCCCTCTATCTTTAATACGTATGAGTATCTTATTTTTTACATTCTCAGTATACACGTCTATAATAGGAGGCTTCGGTGAGTACTTTATCGCATTCTCAATCACATTGATAAATACATTGGTGAGGTGCGACTCATTGGCTGATACATCACTGTTTTCTGCTAAGAAGTGTGTACGTATTACGCCTTTTCGCTCCTCAAGCATCACTTGCAAGTGCGAAATAGCCCTTACCAATAGATCGTGTGCATCAAGAGGTTCTTTCTCTATATTGAGTTCTCCTTTTTCAAGGCGTGACACTTGCAGTATGTTCTCAACCTGCGAGTGCATCCTCTTGATTTCATCTTTGAGTAACTTCACATAATCAAGTATTTTATCAGGATTATGTAGCGTTACTGGGTTTTTGATAGCGTCTGTGACCAAGTTCATCGTCGCAATAGGTGTTTTGAACTCGTGCGTCATATTATTGATGAAATCAGTTTTGATTTCCGATATGCGTCGCTGGTTGACCAATTGCAGTATGGTTACGACAAATACCCCTACAATGATCAGCATAAACACCATTGAGAGTGAAGCGATCCCTATCACTGAGGAAAGGATGTAATGTTCACGCTGAGGAAATACCAATGCCAGTTCGTACACTGAGTTCCCCATTGAATTATTGGCGAAGAGCAAGGTGCGATATTCCTTTACTCCTTTGGCATCAAAATACTTTGAGTGCACCCCCGAAAGGATATTTCTATTGTAGATAGCAAACTCAAAGCGCAGATCCAGCCCTCGCTTTTTGAGCTTTTTATCAATCAGCTGCTCCAACTCCTTGGTAAGCACTCGCTCTCTAATTGATTGCCGTTGGATGATTCCTTTAAACGATTCCTCAATCATCAGGCGTTCGATATCAGGCATTCTACCTAACTCCTCATAAGCGCGCATTGTTGCTATTGAGGGCTTTTCTAAATCCTTCCCTGTGGTAAAGTTACGCCTCTTTTCAGGAGTGATATACTCCTTGATAGCTACTGAATCCGTCAGGTGCATCAAGCCTGTCTGCATTGGAGCACTGCGACTCATTGGCAGAGCGTAATCCTCTTCAAGCACTCCGTGCTCATAGGCTACAGCTCCTTTTTGCGGATTATCTCCATCACTATAGCTGCGTTCCTTCTCTCTCTTCATTGTGAAGGTGCTATCTTGCCTGCGCAAGGTGATGATTTTAGCCACATATCTATCTATTTCATTCTGCTCTACCTGCCTTGCAATATTGCTGAGAACTTGTTGTACTGAATAGGTAAAAGCCTCTTCACGATCATCTACTGCTGACTTAATCCAATAGCCTTGGATGGCAATAATTCCCACTAATGAGAGGCTCATCAGGATGATAATCAATATGTAAAGGCGTCTACTCATTGCACAAAACTACAATAAAAATAAATACACTCTAAAATTTTAACACTATTTTAACACTTTTACTTCTCTACGCTAACGCCCTTTTTCTATGTTTTCGAGTAATTGAGTATGCAATTTTTGTACCTCTTTTAGCGTTTTATCTATATCAATATTCTCAATTACTGCATCGGATAAAGCAATGCGCTCAGCGTCTGTCCACTGCTGTTTCATCCTTTCAACCACCTGAGCTTCATTTATATTGTCGCGTTTCATCACTCGTGCTATACGTAGCTTTTCAGGGGCTGTAACGGTGATAATATAATCACAGTGCTTATAGGCACCACTTTCAAATAAAATAGCAGCCTCTTTAATCACATAAGGTGATTGCTGCTTTTCCTTCCACTGCATAAAATGGAGTGCCAACGCAGGGTGTACAATATTATTGAGCTGTGCCAATTTCTCTGTATCAGCAAACACTATACTCGCCACATAAGTGCGATTGTAAACTCCATCTACATAAGCCTCCTCACCTAAAAGCACCTTAATAGCTTGCTTTACCTGAGGGTTGGTAGCTATAATATGCTTAGCCTGAGTATCAGAGTCGTAGATCGCAATCCCCAGAGAGGAAAACATCTTTGCCACTAAGCTCTTGCCACTGCCAATGCCACCTGTCAGACCTACTACTATCATTGCCTCTTCATTAGAAAATCAACACTCTTTTCGTTGAGAAAACGCAGTTTAATACGTTTCTTTGGGGTGGTAAGACTCAAAGGCAGTGTACTTTTTTCTTGCCACTGATCAAAGTCGGCCACCACGTGTATATCTTCCGTACGCAAGCCCTTAAGCAGGTTTAAATCACCCGTGCATAAAACAGGGACTTCGGTCGGGAAGATTTTTATCTGACATCCTTCAGGTACGTTATGCAGTTCCACAGGCACTCTTATCACTCGCTCGCTAACTTTGTCCACTATCCCTTCGATACGGATCCGATTCGCTCCGTAACTGACAAAGTCAGTATTCTTGGGTTTGTATATCTCAGTGAAATTACTTTTCACCTCCCGTTTTTTCTTTATGTACACATCAATCTTCTGCAAGGTATCCATCGCTGACTTTATACCGGAAACGCTTATCGAATCAGGCTGCACCTTGAGCTCAGTTAGCTGGTATTCTCGCTGAAAATTAACATTCAGATGCACTAACACAGGCACTTTGCGTGTGTACTTTTTTTCGAGCTTTACCAGCAGTGTATCCGAAATGGTATTGCGTATCCTAAAACGCGATAGATATGAATTACTGAGTTTTTCACGGCTGGTTTTCGAAAGCCTATAACGGTCGTCACCCAAGGGCTGCAAATCATTAAAATCGATGGTCAGAGAAGGGTTTTCAGCATAAAGGCGCAGGAGTGAAAGTCCATTGCCTTCTACTAAAATCTTCATACTATTCTTTTGCAAGGGTGATACAAACTTATCGGTTGGCACATTGGTAATACGCACCCCTACTGATACTTCTCGAAACACATCCTTTGAGAGCTTGAGCAATGCCCATAAGAATATCGAAACACACAAGCACACCACAAAGGTAAGCGTATGCCTATTGCCGCCGAAAGACCCTATCTTGCTTTTTGTAGTGCTCATCTGAGTGTTAAATTTTTCACAAAGATAATAATTATAATCATACGGCGTATCAAAAAGTGTAAAAATTTATAAAAAAAATCTTTCCACTCCTAAATCTCCCCTCATTAAAAAGTTGTTTCTGAGTGCAAAATATTATTTTATTTCGTTTGTAAACAGCTAATTATCAGTGGTAAATGAGGATTTTATCAAAATTAACAATCTTTAACAGCCTACTTGAAAAATAAATATCTATCTTTGCCCCATTAACAAAAAATAACTTAAAAAGCTATGACACATAAAGCAGGATTTGTAAATATCATCGGCAATCCTAATGTAGGAAAATCGACTTTGATGAATGCCTTTGTAGGTGAAAAGCTATCCATCATCACCTCAAAAGCGCAAACTACTCGCCATCGTATTTTCGGGATTGTTAGCGGAGATGATTTTCAGATTGTTTTTTCAGATACCCCAGGGATCATCAAGCCTTCTTACCAATTGCAAGAGTCGATGATGGACTTTGTAAAAAGTGCTTTTGATGATGCTGATATCTTGATTTATATGGTAGAAATAGGAGAAAAAGAACTCAAGGATGAGGTGTTCTTTGAGCGTATCAACCGATTACAAATACCTGTATTATTACTTATCAACAAGATAGATACCTCTTCACAAGAAATCTTAGAAGCGCAAGTGGCTTACTGGAAAGAGAAGGTACCTCGCGCTGAGGTGTACCCTATTTCAGCCTTAGCAGGCTTCCAAACTGATGTAGTATTTAATCGTATTATTGAGCTACTCCCCTCCTCACCTGCATTCTTTCCAAAAGACCAAATTACCGATAAGCCCGAGCGCTTTTTCGTCAATGAAATTATCCGTGAAAAGATACTGCTCAATTACAAGAAGGAAATCCCTTATTCGGTAGAAGTGGAAACCGAAAGTTTTGTTGATTCGGAGCAGATACTGCACATACGATCAGTGATTATGGTAGAGCGAGAGAGCCAAAAAGGCATTATCATAGGGCATAAAGGGGAAGCGCTGAAAAGAGTAGGTGTACAAGCACGTGCCGACCTCGAAAAATTCTTCGGCAAGCAAGTGCACATTGAGCTATATGTAAAGGTAAATAAGGACTGGCGCTCTAATACCCGACAGCTACGTCGCTTTGGCTACGACCTCTCATAGGGCTAATCATCTGCGAGCTCCAACTCTGGATGGGTTTCCTCCATCTCTGTATCCTCTCGATGGATGCGTTCTATCTTCTGAATTCGCTTACCATTGAGAATATAATCGGCTGATTGACGATCCAATGCATCTAAGAAGTCTTTGGTAATAGCTACCCTCAGTTGTGGGTTTTCCAATTCAAGATGTATATTCTCTGTAGGGTCGTCACTGGGTTTATGCACCACAAACGAGATCGATTGATTTCCCTTAAAATGATTGATAATCTCAGTGTAAGTGTGTGTCATATCAGAGTTGAACTCTGCAATATTGAAGTGCAAACTGATTTTCTTTGTTTGCGCTTCAAGTACGTCCTGCAATTGTGATATCTGAGTGATCTGTATGCGAGGCTCAGGGGTGCGAGTGGCATTCTTCCAATTAGGCAGTTGCACTGTCATCTTTATAAATAAAAACCAACCGATATTTAAGCTATTTCTGAAGTTGAGATAGTCATTATTAAAGAGCTTGAACTCATAGGAGCCATCGTAATCTTCTAATACAAAAGTGCACCATCCTTTTCCTTCTTTTGAAGTGCGGTGTTGCAGATCGGTTACCATTCCTGCTACAGTAAGTTCTTTGCCTACCAGAGGTGTAAGATCATCGAGCATTGAGAGTGCACAGTTGCAATAGTTATTAACGGTGTGCTTAAAATCGTCTAAAGGATGCCCTGAGATATAGATCCCCACTACTTCTTTTTCGAGTTTGAGCTGCTTGAGGTTGCCCCACGATTCACAAGCAGGCACTGTAGGTTCGAGCACATCGACCTCACTGTTACCTCCGAAGAGGCTCAACTGGGCGGAGTTCTTGCTCTCTTGGTATTTCATCCCATACTTCACCACCTTATCGATGAAAGGCACTCCATCAGCATCAGGATGGAAGTATTGAGCGCGGTGCACATTGGTAAAACTGTCAAAGCCTCCTGCCAAAGCTATATTTTCAAAGGCCTTTTTGTTGATACTCTTGTAATCTACACGTTTTGCCAAGTCAAATACAGAGGTGTAAATACCGTCCTTGCGATGTTCTACAATAGTATCAACGGCAGCCTTGCCCACCCCTTTGATAGCCCCCATACCAAAGCGTATAGCCCCTTCTTTATTCACTGTGAACTTGTAGAACGACTCATTAACATCAGGGCTGAGCACCTTGATCCCCATACGGTTACATTCTTCTAAGAAGAAGGTAATAGTCTTGATGTCATTCATATTATTCGACAGCACGGCAGCCATATATTCTGCGGGGTAGTTTGCTTTCAGATAAGCCGTCTGGTAGCCTACCCAAGCATAGCAAGTGGAGTGTGATTTGTTGAAGGCATAGCTGGCAAACTTCTCCCAGTCAGCCCATATTTTCTCTAATATCTTTGCATCATAGCCTTTTGCGGCTGCTTGATCGACGAACTTTGGTTTCATCTTGTCAAGTACTGCTTTTTGCTTTTTACCCATCGCCTTACGCAGCACATCCGCCTCGCCTTTGGTAAAGCCTGCCAGCTTTTGAGAGAGGAGCATCACCTGCTCTTGGTAGACGGTAATTCCATAAGTTTCTTTGAGAAACTCTTCCATAGCATCAAGGTCATAAACGATAGGCTCTTTGCCTTGTTTACGAGCGATAAAGCTCGGGATATACTCCAGCGGACCTGGGCGGTATAAGGCGTTCATCGCAATGAGGTCGGCAAAGACTGTAGGCTTGAGATTGCGCATATGTTTTTGCATCCCGACGGACTCGTATTGGAATATCCCCACGGTTTCACCACGTTGGAAAAGCTCATAGGTTTTCTTATCATCTAACGGGAAAGCCTCAGGATCGAGCTCTATGCCTTGTCGCTGCTTGATAATCTCAATGGTATCCTTAATGAGGGTGAGGGTGCTGAGCCCCAAGAAGTCCATCTTGAGCAGACCTGCACTTTCCACCACTGAGTTGTCGAACTGAGTTACGAAGAGGTCGGAATCCTTTGCCAGTGCTACTGGGACAAAGTTTGTAATATCGTCAGGGGTGATAATCACTCCACAGGCGTGTACCCCTGTATTGCGCACTGAGCCTTCCAAGATACGCGCCTGCTGAATGGTCTGGCTGCTCATATCCTGCCCCTCAAGGAGGCGCTTGAGTTCATCAGCTCCTACCATTTCTTCGGGGCGTATTTTTTCTTTTAACGCCTTGTCATCCAAGGAAAACACCTTTGCCAAGGAGATGTTGCTCGGCACTAAACTTGCCAATCGATTTGATTCAGGTAAGGGCAAGTCGAGCACGCGGGCAGTATCCTTAATGGAGGATTTGGCAGCCATTGTGCCGTAAGTGATGATACGCGCCACTTGGTTAGCTCCATATTTTTCAATTACGTAGTTGATGACATCTTGCCTACGAGAGTCCTCAAAGTCGATATCAATATCGGGCATTGATACACGGTCAGGATTGAGGAAACGCTCAAAGAGGAGGTCGTATGCAATAGGGTCCATATTGGTAATACCTAAGCAATAGGCTACTGCCGAACCTGCTGCCGAGCCACGTCCAGGACCAACGGACACGCCCATTTTCCGGGCAGCGGCTATAAAATCTTGCACAATAAGGAAATAGCCTGGATAGCCCGTTTTTTCGATGATAGAAAGTTCAAAATCGAGCCGCTCACGCACTTCATCAGTAATTTCCTTGTATTTCTTTTCAGCACCGAGATAAGTAAGGTGTCGGAGGTATTTGTTTTCTCCTTTTTTGCCATCGGGATCATCCTCTACTTGAAATTCTTCGGGAATATCAAACTTTGGTAGAAGGATTTCGCGCTCCAAGGTGTAGACTTCAACTTTGTCGAGAATCTCTTGGATATTGAGTATTGCCTCAGGCACATCAGTGAAGAGAGCTTTCATCGCCTCAGCCGATTTGTAATAATACTCTTGGTTGGGCATCCCAAATCGGTGACCACGTCCACGCCCTATGGGGGTAGTTTGCTTTTCACCATCCTTTACGCAGAGTAGGATGTCGTGTGCATTAGCGTCTTTCTGCTCCAAATAGAACGTATTGTTAGTAGCGATGAGCTTTACGCCGTGCTTTTTAGAAAGTTCAATAAGGGCTGTGTTAGCACGATTTTCATCTTCCTGACCGTGACGCATTAACTCTATATAGAAGTCCTCAGCGAACTGCTGTTTCCACCAGAGGAGGGCTTCTTCGGCTTGCTTCTGGCCAATATTGAGGAGCTTTGAGGGTACCTCGCCATTCATTCCGCCAGAGAGCACTATTAGGTCATCTTTGTACTGCTCCACTACCTTCTTATCAATGCGGGGCACGTAATAAAACCCTTCAGTGGAGGCTATGGAGGCCATTTTGGCGAGGTTGTGATAACCGTGTTTATTCTTAGCGAGGATTACCACTTGGTAGCCATTGTCCTGTCGCGATTTATCGAGATGGTTATCACAGATGTTGAACTCACATCCCACGATAGGCTTGATGATCATTTCCGTAGGAGGGTTGCCTTGCTCCTCGGCTTCTGCATTTTTGGCTTTTGCGGCTTTATTATACGCTGCTACTTCTTTTACAAAATGGAAGGCTGCCATCATATTGCCACTATCGGTAAGGGCTACGGCAGGCATACGCTCAGCGGCTGTCTTTTTGACCAGAGCGGCAATGGAAGCTGTGGACTGCAAGACAGAGAACTGAGTGTGGTTGTGTAGGTGGGCAAAAGCTGCTGTACGGAGTTGCTCGCGGTTCTCATTGAGTTCTGTATGTGAAGGTGTTCCTTCAGTGGGCGTAGTGCTACTGAGTTTTTCAGAAGCCTCTTTGAGGTTGATATGCTTTAAGCCGATGGGCTGTATAGTATCGGGATTGTGCTGCTGAAAGGCAGTGATGTAATCAGGTGATAGCTGCTGAGTGCTAAAGCCTTCTCCACGCCTGATGAGTTCGAAGAAGCAACGCGTAGTGGCCTCGACGTCGGCAGTAGCGTTGTGAGCTTCACCAAAAGGTTCACCGAACAAGAATTGATGCAACTCGGTAAGGGAAGGCAGTTTATAGCCGCCGCCACGCCCCCCAGGTATTTTGCACAGTTGGGCGGTGAGCTCAGTACAAGTGTCGAGTACAGGCTTTTCAGATAGTGGTGTTACCACTGCATAGCGGTAGTACTCAGCTCCCATAATGTTGATATCGAAGCCTATGTTCTGCCCTACGACGTATTGGGCTTTGGCGAGTGCCTCGTTAAAAGCCGCAAGCACTTCGGCAATAGGTACGCCTTGTGCCTCGGCTAAAGCGGTAGAGATACCGTGTACTTTCTCGGCATCGTAAGGAATGTCAAAGCCATCGGGGCGGATGAGGTAATCGTGATGCTCAATGAGCTCCCCCATATCATCGTGCAACTGCCACGCGATCTGTACTGCACGAGGCCAGTTGTCCGTATCGGTGATAGGGGCATTATAATTGCGGGGCAAGCCCGTGGTTTCGGTGTCGAATATTAAATACACTTTTTTTAATGATTAGTGGTTAGGGACTAGGGGTTGGTGATTAATGGGAGTGCAAAGATATGGTTTTTTGTTGAGATAAGGATATTCCTTACTTGAAAAAAAGTTATAAAGTTGTGCAATTCATTCGTTATTAGGGGTAATGGGAGATGACGTGCAAGGTAAGGATGATAAAAAGAAAAGGAGATAGAAAGTTATATTTTCCTTATATTTTATATGCAATTGCATATAAATTGCGTTATTTTTATATAATTATATCTATTTGCATATAATTTTATGTATCTTTGCAAACTCAAAACTAATTATACTATGTATAAAGATTTAGCGACATTCGTAAAAGAACGACGACGAGCAGCAGGCTTGACGCAAGAGGAATTTGCCTTACGAGCAGGTGTAGCACTAACTGTAGTACGCAAAATAGAGCAGGGCAAGGAGAATGTAAGTCTTGCGAAAGTCAATGAAGTGCTGATGATGTTTGGTTGTAAAACGGTTGCTATACCCATAAAAGATATATTATAATGAGACAAGGCAAGGTATTTTACAACGATGACTTAGCAGGTATACTCACTGAAATGGATTCAGGGGAGTTTGTATTTGAATATGATGATGTGTATATAGCAAAGCACCCTGAGGCTCCTATTTCGGTAACGATGCCTACGACGCAAAAGCACTATGAAAGCAATCGACTATTTGCTTTTTTTGAGGGCTTAATTCCTGAAGGGTGGTTACTGGATATCGCTACAGAAAGCTGGCGGCTGAATCGCACTGATCGTATGGGGTTGTTGTTGGCTTGTTGTGGAGATTGTATTGGAGCTGTAAGTATCATCCCTATAAAATAAAAAAATGATGAACCATAAGTGCTTATATTGTTATCAACCATTAGAAGAGGGGGATTTTCATCCTGCTTGTGCGCGTCGGTTTTTTGGTAGTACAAAAGCCCCCGCACTCAACTATAGCTTAGATGATATGGTTGTATTGGCTCGTGAGGTGCTCAGCTCGGCAGTAGCAGTCCCTGGTGTACAGCCGAAGCTCTCATTAGGGCTTATCCGTGAGGGGGCTAAAAAAGAAGGGCATCGGCTGACTATTATGGGGGTACTCAAAGGGAATTATATCTTAAAACCACCTTCCCTTTCTTACCCTGAAATGCCAGAGAATGAAGACTTGACAATGCACTTAGCTACGCTCTGTGGTTTACAGGTAGCAGCTCACTCTCTGATACGATTACAGTCGGGTGAGTTAGCATATATCACCAAGCGTATGGATAGAGCTGTTGGTGGAGGAAAGTTCCATCAGATAGATATGATGCAGATTACTGAAAGTTACGACAAGTATCGAAGTTCAGTGGAGAAGGTAGGAAAAGCAGTACGGACGTACTCAAGCAACACTCAACTCGATTTGCTGAGGCTTTTTGAAGGGGTAGTATTCAGCTTCCTCATAGGCAATAACGATATGCATTTGAAGAACTATTCGCTACTGCTAAAGGAAGGAAGATGGGAGTTGACTCCCTTTTACGATCTACTCAATGTGCACCTTGTATTACCTACAGACACTGAGGAAAGTGCCCTGACGATCAACGCTAAAAAACAACGACTAAAAAGGGAGGATTTTGTTGCATTAGGGATAAATTTTGGCTTAAAACCCAAGCAAATCACAGCTACTTTTGAGCGTTTTTTAAAACGTGAAGAGGCTGTGGTAAAACTGATAGAGCAATCATTTCTTTCACAGCCCAAGCAGATACAATATATCAATTTATGGCGTAGAAGGTTGTTATTATTTAAAGTATAACTATATGTGACCACATATAAATTACATTATTTTCTGTGTAATTATATCTATTTGCATATAGTTTTACGTTATTTTTGTTTAAATTATTGATTATGCAATGTTTGTTATTCATTAAAAAGTTATATCTTTGCATTCTTAAAAGAGCCTTTTAGGGGTGTAACTACAGGCGATGAGTACTTACTTCAAAGTTCAGTCCTTAAAGGTCAAAACTAATTATTTATGAGAAAATTACACATTACAGATGAAACGAGTCGCCTTAGGGCAGTGATATTAGGCACAGCGGTGAGCAATGGTCCTACTCCTACGTTGGAGGAGGCTTACGACCCGAAGTCGGCAGAGCATATTGCGGCGGGCACTTACCCTGTGGAGACGGATATGGTGGCTGAGATGGAGGCTTTTGCCACTATACTTAAAAAGCACGGTGTAGAGGTGTTACGCCCTGAAATCATCAAAGACTGCAACCAGATTTTCACACGCGACATCGGCTTTGTGATCGAAGATAAGTTTATTAAAGCCAATATCTTGCCTGATCGTGAGGCGGAGTTTGAGGCTATTGAGTACATCGTACGACAGTTGCCCCCAGAGCGTGTGATTACACCCCCTGAGGAGGTACACATCGAGGGTGGCGATGTGATGCCGTGGGGCGACCATATCTTCGTGGGGACTTACAAGGGTGCGGACTATAAGGAGCAAATCACGGCACGCACTAATATGGCAGGGGTAGCGTTCCTCAAAAGGCTATTCCCTGAGAAGACCATACGTGAATTTGACTTGGTAAAGTCGAAGACTGAGGCGCGTGATAATGCGTTGCATTTGGATTGCTGCTTTCAACCTGTGGGGCGTGGTAAAGCGATTATCTACAAAGGAGGCTTTAGAGACGTGGCTGACTATGACTATTTAGCCAATTTCTTTGGCAAAGAAAACCTCTTCCATATTGAGCGAGAAGAGATGTATGCGATGTGTAGTAATGTGTTCTCTATCTCGCCTGAGGTGGTGGTATCAGAACGCGGCTTTACACGGCTGAACCATTGGCTCCGAGCACAGGGCTTTACAGTGGAGGAAGTGCCTTATGCCGAGATTTCCAAGCAAGAGGGTTTGTTGAGGTGCTCAACACTGCCGCTGTGCAGAGAGTAGTTTTTGAGGAGTTGGTAAAGGCTATGAGTACGCATTACCTTAAATATATAGAACAGCATTCTGAGATTCCTTATTAGAAAAACAAGTGCTGACCGCTTGGAGTAAGCCGAAGGGTCGGGTTTATTTTTTGAGGTGGTTCGGGGTGGGTTCGTTACGGCTTCGATAGGTGTCCGTTTGGGGGGTACAAAGATTTTTACACGAGATGAACGCTTGTGTATTATTTTTTTGTGTACCTTTGCGGGCTGTAAGCAACTTTTTATAGAATGAACAGACAAATAACGGATAGTGTGCTGATGGTGCGCCCTGTGCGATTCCGTATGAATGAGGAAACGACAGTGAATAACTTCTTTCAGGAGGATTTAGACCTTCAGAATGAGCTTATTAACCAAAAGGCACAAGAGGAGTTTGACACCCTTGTAGGGAAGCTACGCGAGGTGGGCGTGAAGGTGTTGGCAGTTGATGACCTCTATGAGCAGAATACACCCGACTCGATATTCCCGAATAACTGGATTAGCTTTCACCAGAATGGTGATGTGGCAATCTACCCTATGTTTGCTGAAAACCGCCGTAGGGAAAGGCGCGAGGATATATTAGACCTTGTGGAGGCGGCTGGCTTTGTTATAGAAAACGTATACGACTACACGGCGGCGGAAAAGGAAAACCTCTTTTTGGAGGGGACAGGGGCTATGGTGCTGGATAGGGTGCATAGGAAGGCGTATTGTGCGCTCTCGCCTCGTGCAGATGAGGAGCTACTGATTGAGTTCTGTGAGGACTTTGAGTATACCCCTGTGATTTTCAAGGCTTACCAGCAGGTGAATGGGGTAGCTGAGCCTATTTACCACACGAATGTGATGATGGCGGTGGCTGAGAGTTTTGCTGTGGTGTGCTTGGAGGCTATTGCGGATAAGAGCGAGCGTAAGAATGTGTTGCACCACCTGAAAGAAGACGGTAAGGAGGTGATTGCCATCACAGTGGAACAGATGCTGCAATACGCTGGGAATATGCTGCAAGTGAGAGGTGAGAAGGGGGATTATTTGGTGATGAGCGACTCGGCCTATCAGGTGCTGACACCGCAGCAGCGCTCGCAGATTGAGCGGCATTGCAAGATACTGCATTCGGGCATTGAAACCATAGAGACTTGTGGTGGTGGTAGTGCCCGCTGTATGCTTGCGGAGATTTTTTTACCTAAAGAAGTGAATTAGACAATGAACAAAAAGGAATACATAGAGAGTAAGATTAGAGATATTGCGAATTTTCCTAAGGAAGGAATTATTTTTAAAGATATCACCCCCTTATTATTAGACCCTAAGGCTGTGGGATATGTGGTAGACTTATTGGCGGGGCACTTAGAGGGGCAGCGCATTGATAAGGTAGTGGGTATGGAAAGTCGTGGTTTTTTCTTCGGAATGTTGCTAGCACAGCGCTTAGGGGCGGGGTTTATCCCTGTGAGGAAGAAGGGAAAATTGCCTTTTACGACCCTATCGCAGACCTACGACTTGGAGTATGGGCAAGATGTGCTGGAGATCCACACGGATGCCATCAACAAAGGGGAGCGCATCCTGATACACGATGACATTTTGGCTACTGGCGGAACGGCTGAGGCTGTGGTGAAGTTGGTGGAGCGACTGGGGGGTGAGATCGTTCAGTTGGATTTCTTGATTGAACTTTCGTTTTTGAAGGGCCGAGAGCGGCTCAAAGGCTACCCTGTGTACAGCATTTTGTGAGTGTGTTGAAGTTTTAACATTCTTTTCACATCTGTAAATCAATATCTTATAGATTTACAATATTTTTTTAATGAAATAATTTCCGTACATTGATTAAAAAAGCTACCTTTGCAGTCACTAAATTATAGTTATCTAATTAGGAGAAATGATTGTAAGGAATTTTATTCAGTATATCTGTTTATTGGCACTTTTACTCTTGCCACTGAAGGGTTTTTCTGAAGGTACAGAAGGGGGCGAGAAGGGCACAGACCTTACGGAAGTAGTAAATTCGCATATTGGTGACGCACACGAGTTTCATTTATTTGAGAAAGATGGGCATTCCTACTCAATGCCTCTGCCTGTTATTCTATGGACGGATAAGGGTTTGGTGTGTTTTCTCTCGAATGCTTTTCATCACGACAATGCGGGGAAAGTGGTTGTGGAGCGCGATGGGCAGCGGTTTGTACGCTACAACGAATGGATTTACTACGCTAATGCTGATGGAGGGGTTCGCCTTGACAGCAAAGGAGGTGTGACCAATGCGCGCCCGCTGAATTTTTCAATTACCAAGAATGTGTTTACGATGCTATTGGTATCTGTACTTCTGGTGCTTATCTTTACTTCAATGGCACGGTCGTACAAGAACAACACGAGAGCGCCGAAGGGGTTAGCGGGCTTTTTAGAGCCTGTTATTCTTTTTGTGCGTGACGACATTGCGGTGCCTAACATCGGTGAGAAGTACTATGGGCGCTATATGCCTTATTTGCTGACGATATTTTTCCTTATCTTATTGGGTAATTTAGTGGGGCTTATTCCGTTTTTCCCTTTTGCGGGAACGATGACTAACAACATTTATTTCACTGGTTTATTGGCTGTATTTACACTGGTGATCACTTTGGTGAGCGGTAGGAAGCACTATTGGCGCGAGATATTTGCGCCTCCTGGGGTTCCTTTGTGGATTTATCCTATAATGGTGCTGGTTGAGATAATGGGCATATTCACCAAGCCTTTTGCCTTGATGATTCGTTTGTTTGCCAATATCACAGCAGGGCATATCATTGTGATCAGCCTTATTTCGCTTATATTTATTTTTGGTAGTATATGGGTATCGCCTGTGTCGGTGCTTTTCACCTTATTTATTGACTTGTTGGAGCTGTTGGTGGCGGTGTTGCAGGCATACGTATTTACGCTACTCTCGGCGCTGTATATCGGTCAGGCGGTAGTAGAGGAGGAGCATCATTGATTAGGGGGCAGAGAGCAGGGGTCAGAGAGCAGAGATCAGAGAAGATATTTACTTAGAGTTGAATTATTAACATTTTAATTTTTTTATTTATGGTTTTAGCAGGAGTTGGGGCTGGATTAGCAGCCATTGGAGCAGGCATCGGTATTGGTAGAATTGGGGCATCCGCATTGGAAGGGATTGCTCGTCAGCCAGAAGCCACTTCAAAGATTCAGACTGTGATGCTTATCGCCGCCGCATTGGTAGAAGGGGTAGCTCTTTTCGCGGTAGTGGTATCTCTCATCGCAAAATAATCAGAAAGTCATCTTGCAACGGTTGGTTGCAAGATGGTTTTTACATTGTAATTAGAATTATAAAAGTAATAAAGAGATATGAATTTAACGAGTCCTGAGAGTTTATTGTTTTGGAATACACTCATCTTTTTGATTTTACTGTATATATTAGCGAAATACGCTTGGAAGCCTATTCTCTCAGCGGTAAAAACGCGTGAGGAGAATATCAATAAGGCATTGGAATCGGCAGAGGAGGCTAAGAAGCAGATACAAAACCTCAAAGCGGACAATGAGCGGCTGCTTGCTGAGGCACGTGCAGAGCGCGATGTGATGCTCAAGGAAGCTAAAGAGATAAAAGACAAAATGATAGCAGAGGCTAAAGGGGAAGCACAAGCAGAAGGTGCTAAACTTATAGCCCAAGCCAGACAAGCTATTGAGAGCGAGAAAAAGGTAGCCTTAGCGCAATTGAAAGATGAGGTAGCAAGCCTTTCGATAGATATAGCTCAGCGTGTGATGCAGAATGAGTTATCAGATACTAAGAAGCAGACTTCGCTCATCAATGAGTATTTAAAGAGTGCCACTTTAAACTAAGAACTTATGTACGGATTTAGAGCAGCCAATCGCTATGCAAAAGCATTGCTAAGCTACACCATTGACCAAGGAACAACGGAGGAAGTGTTTGCAGATATGCAGTTGATACACAATACAGTGAAAGAGAGTAAGGATCTGGAACGATTGCTGATTTCCCCCATTGTGAAAACTACTGTGAAGAAGAATGTACTTGACAGGGTGTTTGCACAAATAACAGCGCCTACAAAGCGCCTTATAAGTCTCTTGATGCAGAATGGGCGTCTGCCGCTACTCAACCAAGTGGCTGAGCGGTTTGTGCTTCAGTACAACATCTACAAGAATTACCAAACAGCCGTAGTTACTACAGCAGTACCCCTATCAAGTGAGACAAAAACTGCGGTACTCAAGAAGGTGCAATCGCTTACTAATAATGAGCATATCACTCTTGAGAGTAAGGTAGACCCAAGCGTGATTGGGGGCTTTATCTTGCGTGTAGGCGATGTGCAGTACAATGCGAGTTTGGCGTATAAGATTGGCAAACTGCAACAGCGTTTTCAAGAGAAATTATTTTTATAGAAAAATTATAGATTAATAAGATATACTATTAAAAGGAAATGGCAGAGATAAAAGCAGCTGAGATTTCAGCGATATTAAAGGAACAGTTAGCGCACTTCGATGCGGAGGCTTCACTCGAAGAAGTGGGCACCGTACTGCAAGTGGGCGATGGTATTGCGCGTATCTTTGGGCTCTCCAACGCTCAGTACGGCGAATTGGTGATGTTTGACAACGGGCTTAAGGGCATCGTGCTCAACCTCGAGGAGGATAACGTGGGGATAACCCTCTTGGGCCCTTCAACCGACATCAAGGAAGGCGACACCGTAAAGCGTACAGGACTTATCGCCTCTATCAACGTAGGCGAGGGCATCGTAGGGCGTGTGGTCAATACCCTTGGGCAACCTATCGATGGCAAGGGACCTATCACAGGTAAGCTCTATGAAATGCCATTGGAGCGCAAGGCACCAGGGGTTATCTTCCGTCAGCCTGTGAAAGAACCACTGCAAACGGGTATCAAGGCGGTAGACGCGATGATCCCTATCGGGCGTGGGCAACGTGAGCTCGTCATCGGCGACCGTCAGACAGGGAAAACTACGGTGTGCATTGATACCATACTGAACCAGAAAGAGTTCTACGATGCGGGTAAGCCTGTGTATTGCATCTATGTGGCTATTGGTCAAAAGGCTTCAACGGTGGCGGGTATCACTAAGACCTTGGAAGACGCTGGGGCTTTGGCATATACTACCATTGTAGCTGCCAATGCGTCCGACCCAGCACCAATGCAGGTATACGCACCTTTTGCAGGGGCTGCCATTGGGGAGTACTTCCGCGATACAGGTCGCCCAGCACTGATTATCTATGACGACCTTTCCAAGCAAGCGGTGGCTTACCGTGAAGTATCGCTGCTGTTGCGCCGTCCACCAGGACGTGAGGCGTACCCTGGAGACGTGTTCTACCTCCACTCACGCCTCTTGGAGCGTGCTGCCAAGGTAATTGAAGACGACACCATCGCACGCCAGATGAACGACCTGCCTGAGAGTATCAAGGATTTGGTAAAAGGTGGTGGCTCGCTGACGGCTTTGCCTATCATTGAAACCCAAGCGGGAGACGTATCAGCCTATATTCCTACCAATGTGATTTCTATTACAGACGGGCAGATATTCTTAGAGTCGGACCTCTTTAACTCAGGGGTACGCCCAGCCATCAACGTAGGTATCTCGGTATCGCGCGTTGGGGGCTCGGCACAAATCAAGTCAATGAAGAAAGTGGCAGGTACTTTGAAGCTCGACCAAGCACAGTATCGTGAGCTGGAAGCCTTTGCAAAGTTTGGTTCCGACCTTGATGCGGCTACTATGGGCGTGATCGAAAAAGGGAAGCGCAATGTGGAGATATTAAAGCAAACACAAAGCGACCCATACCCTGTAGAGAACCAAGTAGCGATTATCTATGCGGGGTCAAAAGATCTTTTGCGTCGTGTGCCTGTAAGCCGTGTAAAAGAGTTTGAAAAGGAGTATTTAGAGTTTTTAAACCTTTCGCATCGCCCTGTGCTCGATGAATTGAAGTCGGGTAAAATCAGCGATGAGGCTATGGCAACTCTTGATAAGGTTGCTAAGGATTTGGCTGAGAAGTACGCGGCGTAGCGGATAGGGGTTAGCGATTAGTGGATAGAACAATGAGAAGGATATTATTTTTTATATGCTTTGCAATAGGTATGCTCGGTTGGGCACAGAAAGCAGCGGTAAAGGCGCATATAGTGATTATTCACGGCTATGATGCCTCGCCTGAGCAGCATTGGTTTCCCTACTTAAAGCAAGCCTTTGAGAGGGAAGGCTGCAAAGTCTCGGTGCTGACAATGCCTACTCCCGCAACCCCCGTTTATAGTCAGTGGGCAGCAACTATCGCAAAAGAAGTGCCTGTATTGGATAAGCATACTTATATCATTGCTCATAGCTTAGGCACTATCACCACATTGAGGTATCTCTCAGAGATGAAAAAGTTGCCAAAGATAGGGGGTATAGTTTTAGTCTCAGCTCTTGATACTAAGTTAGGGGACTTTGCCTTTTTGAATGATTTTATTCCCAAGACAGTTGATTACCCGAAGCTCATTAAAAAGGTAAAACTCAGAGCGGTGATCTCCGCCAAGGATGATGATATAGTGCCTTTTGCCTATAGCGAGGCAGTAGCCCAGCGGCTTCACGCCGATTGGTATCCCTTAGAGTACGGAAAGCACTTCTTGGATAGAGGAGGCTATACAGAGTTTTCCTTAGTAAAGGAGATTGTAATGCGAGCGATAAGAAAATAATAGAATGACTTGGGGATTAGATGCTGTAATTCCTTTGTGGGTACTAGCTTTAGTGGCACTCTTTCTAACCTACTTGATATCTCAGCGTTGGGGAAAGCCACTTAGGTCACTGTTTTTCGTATATGCTTATGCAGTAACCTTTGTGGGATTAGTGGTAGCAGAAGCTGTAGGAAGTTTTATCTATAGCACAAGCAGAGATGTATACATAGCTATGGCCGAGAGCAAAAGCTATGAGGCTAAGGTAGTAGATTATAAGTATACACATACCGAAAAAGGTGATTATAGAGAAAGAGAGCGAACTTATTATGAGCCTATAGTGCAGTTCACCACAGCCTCAGGCAAGCAAGTGGAAACAAAGCTCGATTTTGAAGTGGATCAGTATAACAAAGATAAGCAGTACTATACGATACGCTATAATAAGCAGACGGGTCAGGTGGTAACATTTGGCTTTCCGCTATATATGAAGTGTTTTGGGCTGCTGCTCGGAGTGTTTGTGTTTCTACTACCTCTGATGTGGGCAGTATGGTATGCCTCGGGAGCTGATACAAAGTGGATTACAAACGTCATCATAGCAGTAGTATTTTACTTCTTTGTCCCCGCCCTGATGTTAGGATTAGCCATAGTTTTTGCGTACTATGCAATGTATGGCACGATGATATGGTCAGGAGGCAGCCCTAAAGAAATCACCTCAGGACTGAGAATAGGCCTTTGGGCATTGGCAATATTCTTAGGGCTATCTGCCTTAGCAGGCTACCCAAGAGCACTAATAGACGCCCATAAAAGAGATGATAAGAAAGCAGAGAAAGTAAAAGGAAAATAAAGTAACGTACTATTATTTAATTACTTGATAAGTAAGATAAACAAATGGCAAACTTAAAAGAAATACGTAGCAGGATTGCATCGGTGAGTTCAACGATGCAAATCACCAGCGCGATGAAAATGGTATCGGCGGCAAAGCTCAAGAAGGCGCAAGACGCTATCCTTGCAATGAAGCCGTATGCCTATAAGCTCAAACAGTTGCTTGAGCACCTTTCTTCGGCATTGGGTGACGAGAGCCAATACAGTCCACGTAAGGGTGAGGCAAAGAAGGTGCTCATCGTAGTGATTACTTCCAACCGTGGGCTTTGTGGGGCTTTTAACTCCAATGTGATTAAGAAGGCTTTAGAGCTCGAACAGACTGCTTACAAAGGCAAGGAAGTGCAATTCTACGCTATTGGCAAGAAAGGCAATGATGTGCTTAAAAAGACCGATAGAGTTTACAAAGTAGAGACAGAAGTGTTCGATAACGTTAGCTTTAATAAGGTAACACCATTAGCAGAGGAATTAATGCAGCTGTATGTTACAAGTACTTTTGATGAGATCGTACTCGTGTACAACAGCTTTAAGAATGCGGCTACACAGATCATCACCGATGAGATATTTCTACCTGTGCAGCCTGCTCCAAGTGAGAATGGTGTACAGATAGATTACATCTATGAGCCTTCACAAGAGGAAATTGTAGCAGAGCTTATTCCGCGTTCACTGAAAACGCAGCTCTTTAAGGCGTTGCGTGACTCGGTAGCTTCAGAGCACGGTGCCCGTATGACGGCGATGCATAAGGCTACGGATAATGCTACGGAGCTTATTGGGCAACTCAAACTCACTTATAACAAGGCGCGCCAAGCTACTATCACAGGTGAGATCATTGAGATTGTCGGTGGTTCGGAGGCATTGGCTTAATAAATAGTGATGATACATTATATTACAGCAGATGCTACGGAGCCTCAAGTAGAGGGTAAGGTAGTGATCGTGCATATATGCAATGATATAGGGGGCTGGGGCAAGGGTTTTGTCTTAGCCCTTTCTAAAAAATGGAAGGCACCTGAGAAGCATTACCGCGAGTGGTATGCTTTGGGCGAAGGCTTTGGCTTGGGTGAAGTGCAGTTTGTACAAGTAGCTTCCGAACTATGGATAGCGAACCTCATTGGGCAGCACAATATAGGGAGCGATGCTAAGGGCAATCCGCCGATACGTTATGAGGCAGTGCGTGAAGGGCTGTTAAAAGTAGCTGATTTTGCGGCTGAGATAGGGGCAGGTGTACAAATGCCGCGTATTGGCTGTGGACTGGCTGGAGGTAAGTGGGAAGCCATAGAACCTTTGATAGAGGAGACTTTGGCGTTGAAAGGGGTAGAGGTGTATGTATGCGATTTATAGAAACTAAGTATCTTATAAATAAAAAGGAACTGACATTTCAGTTCCTTTTTATTATCGTACTCGGAGCGGGACTTGAACCCGCACAGGCATTGCTGCCCACTGGATTTTAAGTCCAGCGTGTCTACCGATTCCACCATCCGAGCCTCTATGCATAGGCATAAAAAAAGAGCGAAAAACGGGATTCGAACCCGCGACCTCAACCTTGGCAAGGTTGCGCTCTACCAACTGAGCTATTTTCGCTTAAAATACTATTTTACCTATGAACTTCAATGTACTCCTACATTGCGAGTGCAAAGGTACAACCTTTTTTCAAACCTGCAAATATTTTAGTAACTTTTTTTATAAAATATTTTCAGTACTTCTATAAGTTACATTCTTTCAGGAACTTGTATACCAAGCATTTTAAAAGCTAAGGCAATCACTTCGCTAATTTTCTTACAAAGTGCCACTCTAAACTCTAATTTCACTTCATCTTTCTCACCTAAAATAGATATATTTTGATAGAAAGAATTAAAATCCTTTACCAAGTCATAGATGTAATTTGCGATGACCGCAGGACTGTATGCCTCTGCGGCATCCTGCACAATGGTAGGGAATAAGGTAATCGCCTTGAGCAAGGTTTTCTCTTTCTCGTGCAAATCTGTAGGCAAGGTCTTTGTTTGAACTCTTTTCATAGCGTCATATTTCCGTAGGATTGACTTGATACGAGCGTAGGTGTACTGTATAAAGGGACCTGTGTTGCCTTGGAAGTCAATGGACTCCTTAGGGTCAAATAAGATACGCTTCTTTGGATCTACTTTTAATATGAAGTATTTCAGTGCTCCCAAGCCTATGGTGTGGTATAGCTCCTTTTTTTGCTTGGCATCGTAGCCTTCGAGTTTACCGAGTTCTTGTGAAATCTCTTCAGCGGTGCACTCCATCTCTGCAATCAGGTCATCGGCATCAACTACAGTCCCTTCTCTACTCTTCATCTTTCCTGTGGGAAGGTCAACCATACCGTAGCTCAAGTGGTAAAGGTGCTCAGCCCAATCGTAACCTAACTTTTTCAGTATCAAAAAGAGTACCTTAAAGTGATAATCTTGCTCGTTACCAACGGTGTAGACTACTCCTTTCACATCGGGATAATCCTTGACACGCTGGGTGGAAGTTCCTAAATCTTGGGTAATATACACCGAAGTGCCATCGGCTCTGAGCACAAGTTTCTCATCTAAACCATCGGCGGTCAAGTCGCACCAAACAGAGCCATCGCCTTTTTTATAGAAAACACCCTTCTGTAAGCCCTGTCCTACAACATCTTTCCCCAACAAATATGTCTTACTTTCGTAGTAATTCCTATCAAAATCTACGCCTAAGTTTTTATAAGTTACTGAGAATCCATCGTATACCCAGTGATTCATCTTCTCCCAAAGTGCGATTGTTTCGGGGTCATTTGCCTCCCATTTGCGGAGCATTTCTTGTGCTTCTAAGAAGATAGGTGCTTGCTTTTCAGCCTCTTCTTTTGTCTTTCCTGAGACTATAAGTTGTTGAATTTCTTCTTTATACACCTTATCAAAAGCTACGTAATAGTTACCGACTAACTTATCGCCCTTCAACCCACTACTTTCGGGGGTTTCTCCATTACCAAACTTCTGCCAAGCGAGCATTGACTTACAGATATGAATACCTCTATCGTTGATTATCTGTGTTTTATAGACTTTATGTCCTGAGGCTTTTAGTATCTCAGCGACAGCATAACCCAACAAGTTATTACGAATATGCCCTAAGTGCAACGGTTTGTTTGTATTCGGCGAAGAATATTCCACTAAAATAGCCTCTTTTGAATTAGGGGCAGCCAAACCATAGTTGGGATTATCTTTTATATCAGTGAGAAAATCAATGTAATAGGTATCGGAAATCACCAAGTTTAGGAAGCCTTTGATGACATTGTAAGCAACGACCTCTGGCACTTTCTCTTGGAGATAAGCTCCTATCTGCTGCCCTATCTGTTGTGGATTACCTTTAATTTGTCGTAACATAGGGAATATTACAACAGTGATGTCTCCTTCAAATTCTTTCTTTGTTTGTTGTAATTCAATCGTTTCTAAGGTAGCACCAAAGAGTTCCTGAGCTGCTTTTTGAGTGTATTCTTTTAAAGTTTGTTGTAAATCCATTTGCGATATCATTTTGGAGGGGCAAAGGTACGATTTTTATCGGTAATAGAGGGCTTGTTAGGGCATTTTTTTATTCTTGTGAATGAGAATGGCTCCGTTATCGATCCGTTGGCGCTCCGTTTTGCAATGCGTTTTTTTGCAGAAATGAGGCATTCGTCGATAAAAACAGCCTGTTCGTCGATTTTAGTTGCTAAGGTGAGAAAATGGTATTATCTTTGCGCTGTGATTATACATAATGAATAAGGTGGTGACCAGCAGTAGGAGTCGCTTGATGAGCTCTGCTGCTGTTCACTGACCCTAATTACTAAACTTATGAAAAGAAAACTTTACATATTACCCATAGTGCTGCTCGTTGGCTTTGTAGCACAGGCACAAGATAAGGGCTGGTCGCTGGCGGCGTGCTTGGACTATGCCGAGCGCAATAATATCACCGTGAAGAAAGCGACTGTACAGGCTGAGCAGGCGGCAATCAACCACGCACAGGCGCAACATAATCGCTTACCGAGTGTGAGCGCAAACGCCTCAGCGAGCTTTAACCACGGCTCGGCGATCAACCCGATAAGCAATGGGCGTGAGAGTAGGGAGAACCTTTCGAATAATTTCGGGGTAACGGCTAATGTGCCTCTGTATCAGGGGGGTAAGCTGGGGATTGAGGTGGCCCGGACGGAGTTGCTCACTTCGCAGCAGGAGCTCTATGTGCAGGAGGCTAAGAATAGTATTCGGCTGGCGGTGATCGAGGCGTATTTGCAAGCACTCTATCAGTATGAGGGGATTGCGGTGGCGAAGAACACGGCGGCGTCCTCAGCTGAGCAGTTGACACAGGCACAGAAGCGTTTTCAGGCAGGGGCGATTGCACGTTTGGCGTTGGCGGAGATGGAAACGCAGCACGCAAGCAACGAGTACGCCATTGTAAGGGCAGAGAATGCGTACGCTTCGCAGGTGCTGACGCTCAAGCAGTTGCTGGAGTTGCCACCAAGTACGGATTTTTCTATTAGCACGGAGCTGCAGGATAGCTATGCGGTACCGATACCGAGCAAGGAGGCGGTGTTTGCGGCGGCGGTGGCGCACTTGCCGACTATGAAGATTTACGAGAATAAGAAGGCGGTGGCTGAGAAGGACATACGGCTTGCTAAGGCGGGTTATCTGCCTACGCTCTCGTTGCAGGCGGGGCTGAATACGGGCTTTTCATCGGTGGCGGACTATAACTATAGGACGCAGTTAGATAATAACTTTGGGCAGACGGTGGGTGTATCACTGAATATCCCGATTTTCTCGCAACTAAAGAACCGCAGTAATGTGAAGTTGGCACGGCTCTCGCTTGACACGGCGGAACTTGACCGACAGCAGGCGGAGAAGGAGCTTTATAGCAAGGTGGAGAGTGCGTGGCTGAATGCGACTTCGTACCAGGCACAGGAGGCGTCTTCACGGACGGCGCGCGACAATGCGAAGTTGGCTTATGAGCTTTCGAAGAAGAAATATGAGTTGGGCAGCCTCACGAATACTGACCTTATTGTGAGTGAGAATGCGTATCGGAATGCGGAGCAGACGTACTTGCAGAATAAGTATATGTCGGCGTTGTATGGGGAGTTGTTGCGGTTTTATGAGGGGGGAGAGAGCAGAGAGCAGTAGGGAGGAGTTTGGCAAGTTGAAAAGTACGGAAAAAATAATATATTAGTGCAATAAATAAAATAATAATATGAAGAAAACCATTACATACGTTATCATCGCTGCGGTTGTAGCGGTGGTGGGCTGGGGAGTGTATCACTTCTTTTTCAGCGAGAAGCCCAGCCTTATTACTTTGCAAAAGGAGGCGGCTCGCAAGGGTGATGTTACCACTGAGGTAACCGCTACGGGCAGTGTGCAGCCTGTTGATGAGGTGGAGGTAGGTACGCAGGTGTCGGGCATTATCCGCAAGATATATGTGGACTTTAATTCGCAGGTGAAGAAGGGGCAACTGCTGGCTGAGTTAGACAAGGTGAACCTGCAAGAGGCGGTAGTGAATGCGCAGGCAAACTACAGTTCTGCCCTTAATGAGCTGAACTACTACCAGCAGAACTACAACCGCCAGAAGCAGCTCTACGATGCCCAAGTGATTAGCAGGCAGGACTATGAGCAGGCGTCTTACCAATACACCAACGCTAAGGCAACCGTAACGCAGCGGCTTACGGCTCTTAATCAGGCAAAGACCAATCTCGGCTATGCCAATATCTACGCGCCTATCGATGGTATTATCCTTAGCCGTGAGGTAGAGGAGGGGCAGACAGTAGCTGCGCAGATGAGTGCCCCTACGCTCTTTAAAATCGCCAAAGACCTCACCAAGATGCAAGTGGAGGTGAATGTTGATGAGGCCGATATAGGTCAGGTGAAGGTAGGGCAGCGAGTGAGCTTTACGGTGGATTCGTACCCCAATGAGGAGTTTAGCGGGGTGGTGAAGCAGGTGCGCCTATCGCCCACTACGAGTTCTAATGTAGTAACCTACACGGTGATCGTAGAGGCAGAGAACCCCGATGAGAAGCTCAAGCCAGGGCTTACGGCTACCATTGCCATCTACACCAGCGAGCTGCGTGATGTGCTCATCATCCCTGCCAAGGCGATTAACTTCACTCCCGATGCGCAGACCCTTGCTGCCTATTATCAGCAGCAGCACATCACTGCCCCAGAGCCGAAAGGTGGCGATAGACAAGGCAGAGGAGCACGTGGTGGCAAAGGCAAACACAAGCAAGTGTGGACAATCGATAGCAAGGGCATCCTCACCCCCAAGGCGATCACCATAGGCAGCAGTGATGGCATCAACGTAGAGGTAACAGAGGGCTTGAATGCAGGTGATGAGGTGGTAACTGCTTTAGCGCAAGATCGCCCTGTGCAGCTCGGCAGTAGCGATAGTAATAACAATGGCGAGAAGAAGAGTCCGTTTATGCAAGGCCCCCCACGCCGCAATAACAGCAAAGCAAAATGAGCAAAGCCATTATCGACATACACGCCTTGCGCCGCGAGTTTAAGATGGGCAGCGAGACGCTCCAAGCTCTCAAAGGCATTGACCTCACCGTGGAGGAGGGCGAGTTCGTAACCATTATGGGACCTAGTGGCTCGGGCAAGTCCACCCTGCTGAACATACTCGGTTGCCTTGACCGCCCCACCAGTGGCGAGTATCGGCTGGACGGCATCGCCGTTAAAGACCTCAGTCGCAACCAGCTGGCAGCCATACGCAACACCAAAATAGGCTTCGTCTTCCAGCAGTACAACCTACTGGCGCGCACTACGGCTATTGAGAACGTGGAGTTGCCACTCTTATACAACCCTGCCATCTCCGCCAAAGAACGCCGTGAGCGCGCTATTGAGGCACTCATCAGTGTGGGCTTAGAGAGCCGACTCACGCACGTGCCCAGCGAACTCTCAGGCGGTCAGCAGCAGCGTGTGGCAATAGCCCGTGCCCTTGTCAATCGCCCTGTGATACTACTCGCCGATGAGGCTACGGGCAACCTCGACACCAAGACTTCCTACGAGGTGATGAAGCTCTTTCAACGCCTGAACGACAGCGGTAGCACGATAGGCTTTGTTACCCACGAGGACGACATCGCACGCTTCTCACGCCGCACTGTAGTGCTCAAAGATGGGCATATCATCAGTGATACCCCTGTAACCGATCGCCTCAATGCCACTGCCGAGCTGGATAAGTGGAAACGAGAAAACGCCGATAGAGATTGGTAGGTGCGAGCCGAACAGACAGTTAGTATATAGCTGAGAGCTGATTATACATTATTCACTATAAATTATACATTATTGCCGTGAACATCAAAAACCTATTCAGAATCGCGTGGCGAGCTATCCTGCTCAACAAGACCCGCACCATCCTTACAATGCTCGGTATCATCATCGGCGTTGGCTCTGTTATTACGATGCTTGCCATTGGCGAAGGCTCTAAGCAGAGCATCAAGGAAAACATCTCTAAGATGGGCACCAATATGCTCAACATACGCCCTGGTGCAGGGATGATGGGCGGCGTGCGTATGAGTATGTCCGAAATGCAATCCCTGAAAATGACCGACTATGAGGCATTGCGCAAAGAAGGCACCCTCTTGCGCTACGTATCCCCTGTGGTCAGCGGCAACGGGCAGAGCATCGCAGGCGGCAACAACTGGCCAACGAGCATTTATGGCGTAAACGCCGAGTACCTACCCATACGCGAGTGGAGCGTTGCCGAGGGAGCGATGTTTGGCGAGGATGAAATCAGCTCCTTTGCTAAGGTCGCCGTGATTGGGCAGACGGTCGCCAAAAACCTATTTAAGGACGGCACCAGCCCCATTGGGCAGACCATCCGCTTTAAGAATATCCCCTTTAAGGTGATAGGCGTGCTCGCCAAAAAGGGCGAAAGCAACTTTGGTCAAGACCAAGACGACGTTATCCTCGCACCCTACACCACCGTGCAGAAGCGCATTCTCGCACAAACTTTCCTGCAATCCATCGTAGCCTCTGTGATAGACGAAAGCAAGTCGGACGAGGCGGTAAACCAAGTAAAGAAGATCCTCGAAGCCGCCCACAATCTCGGTGCCAATGACGCCAACGACTTCAACGTCTTTTCGCAACAAGAACTCATCTCCACATTCAGCTCCACCAGCGAGATGCTCACCATGCTGCTCGTTGCTATCGCCAGCATATCGCTGATTGTCGGCGGTATCGGCATTATGAACATAATGTACGTCTCGGTGAAAGAGCGCACCAAGGAGATCGGGCTGCGTATGGCCATTGGAGCCAAGGGCAAGGACATCCTGATGCAGTTCCTCATCGAGTCGGTGCTTATCAGCATCACGGGCGGCGTGCTCGGGGTCATTATCGGGCTCGGCGCGACCTTTGTAGTCGCCACCTTCGTGGGCTGGCCTGTGAGCATTACCTTGTATTCTATTGTAATATCCTTCTTAGTATGTACCATTACAGGGGTTTTCTTCGGTTGGTATCCTGCCCGAAAAGCAGCCGAGTTAGAACCTATTAGCGCCCTCAGATACGAGTAGTGCGAGAGAAACAGGCAATTAGAAATAATAAAAGCTGATGAATATAACTTTACCTCCTTATGCTACAACAGAAGACCTGCAAAAATGTATGGTTATTGTTAGAGAAATATTAGATAGTAAAGCCATTACTATTAATGATGAGCAGTGCCAAGCTATAGCTTTAGAAGTTATGGGTATCTCTTATGCCAAAGGAGGAGACTATTCTTCTGAAATCATCAAGAGTTTTACAGAAAGTTATTTAAAAACATCAAAATATAAAGAATGAAATTCTTAACACACATAGCCTCTTGGGCAGTGGTTTGTATTTTGCCTGCCCTTATTTTTATCTCCGAAAGCAATCACCGATTTGAGGAAGCTCTTTATCGTTCGCTCATATCATTGCCTTTTTTGATGTTTTTGTTCTACATCAGTTTCTATTGGCTTATTGATAAACTGTGGTTTAAAAAACGATATATACTTTTTATATTGGTAGCAGTGGCACTCATTTTATGTATTTCGTACAGCAAATATGAGCTTTTTTCATACTTTAATCCCCGCAAAGATGGACGTAGGATGCCTCCTTTTCACGCTTTTGTCTATTTTGATTTCCTCTCGAACCTCTTACCAGTAGTCTTTGCAATGGCAATACGCTATGCACAACGCAACTTTTCTTTGGAAATTGCTCAGAAAGAAGCCCAAGCTCAGAAGCTACAAGCCGACCTCACCCAACTGAAATACCAGCTGCAACCCCACTTTTTCTTCAATGCGCTCAACAATATCTACTCTCTCATAGCCATCAAGCCCGAGAAAGCCCAAGAGAGCGTCCACAGCCTGAGCAAACTAATGCGCCACTTTATGCAGAAGAGCTCCCAAGAGTACATCCCCCTTTCCGACGAAATCGATTTCCTCCGCCAATACATCGACCTGATGCGCCTACGCCTGACCGACAAAACCCGCGTGGTGGTTGATTTCCCCCGACAGGTGCCTGAGCTTCATATCGCGCCGCTACTCTTCATCTCCTTGGTGGAGAACGCTTTCAAACACGGCGTATCCACCTTAGAAAACACCGAGATCTCCTTCCGACTACTTTCCGAAGAAGGGCGCATACTTTTTTACTCCGAAAACGACATCGTCCCCTCCTCGAACGACTTGTATAGCTCGGGGATCGGCATCGATAACCTCCAAAAACGCTTGGCTTTGCTCTATCCCGATCGCCATCGATACGAGGTGGCAGAGCGCGAAGGGCGTTATTACGTAACCTTAGAAATCATCTTATAAGCTATGAAAACCATCATTGTTGACGACGAACCTATGGCACTCGCGCTCCTTGAGAATTATGTGCAGAAGACGCCCTACTTGCAGCTCGAAGGCAAGTTCAGCAGTGCGCTCGAGGTGCTCGACTTCTTCCATCGTGACGGCGAGGTCGATCTCGTGTATATGGACATACAGATGCCAGAGCTCACAGGCTTAGACCTCTCGCACCAACTGCCCGCCCGCACGATGATTGTCTTTACCACCGCCTTCGATCAGTATGCCCTCGAGGGCTACAAGGTCAATGCCGTGGGCTACCTCTTAAAGCCCTTTAACTATGCGGAGTTCCTCGCCACTGCCGAGAAGGCAAAGCAGCTACACCTCGCCGCCACCGCCAAAGAGCCGAAGAAGGCGTATATCTTTGTGAAGTCGGAATACAAACAAGTGAAGATAACCCTCAGCGACATCCTTTACATCGAGGGCTTAAAGGATTACGTAAAGATCTACCTCAGCAGCGAGCCCAGCCCTGTGCTTAGCCTCTTAAGCCTGAAGAAACTCACCGAGGAGCTACCCGCCGAGCAGTTTATGCGCGTGCACCGATCCTTTATCGTCAATTTGGAGAAAGTAACCACCATCGAGCGACACCAGATCGTCTTCGGGAGCCAGCGCATCACCATTGCCGAAGGTTATAGAGAGGCTTTTGAAGCCTATATCAATGGTGCGCAGGTGTAGTTTGGGAGGCATTAGGCTTTAGGCAAGAGGCATCATAGGATAATCCACAAAAAAAGCGAGTAGATACAACTTACTCGCTTCTTTTTTCTCTTTACTCTCTGCTCTCTACTCTTTGCTCACTCTTTTCTCGTAATGAAAACCACATCTGGCAAGTATGCCCTGTGGCAAAAGTAGTTGGACGAGCGAATTGTACACCGTGCTTTTGAGGGATAATACCATCAATCCAACCTAAATCCATCTTACAACAGATATATTGCACCTCATTCCTCTCTAAAACAGTTAATACTTCGTGAAAAAGACATTTCTTAATGTGCAAAACATAGCCGAAATCAGTATCTATAAGTCTTTCGAAGTCAAAACTACCTCCAAAATAGTGTTCTTCACGTTGTTTTGCAATAGAAACAATTGTCGCAAAAGGGTTTTCAGCTGTATCGAGCACTGCGCGCGTTCCCTCGACGATCAGCGGGTACATCGGCTGATTGATACAACTATCGGTAAGCTCCAACGACTCGTCTTCGGGGATGTTCAACGTCAGAAAGCACTCAAACACACTCGCCACAAGTACCGCAAAGCGTATATTGCCTTCATCTAAGTCATTTTTGATAAGATATTGTACTTTTTTAAAGTTCTTCGCAAAGGTAGAAGGGTAAATCTCCTTAAAAAGGTCGTAATCCGCTTTGCGCAATAAAGAATTTTGCTGGATATAATCAAAAACACCCTTTTCTATCCAGCCAAAACACTCCAAAGGGGAAAGAGTATTCTCATTATAAGTCTCCATACGTTTGATAAATTATAAATACAGTGCAAAATTACACTGCCGCAGGAGGATAAAAGTTGCCAAAAGGCAATTTCGTCATTTCTTACGTAGGCGGCTGAGAGTGTGCTTTGTGATGCCGAGCATAGTGGAAAGATCCTTTTGCTTTACACGTTGGAGATAACGCGGATAGGCAAAGAGTTGCTCGTAACGCTCTTTGGCGGAGGCTATCTGAAAGGAGTGGATTGCCTCGATGAGGTGTAGCTGTGTTTGCTCGTGTATTTTTAAGAAGAAAGTGTTCCAAAAAGGGTATTTCTCCGAAAGAAGGGAGAGGTTATCGCGGTCGATTAGGAGTATATCGCTCTTTTCGGTGGCTACAATGGAAAAGTTTGAACCCTTAGCACTGAGAAAGCTCTCTATCTCGGTGAAAAAATAGTCCTCAAAGGCAAAAAAACTCGTGTACTCCTCTCCATCGTTGAGGAAATACACCCGTAGCAGCCCCTTACTGACAAAAAAATAGCTTCTACACACCTGTCCTAAGTGCAGAAGCTCTTCGCCCTTTGCCAGATCTTGGTGAAGGAAATACGGCTCAAGCATTGCCTCGCTTACCTCCACCTTTGGCAATAGTTTATGTATCAAGTTGATAAGTCGCTCCATCTCTCTATTCCTTATTCCTTACTCCTTAACCCCTTCCTACTAAAAATCAATCGTTACCCCCAACTTTCCGGCGATGATTTTATTGAGGTAGGAAGCCAGCTCGGGTATTCGCACCGTTTGCATCACCGTGTTGGCGAAAGCATACGTTAGGAGGGCGGCTGCCTCCTTCTTGGGGATACCTCGCGCCTGTAAGTAGAACAGTGAATCGGGGTTGAGAGAGCCTACCGTGCAGCCGTGCGAACACTTTACATCATCGGCAAAGATCTCCAATTGTGGTTTGGTGTATACCGCCGCCTTGGGATTGAGGATAATGTTGTCATTCTGCTGATACGCATTCGTTTTCTGGGCGATCTTCTCCACGAGAATCTTCCCGTTGAACACGTTGATCGCCTCCTCATCTACGATGCTCTTGTAATCCTGATGACTTTCGCAGTTAGGCAAAGCGTGCTCCACAAAAGTGTAGTGATCCACGTGCTGATTGCCTTTGAGGATGGTCAGCCCCTTTAAGGTGGACTCGATATGCTCGCCTCTATGGAAGAAATTCAAGTTGTTGCGCGTGGTTTTGCCCCCAAAAGAGAAGGTATGCACTGCGGCGTGGCTGTTCTCCTCTTGTGAGACGTACGTATTGTCGATGAGGAGCGCATTCTCGCGGTCGTTTTGCAGTTTATAATAGTCGAGCAAGGCATTTTTCTCTACAAACACCTCGGTAACGCTGTTGGTAAGCACCGTCTCGGGTGAAAAACTGTGGTGCCGCTCAATGATATGCACCTCGGCGGCTTCTTCCACGTAGATAAAGTTGCGTACGTGGGTAAAAAACGGCTTGGGTTGTGAATCAGTAAGGTAGACGAGCTCCACAGGCACTTCGATAGCCTTGCCGCGCTTCACCCGCACAAACGCCCCGACCTCACTCACAACGGTATTCAACGCGCTAAAAGGCTCCTCAAGGTCGGTATTCTTTCCGTAATAGTGGCGCAACAGCTCCGCATACTTGTCGGAGGTCATCGCCTCTTGCAAGGAACAAATCTCAATCTCCGCCCCCTTGTAATCCGATAGGTTTTCGTTGAGAACACCATTGACGAAGACGAGCTTCGAGGTGCGGGGTATGAGCTCTGAGGTGTGAGGTCTGAGCTCTGAGGTGCTGGAGCTTGAAGTTCGCACCTCGAAGCTGTAATCCAAAAGTTCCTTCACCGAAGTATACTTCCATGCCTCTTGCTTCGCTAAGGGGAAGCCTTTCTCTATAAAGCGCGCAAAAGCCTCTACGCGAATATCGCTTAGCGCATCTTGCGGCAGGGTTTTATAATAGTTTATGATGGTATCTTTTAAGTCCATTGTTGTTATTTAGTGGTTAGGGATTAAGGAATAGGGATTAGGAACGAGCTGCGAAAGTTGATTTATACTTATATCAAGCTGCTTCATTAATCATTAATCATTGAACATTCATCATTGTTCTTTTATCCAGTCGTACCCTTTTTCTTCTAATTCTAAAGCCAACTCTTTGCCTCCTGACTTCACTATGCGCCCGTCTGCTAATACGTGTACGAAGTCGGGAACGATGTAATCCAACAGTCGCTGATAGTGGGTGATGACGATCACGGCATTGTCTTGGCTTCGAAGCTTATTGACGCCACCAGCCACCACACGGAGGGCGTCGATATCCAAGCCGGAATCGGTCTCATCGAGTATGGCGAGCTTTGGTTCCAACATTGCCATCTGGAAAATCTCATTGCGCTTCTTCTCCCCGCCTGAGAAACCTTCGTTAAGCGAGCGGGAAAGGAAGTCCGGATTGATTTCTAAGAGTGCCGCCTTCTCGCGGATCTTTTGGAGGAGTTCTTTGGCGGGCATCTCGGGCAGTCCCTTAGCTTTCCGCGTCTCGTTGATAGCTGTTTTGATGAAGTTGGTAACCGAAATGCCTGGGATTTCCACCGGATACTGAAAGGACATAAATATCCCCTTGTGAGCACGCTCCTCAGGCGCATCATTGATAAGACTCTCGCCTTCGAGGAGGATGTCCCCTTGGGTGATCACAAAGTTCTCATTGCCAGCGATCACTCCCGAGAGGGTGGACTTTCCTGCCCCATTAGGACCCATAATGGCGTGCACTTCGCCCGCCTTTATCTCCAAGTTGATGCCCTTGAGGATTTCCTTGCCCTCAACGCCGGCGTGTAAGTTGTTTATCTGTAACATTTTTCTGTTGTTTTTATCTGTTAAGTTCACTAAAATAGGCAGATGGATGCGGGGGCGATCCACTTTGCGCTGCCTCTGATGAAAGTCTTTCACAGCAGTGCGCACGATAGCCACCAGTCCCTTCAGTTATCTGAATACCAGCTCCACTTCACCCAAAAGCTCCCGCAGTGCGCCGATGGTTTGCCCTGTGTGGCGCACTGCCGGAGTGTCTTTTTAGTGCTTGTCCTCAATGCCAAACTGCACCCAAGCGGTTTGTGGCAAAGAGAGTTTGATGACTTTTCTCGCTTCGGCAAGTAATTTACTGAGTTCCTCCATTTCTTTGGTGTACTCCTCAGTTTTACCTTTTAAAGAAGCTTTTAATTTTTCTTGTTCATTGTTTAATTGCACAACCTTCTCTGTTGTTGTAACAATCTTCTGAACAAATGCCTCGTCGGCACCACGTTTGGCTAGTTCTGTAGCATTGTCTTTCATTCCTGTTGCGAACAATCCTGCTTGTGCAATTACATCCGCAAAACTCTTTTTTGGTGCGCTCATAATTCTACTTTTTTTAAATTATTATTAAAATTACTAAATTTTCACCTTATATATATGTAGGAACTCTTCCTACACTTGTAAATAATGCTCCTACACTTGTAGGAACTCCTCCTACACTTGTAGATAACGCTCCTACACTTGTAGGAACTCTTCCTACACTTGTAGGAAAAGCTCCTACACTTAATTTTCTTCTATTATAAACTCTATTAGAGAGAAATCAACGTCAATTATTGTATTTTTACACTAAATCACTTCAATAATTTGTTGGTAGAACTCCTTATAAAACTGTTTTACGATTAAAAACAACTAATTTCCTCTATAAGTGGCATATCCAAAAGGTGAAAGCGTGATAGGCACGTGATAATGCTGATCATCCTTAATCTGGAATACTACTTCGATATAAGGATAAAAGCTCTCCACTTTCTGATTCATAAAATAATTCTCTGTTAAGAACCGTAGCCTGTATTTCCCGTGGTTATTAGCTTTTCCATTGAGAATAGGCAAAAAGTCAGGAATCCTTCCATTAGTGTCCGTCTTCTTTTTAGCGACAAAAACCCACTGTCGGGAAGTATCGTTGTACTTTTCTAACTCAACCTCAACTCCGGGGGCTGGTTTCCCTACTGAAATATCCAATATATGACTTGAAAGTTGGAAATCTCCACTTTTCTGGGCATATAATCCTACATTCACAACAAATAATAATACAAATAATACTCTTTTCATTGTTTACTTAAAGTTTTATCCAACTAAATTAAATCTTACCCTACACTTCCCTCGAGTGAAATCTCTAATAATTTCTGTGCCTCCACAGCAAATTCCATTGGAAGTTTATTGAGAACCTCCTTCCCGAAGCCGTTTACGATGAGCGAAATGGCTTTCTCGGTGTCGATGCCGCGTTGGTTGCAGTAAAATATCTGATCCTCGCCTATCTTCGAGGTGGTGGCTTCGTGCTCCACTTGTGCGGTGGGGTTCTTCACTTCGATATAAGGAAAAGTATGTGCCCCGCACTCGCTGCCCATCAGGAGGGAATCGCACTGCGAGAAGTTGCGCGCGTTCTCCGCCCCTGCCACGACCTTCACCAAGCCGCGGTAACTGTTCTGCGAGCGTCCCGCCGATATCCCCTTTGAGATAATAGTCGATTTGGTGTTGTTGCCGAGGTGAATCATCTTAGTGCCTGTGTCCGCCTGCTGGAAATGGTTCGTAACAGCTATGGAATAGAACTCCCCAATGGCGCCATCGCCTTTAAGCACCACGGAAGGGTATTTCCAGGTTACGGCGGAACCTGTCTCCACTTGCGTCCACGATATTTTGGAGTTTTTGCCTGCCATCCCACGTTTGGTAACGAAGTTATACACCCCGCCCTTGCCGTCCTTATCTCCGGGATACCAGTTCTGCACGGTGGAATACTTTATCTCGCCTCCGTCCAAAGCAATAAGCTCTACGACCGCTGCGTGGAGCTGGTTTTCATCGCGCTGGGGAGCCGTGCAACCCTCGAGATACGACACGTAGGCGTCTTCATCCACAATGAGGAGGGTGCGCTCAAACTGCCCCGTTCCTGCCTGATTGATGCGGAAGTAGGTAGAAAGCTCCATAGGGCAACGCACGCCTTTGGGCACGTAGCAAAACGACCCATCGCTGAATACCGCCGAGTTGAGGGCGGCGTAGAAATTGTCGGTGCGCGGCACGACGCTGCCGATGTATTTTCGCACTAAGTCGGGATGCTTTTGTATCGCCTCGGAGATGGCGCAAAAGATGATGCCGCGCTCCTCTAAGGTCTTTTGGAAGGTGGTCTTCACTGATACGGAGTCCATCACCACATCGACAGCCACTCCCGAGAGTCGTTTTTGTTCTTCTAAGGAGATACCGAGCTTGTTAAAGGTTTCTAAGAGCTGCGGATCTACCTCGTCCAAGCTGTTCACCTTTGGTTTCTGCTTTGGCGCAGAGTAGTAGGAGATGTCCTGAAAGTCGGGCTCCTCAAAAGTGAGTTTAGCCCAATGTGGCGGACGTTCCATCTGTTGCCAAATACGAAACGCCTCGAGGCGCCACTGTGTCATCCACTCGGGCTCGTTCTTTTTTGCCGAGAGCGCGCGAACGGTATCCTCATTAAGCCCTTTGGGGAAGGTGTCCGCCTCTATATCGGTGTAAAATCCGTACTTATATTCACTCGTCTCAAGCTCTTGCTTTAAGTCTTCTTCTGTATATTTAGCCATTTTATATGTGATAATTAAGCTGCTCTAATCATTTGAAAAGCAGCCTACAAGGAGGATGCGGTTCTCCACGTGGAGGAAACCACCCTCACTACCGAGCGGCAAAATTACGATAAATATTTGGAATAATAATAAAAGAAGGATAAGTTTTTTATATTAATTATAAATAATAGTGATGAGGAGTAGAAATTAGGAATTAGAAATTAGAAGGCAGGAAATAGGGAGTAGAGGTTTATACTGCTTGCTGAGTTCTCACTTCTCCTTTCTCATTTCTCTCTCCACTTATCACTTCAATTGCGACACTCTTTTCTTTTTCTTCTCTATGTCGCCACCATCAGGATAATAGACATACAGCGGGCTATCCACCTCGCGCTCATCAATAAACAAGGCTTCTGTATTATCGTAGCCTATGGTCAGGGAGTGCGCTAAGAGTTTCTGCTCGCCCTCTTCAAATTCTATGCCTACCTCTTGCATTGTCTGGGCATACTCACGCACCAAATAGAGCTCTATGTTCTTGCGCTCATCAACACTAATTTCCTCAAACAGCTCCTCTAAAGTGTAGAGCGTAAAAGTATTGTATCTGCCGAGTTGCACCTCTTTTCTATCTGTATTCTCAATATAACTGAGATAGAGCGCAGGCAGTAGTTCGGGCTGTATGGCTATGTTTTTCATAAGAGTAACTTTGTGGAAAATTTTAATCTATTCTTTAAAGGCTATATACGCAGCGGGCACTTCTTTGGTAAGCCAAACGCCGTTGCCCGAAAGGTAAAACGCATAGCCCGCACGATGCATAGCTCCTGCCCTTATGGTGAGGACGACAACCGAGCCGTGACGTTGCCCTACTTTGGTGGCGGTGGCGAGGAACTTACTCAGGTGCACATACTGCCGCGATTGGGGTAGCAAGCCCTCCTTGCGGATAGACGCCATAAAGCGCGTTGCCGTGCCGTGATACAAGTATTCGGGTGGCTCTTGCACCTCAAACTCCATATCCACCGACACCGAATGCCCCTGCTGCGCCCGTATTTTTGTACCCTTATCATTAAAGACATAACGCTGCTTCTCATCCTCAGCAACAATGCTTTTCAGCAACGCCCTATCGATAGGATAGCGTTTACCCATCTTGTCGATAAGTTCCTGAACATCCGCCCAACCATTGGCATCTAAGGTGATACCAATCTCCTCAGGTTGATGCCGCAGTATTAGGCTTAAGAACTTACTGATTTGCTTTTTGTTTATCTCGCGCATTTATTTGCTAATCTCATCTAATAGTTGTCTTACCGCATCGCTATTCCATCGCCCTGTACCGATCTTCTGTGCGCGTACTACCCCGTTCTTATCCACTACAAAACCCGAAGGAATCTCCTCAGCATTAAAAGGCATCTTCTCCCCGATGATAAGGTATGTAACCTTAAAGTTAAAGCCACGCTTTGCCATCAGCTCATCAACAGGAGCAGGCAACTCGTTGGTGATGATGTAGAAATCCACCTTGTCCTTGTAGTCGTTGTAGAGCTTTTCAATGGCATACAAATCCGCCACACTCACCACGCGCCAGCTCGACCAAAAGTAGACCACTGCTGCCTTGCCGTGCTCCTTGCTCTGCGCAAAGTTAAACTCGGCATTGTTGCGGTCTTTGAGTTTCCAATCGCAGTCGATAGCGTACTGCTTATCTTTAGGCAGTATCTCCACGCTGCCCGCAAATACCCGCTGCAAGAGCACCTTACACTCATAGCCCAGCGGGGTTACAAATAACGATAGTACTGCCAATATGAGTACTAAATTGATGATTGTCTTTTTCTTCATTGTTTTTTTATATTACAATTCCAACACGTGCAGATATTCTACTGTACTGCTGGCTTTATGGTTACGGTTTTCCTCCTTGTCAGCTTTAAAACGTTGGTAATCGGTTTGCAATAGGTCATAACGACCGTACTTTTCCATCGTTTCGCGGATAAGCTCACAAGGCATCAATCCCTCATTGTTATAACTTAAAAATATATACTTAAACTCCGCGTGGTACAACAGCTCTTCAAAGGCACGCATCACTTCTGACTTCTTGCAATAGCGCGATTTGTTATAAGGAGGCAAACCTGTTTTACCTTTAGGCGTAAAAGGCTCATAACGCGCAATAGTATTGAGCAGGTGATAATTAGCCCCGTACTCTCTCGCGTTGTACGGCGGATCCAGATAAAGTATATCGCCACTAATGCGGCGTATAAGCTGGTTACTATCCTCATTGTAGACCTTGTGCTCATTGGTATTGACAGCAAAGAGCGCAGGTTCTACCACCAAATCTTTCTGTGCTGAAACCTTGATATGCTTTAAAAAAGCCCCGTATACAGAGGCGGTATTAGCCACCTTATCAGCACTTTCGAGTAGCGAGGCGAGCAAAAAGTAATATTGTTCCTCACTGATACTCCCCTCCTGTTTCCACTCAGCTATCTTGCGGCGGATAGCATCAATACGCCGCCCATTTGCTGCCTTAAAATAGTTGCGCCCACCACTGCCCCCTTCTGCGTATTCTCGATAGATAAAACCCTCTTCGCCTGTGAGATTATTAAGAATAGCGATATGTGTTTCGTAGTTTATAGGCTGGTGATTTTCAATGTAATTTTTATTGAGTACATAGCTGTAATACTGCATATCGTTGCTAATCACCTGACGTACTTGCTTCTTAAATACCCGCCCAATAGCCCCTGTACCTGCAAAGAGATCGCAAAACACCTTATCCGATAAGTCATTACCCACTACGGAAGTAATACTCTTATGAATAAAACTCGATAATTTATATTTTGAACCTATGTAATTCATCTCAATCGTTTGTTAGTAAAATTACAAAAGCAAATGTTCTGTAAGTAACGGTTCTCCCGTCTTTATGTTTGAAGTTAAAAGTAACTTCTAACGGAAGGTTTAGTGTTGCCTCCTCAATGGTTTGTTTTATCTTTAAAGGCGAAATATTCTCATCTAAATAGACAATAAACAAGCGTGGTATCGCCCCAAAACGCCCTTCATCTTGATACGTATAAAGATATTCAGCTACTTTTTCAGGATGCTCCAAAGCCGCTGCTCGCCACGCTACCCCAAAATCACGCTTAAACTCAGTGGTTACACTACGAGCTACTTTTTGGTCGAAGCTAATGCCGTCAATAAAGAAATCAACCCCCTTGCTATGCGATAAGGTTGGTATAATCTGCTCATTTTTCAAGAAAACTAATGTCTCTAAAAAATCGTTGCGCTCTGTATTGAGCTCTTTAATACGGCGGTACTTTACAGCAGCAATCTTTACTTTCTCATCTTTCTCTGTTCTATTGCTTTCTTCACTATTAAGCGATTGTACAAAGGCATCAAACTGACCTTGTGAAAAAGGCCAATCAACATTGCCTAACCCCAATTGCTGCCACTCAGTTAGCAATATCTCAATAGTATGCTCTGCTTGCGTACCGCTGCTAAACTTCTTGCTCTGCTTAAAAAGCTGCCTAATAGCAACTCTTGCCTTTTCATAATCCCATTGTCGCACCACTTCGCCATACACCTCAACAGGCTTCAGCTTGTTTAATACCTTTGAATCTTTACCCAATAGTTGCAAAAATGAAATAGCATTTACTTTATTAGCAAAAATCTTTTTAACTACCTCCGTGTCAATAGTACGCTTAATGTCTCTCATTGTTTTTTATTAAATCATTTCCGTATATTCATACCACTCATCATCTTGGAGCACATCCTTATAGAGTTCCCAAAACGCCTCCATTTTGCCCATCGCCTCATTCAAAAACGCCATCGCCTCTCCCCACGTCTCTTTGTTGTGGATATTCACCCCCTCGTGCTTTACATACACGCGGGCAATCTCCTTGCCTGTCTCCGTAAAATGCCGCTGCTCAAACACCGCCTCAGGTAGGTAATCCTCCGTAAGGCGAGCCCTTACCGCCAACATTCGGTTCCACAGTTCTTCTCGCCGCTCTGGGTCGGTAGGCTCAATGGCAATGAGCACCATAGCACACTTGCGATCAAAGAAAAACTTAAAACTAAAATCCTTGATCTTCGTGTCGTATAACGTCCATTTGCGCGGAAACGACTTCCCAAAGGAAATCCAAAACTCCTGCCGCAAGGCTTTTGCTTCTGCTTTGCTATACACGTCTCTTAGTGATTAGTGCACAGTGTATAGTGCACAGTTTAATGTTTAACGATTAATTTGCCCGTGCGGCTGCGCACTAAAACTTTATCACAGTCTCAAGGCTCTCTTCTCTACCTTCCAAGCCTCTGACGAAGGTAAATCGCCATTGACCTTCTTTGTCCTTTTGCAATACGCCATTGGTGTTGGTGCCGATTTCCTGCACTAAAAATACCTCAGGGGCAAAAGTGGTACGCAGACGATACCGTAGCTCGTTCGTCTTTTCTTCGTATAGCTCATAGCCACCGTCTGTTTTTTTGGCGTACAAGGTGAGGTGTGAGGTTTGGGGTGTGGAGTTTGAGGCTTGTTGCTCGCTACTCACTTCTGACCTCTGACTATTGACTACTGCCCCCTGACCACTGCGATAGCTCTTCTTAAACTCCGCCAAAGCCGTGCCCTTAAAGGCATTGCGCAGTGCTTCCTGATAGGATTTGCGGTATTCCTTCTCGCGGCTCTTGCCCACCTCTGAGGTGTAGACCTCCTTGCCCTTGCAGCCGATCAGTACGAGCTGTAGCTTGCTGGTCATCAGTCCAGAGGTGTTTTTGAGGTCTGCCCGCAAGCCATCGCAGGCATTGTTAAGTAGCTCTTGGGGTACCTCGTTTTCAAAGTACACTTTAAAACCCTCTTTCTCTAAGAGGAACTTGGTAAGACTGCCCAATTGGTACTGGTTATCTTCTTTTTGAAACGAAAACCTGTTAGGTACCACTACATAGATATCTCCTGCCATTGCCAGCAGCGGCAAGAGAATGACTACTAATGTGATTATTTTTTTCATCTGTTATTTGTTTAGTGGTTAGGGGTTAGTATACACCAGAAACTGAGCGGCAAAGGTACAGATAAAAAATGAATTAGCAAAGGGTAGGGTTTAGTTTGTTTGGTAAAAGCAAAAGAACCTCGAAAGCTTTGTATCTAACTTTCGGGGTTCTTTTTAAACTAAAGTATAATCTCTTTTGTTTTTATATATTGTATTAGGTTTTAGTATTGGTATTGGGAGGAGGTTATTTATCACTTATTTTAAGGAGTAATTTTTTGGTAATCTTTTTTAAAGAAGGGTCTGAAGTGTAAGCCTTATGTTGTAATTTTTCACGAAGTGTTGGCATAGAGAAAGGTACGATACCTGCTTTGCGAAGTTCTGAAGATACGTAATCGTGGGGGTCATAGTCAGTTTCATAACCTTCTTTTTTACGTATACTTATGTTGTGTGCTTTGATGTCTTCTTTATGGCTGATGAGGTAGGTAATGGCTTCTAAATCATTGAGATCAGGTTGTTTGTCTTTCATAGAATAGTAGTAATAATAGCCATTATGGGCAGATAATCCCCAGCTGGCAAAGTTAGCTCCAAGTAGTTTGGCGTAGTTTAGGTTGAAATCTTTTTCATTTTTATGGGCATTGATGATTCTTTCCCAATGCTTATTGAGTTGCTCGGGGGTTACTTTGGGTTGGTAGAGCATTGAGAGGTTATCAATATGCTCAAAATATTGTTGGGAGACAGAGGGGTTGTCTCTTTGGCTTAGGACAAATGGACTGTAATAGGGGTCGTTCACGATAGAGAAAAAGGCTTTTTCTAATTCATTTAGAGAAGATTCTGGGTTTGTGAGGATCATATCGAGTTCCTTTGCTTTGGCAGCAGAGTGAAATACTTCATAGATATATTTATCAGTTAGCAACTCATAAGGGCTGATAATTTCACCTTCTTGATAATAGATAAGGTCATCACCATCAAATATGAAATACTGGTTTTTAGGGGTTATTTTGTGGTTTTTTAGCCATTTTTGGTCTTTCTCGGTCATTAAATATAGCACGTAAAAGACGTCTTCTTCATTGTTGCGGCTTATTTCAAGCTCTTCAATTTCTTTATATGCACTGCTCTGTAACTGAAATTCATATTCAGCTCTTTTATTCTCAGGGGCGTAGAAAGCTAAGAGCAATCTGCCTTTTTGTTTGGCAGCTGCTTGTGCTTGTGTGAGTGATTTATAGCTCTGAGAAGATGCGTTTGTGGCTGTTGCTGAGCTAATTAGCAGGATAGCTATCACAAAGTGTAAAAAATAACGTTTCATATTTTATTTAATTATTATTCCAAATTCGTTTAACATTGCTCTACGCGACTCCATTGCTCGTAAGAATTTTTTATGAGCATCGCTCTCTGGGTTAAAAGGCTTGTGTGCCTGCATTTTGCGCAGTTGCTCTACCAGAAACATTTTGCGCTTTGCACTTTCAGACATATAAGTATCTACGAGGCGTTGCCAGATGTAGTCCACTGCCAAGGGCGAGGGGTGTAGCATATCCTCGGCGTAGAAACGGTAGTCACGGAGCTCATCAAGCAGGAGTTCGTAGGCAGGGAAGTAGCTACAACCCTCTGATAGCAAGGGGTATAAACCTGCAAAGAGGTTGCCCTTACTGAGGTTGTTCTCCATAAACCCGTCCTTGAGATGGCGCACAGGCGATACCGTCAGCACAAAATGCAACTTTGGATTGAGGGTGTGCGCCATTGCCGTAATCCGCCGTAGGGACTGCTCTATATCGGCAGAGGAAAGCAGCTCTTTGGTGAAAACATTGGGCACACGGTGGCAATTGGCAACAAGCGCACCACTCTGGTGGCGGTATACCCAAGCGGTGCCAAGGGTCAGGAAGCAGTGTGAACTCTCGGTAAGGGCACGGCGGAAGACCTTAAGTTGTGCATTGGCTGCTTCCACAGCCTCCTCCACCGTTAGACGATTGAGTGAGGAGTGGAGCTCGAAGCACTTCCATTGTTCCTCGTGAAAGAAAAAGTCGCTGATGGTAAAAGGGATACGCTCCACTACGCGGCACAGCAATCGCTCTATTGCCAGCGGGTGAAAGAGCACCCCAAAGGGATTGCCCACCACCCGAAAGCCGTAATAAGTAAATTTCTGGGTGATATGCTCGGCAAAACAAGAGCCCACGAGCAACAGTTCACTCTGGTAAGTAATCGGTTGCCGTGCAGGAGGTATGGGTATCTTTGTTTGTAAATTCATTTTTCAGGGGTTAAGGACTAAGGATTAGGGGGCTTTAGATTCTAAGAATTATGGGCAGCTCACTTCTAACCACTGATCTCTGACTTCTGATCACTGACCTCTAAGTTCAACAAGTGCTCCTTTGCTGCTAATCCGCCACCATAGCCCGTGAGACTGCCGTCTGCACCGATAACCCTATGGCAAGGCACAACAATAGAGATAGGGTTAGCTCCGTTGGCATTGGCTACCGCACGTACACTCTTAGGGCGACCGAGAGCGGCAGCTTCCTCTTTGTAGCTCCACGTTTTGCCATAAGGTATTTTGAGCAGTGTTTGCCATACACTCCTTTGGAAGTCGGTACCGAGTCGCATATCAATAGGCACCGTAAAAGTGCGCAATTCACCCGCAAAATAAGCCCTGAGTTCACGCTCCAAGAGCTGCATCACAGCGTTTTCACCTTCAGCGAATACCTTTGTGTCACAAGTCTTTAAAAGTGCATTGAGTTCACGCGCTAAGCCTTTAGCATTAGGATGTTCTAAGAAGCACACCCCTTCCTCGGTAGTGCAAGCGGTCATCATCCCAATAGGGGTCTCTATCTCTTTTCGGTATAATTTATTGCGCATATAACATTAAGGGTTAGGGGTTATTTCTGTGGTTTCTAAAAGTTGTTCTTTGCGTTCTACTTCTTCTATCAGCTGCTTTGGCGAGTACTCTTTTATGAGCTTAAACCCAGCGTAAAACCCAAAGGTAATGCCTCTGACGGTTCGCCCATTGAGGTTAGGAAAGACGTCTTGGCAGCCTACATTTATCATCGCCCCCCAAGTGGCTCTACCCCACTCCCAGCCTATTCCTGTGCTTACGCCTATGTCAAAAGGGGTAATGTTGTCTGTGGCACTATTGCCGATTTGCAGTGTCTTCTTTTCGCTATAAAAATGATGGTATTGCTTGTCGTAGAAGTCCGTTTCATAGTTGTGTTCTGATTCGCCAGAGAGCGGTATGCCCATATATAAGCCGAGGCGGGGTATCATTCGCAATCTACGTTGTTTTACCTTGAAATACACTAAGATAGGCATTTCTATATATCTCAACGAGAGATCGCTACCTCGCAAGAAAGCATCTTTTTCTTCTAAATATCTCCCAGGATAATTATGTCCCCATTTGCCCGTGTATAACAAGCCTGTTTCAATACCCAAACCACGGTAAAGACGCACATTAGCCAACGCTCCTATATGAGCAAATGCCCCTGAATACTGATAGAATACAGATTTTTTCGAGTCCCCAATCGTGTACATACCAACACTCCCCCGTACCTCTAAACCCACGCGCTGCTGTGCCTTAATGCCAAGCGAAAAAGCTATTAACAATGTAATTAACCAACCTCTTTTCATAGTATTTTATTTTAGGAATAACTCACTGCCCTCTCATTACTCTCTACTCTCTATAACCTACCTCTATCTCAAAACTTGCCGCAACAAAGGCTGCTTTTACTACCTCTACTTCGCTCAGGCGTACTTCAACAATATATTCACAGGAGAGCTCCAAGCGTTGGGCTACAATACTAAGGTTATACTCTTTGATAACGCGCATCACCTTGTTCATATCCTTATATGCAAAACGAATGGTAAGTTGCTCGGTGATAAGTCTTTCCTCAATAGTAGTCTCTTGCAAGGTAAGCTGTGCGGTGGTTTTATAAGCAGCAACCAACCCGCCTACCCCCAACTTGATACCGCCAAAGTAACGCACAACAATCAGTAGCACATTCGTCAGCTCAAAGGACTGTATTTGTCCGTAAATAGGTAAGCCCGCAGTGCCACTGGGCTCACCATCGTCATTAGCGCGGTAATGCTGCGTGGTACCCGTACCTAAGCACCAAGCATAGCACCAATGTCGTGCTGAGAAGTGCGCCTTATGCACCGCCTCCAAGTGCTCACGGATCTGCTCCTCAGTCGTTACGGGATAGGCATAACCCAAGAACTTACTGCTCTTCTCCTTAAAAATAACTTCCTCAACCGCTGAGGAGATGGTTTTATAAGTGTCCATATTTAGTAATGTATAATTTATAATGAACAATGTATAATTTACAGATTGATTGTATTATCCATTGTGCATTGTGCATTATTCATTGCTACATATTATTCTTCGATTCTAATTCAGCTTGAAACTCTTCTATCACAGGCTTCATCGTGCTTTCGGGTAGGTCAGCAATACGGATGTACATCAGTCCGTCCACAGAGTTGTTAAAGAGCGGATCAACATTAAAGGCAATCACCTTGGCGTTCTGCTTGATGTACTTCTTGATAAGCACAGGCAACCGCAGACTTCCTGGTTCTACCTCATCGATAATCTTGTCAAACTTATTGAGGTCGGCTTGTGTTTCATCAAAGATAAAATCCTTATCAGCATCTTTGAGTTTTACCTTAAACTCTTTCTTAGGACGCACATACTGAGCGATATAAGGGTCGTAGTAGTTGGACTTCATAAACTCAATCATCAACGACTTGGAGAAGTTAGAGAACTGGTTGCTGATGCTCACCCCACCGAGTAGGAACTTGTGTTCGGGATAGCGTAGCGTAGTGTGTGCAATGCCTTTCCAAAGAAGGAAGAGCGGCATTGGCTTCTGTTGATATTCAGGCACCACAAAAGCGCGCCCCATCTCAATAGTTTTGCTCATCATATCGTAGAGCTCAGGCTCAAATCGGAAGAGATCGTGGGTGTAGAAACCTTCAATACCATACTTAGGGAAAATCTCTGCCCCTAAGCCCATACGGTAGGCACCGACAATCTTCTTAGCCTCTGTATCCCAAAGGAATAGGTGGTGATAATACTCATCGAACTTATCCAAGTCGATAGAGGCATTGGTGCCTTCGCCCACTGCCCTAAACGTGATTTCTCGTAGGCGACCAATCTCTTTAATGATGTTGGGGATTGCCGCATAAGGAGCTAAGAAAGCCTCGTAATTATTGTTTTTCAGCAGGCGATAATCCTTCTTGGTAATGGCTGTAATCTCCTTCTCAATGAGGTCAATACTCACAGGGGCAGCAATCTCCTGAGCGGGTTCATTGTTCTTGCTGTTTTTCAGTACGCCTGATAGCGGCAAGAACTTCTTATCCTGTTCAAAAGCATTGGCTAAGATATAGGTCTTTTTGCGCAAAAACTCAGTGTAGGAAGAGAGATCGGCGTGTTCCTCTTGCATCGCCACCGATATAGGTTTGCCAATACGTATATAGATCGTGCGCTGCTTTTGGGTCAAAAGTTCTGAAGGGAGCTTAGCCGTGCGCAGTGTATCGCTGATGTTTGCCAAGAAGTAAAACAGCGGACTGTTCTTCGCGTGGAAGTAGATGGGTACTACGGGCACTTTGGCGTGCTTAGCAAGCTTCATCGCAGGCTCTTCCCAAGGCTTATCAATGAGCAACTGACCATCTTTCTCTACTGATACTTCCCCCGCAGGGAATAAGCCCAAGGGGGCACCCCCTCTCAGGTGCTTGATGGCGTGCTTAAAGCCCACTACACTTGATTGGGCATCTTTTCGATCTTCAAACGGATTTACAGGTAGTACATAAGGTGCCAGCGGCTCAATGCGCTGCAAGAGGAAGTTCGCCATAATCTTAAAATCAGGACGTTTTTCTAAGAGTAGTTTCAGTAGCAATATGCCATCTATCCCTCCCAGAGGGTGGTTAGAAATGGTGATAAAAGCCCCTTCCTTAGGAATATTCTTAAAGTCCTCCTCAGGGATCTCAAATCGTATCTGCAATCGGTCGAGTAGTGCAGAGAGGAACTCCACTCCCTGCAAGTGTTTTAGCGACTTATAGATACGATTGAGCTTCGAGAGCCTGAGCAGCTTCATCAGCAGCCAGCCCCCCGCCGTACCCAAAGGGCCAGCCTTGTCTATATGTATCGCCTGTGCCACCTCTTTGGCACTCACCAATCCTTTGTCTTTCTGCATCTTTAATTTCTTTCTTAGTGGTTAGTGGTCAGTTATAGTGATTAGTAAGTTATCTAAAACTATTCACTCCTTGCTCTTCCTTCTCTAAACTTAGTTTCATACTCCCTACTCGTGGTTATTCTGCTTGTTCTTACTTCTCGCGGCTCGTATCCGCTTAAGCCTTGGCATTAGTTCATCGGCACGTAGTGCTTTTTTGGCTACACGACCCACGGTTAATCCTTGTACCAATATTGAGAAGACTACCACGATGTAGGTAATCTGTACCAGCACCTCTTTGATATGCCCTGCTTCGTGGTAAGGTATAGAGAGCACTAAGGCTATGGATACCCCTCCGCGCACACCTCCCCACACCATCGTAATGAGCGATCCTCTTGAGTAGGTTGTAGTGCGCTTTAAAACGGTTTTTGCAGGAATGTATATCGCTAACGCTCGCCCGATGAGGCATACCAATATCGCCAAGCAACCCAGCAACAATTGGTCTTCTAAGCCTTTCAATATCAATAACTCAAACCCTATAAAGAGGAAGAGTACCGCATTCATAATTTCATCAATAATCTCCCAAAACTTTCCTAAGTAATCTTTTGCCACCTCATTGTCAGACTTCTTATTGCTATTACCAATGAAAAGCCCCGCTACCACCATCGCTAGAGGTGAGGACACGTGTGAACCCTTTGCTATGAGGAAGCCCCCCATCACCACTGCCAAGGTGATGAGTACATTCACGTGATAGTCATTTGCCTTGTGCATCATCTTTGAGGCTACCCATCCGAGCAATCCCCCTAAGAAAACTCCACCGCCAGCTTCTATCAAGAAGAGCTTGGTGATAGAGGCAAAAGAAGGAGTGAAATCATCTACACCTGTGGCAATCTTAAGCACTACTGCAAAGAGCACTACCGCTACCCCATCGTTAAAGAGCGACTCACCTGTAATCTTCATTTCCAAACGCTTGGGCACCTTAGCCTGCTTGAGTACCCCCATTACTACAATCGGGTCGGTGGGTGAGATGAGTGCCCCAAAGAGCAAACAATAGGGGTAGGGAATCGCAAATCCCAAGTAAGGCGACACGTAGTAAAGCAACAACGAAATAAAAAACGCCGAAAGCACCACGCTCACCGTAGCGTAAATGAATATCGCGCGCCTATGCTGTTTCAGGTCGGAGAAGTTGATGTGTAGTGCCCCTGCAAAAAGCAGGAAGTTAAGCATCGCCCCCATCAGTATCTCGGTGAAGTCAATGCTACCAATAAGGCTCTCCAATTTATGCGACAAGCCAGGGAAAATCACCTCTCCAAAGAGATGTACCCCTACCGAAACGAGCATTGCGATCACCATAATCCCTATGGTCATCGGCAACTTTACATACCTGACATTCACATACGAGAAAAGTGCCGCCAGCACTATAATCCCCGAAAAAGCGTAGTATAATTCCATAAATATTTAGAGATCAGAGGTTAGTAGCTAGAGCCTTGAAATAAGCATCTCTCTTCTCTAATCATTATTTTGGCGCAAAGATACACTTTTTCTATTAAAGTACAAAAGAAAAATGGTAAATTTAATCTTTGAAGATTATGGAAACTCTCTTCTTGCTTTATTTTGTTGTGTTTATAGCATTACGAAGCCTTTCCTCTCTTTTTTTAGTAAGATCAGTAAAGTTGAACTGTAAAGCAGGCGTTTGGGGCTCTAACTCGCCATTATTGATTGCTCTAAGTAGGATTTCTTCAATCCAATAATCCTCCTCTATTTCATCGGGGTGATAGCCTTTTTTAAGAGAAATGTCATAAAACCAAGCGGTTTTATTATACCAAAAGGCACTCCAGCTATTACGAAGATTCTTTACCAAATCATAGGCAGTATCACCCGTTTGGCGGTGAATAAGTTTCACTAAAATACGCCCTTGCGAACGTGATAGTTTTTTAAGTTCATCCGTAAAATGACTCTCAATATACTCCTGAGTGCGCTTTACATAGACTTTTTTCTGACGCTTGTTTTGCATTGTGTCCATTGTGCGTTCCATAGTGTAGAGGCGGTCGGCTGCCATCTTAGCATAAGGGTATACCCTCTTCACGCGACTGCGCAATATGAGGTAGCGTTTTTTAGCTTCTAAATCGCCAAAGGAGCGTTCCTTTCCAAAGAGGTTCACCTCTGAAAGGTGTATTGTATCACCTGCAAGGAATTGCATATCACCGATATAGATAGTATCACGATGCTGTGCCCGCAATGCAGAGGTTATCAATAAAAGTATTATGAAATATATTTTTTTCATCTTACCAAATTTGTCATTTTCTCTTCCCGCAAAAATCGTTCCAAAGACTAAATTCTATTTACAAAATTTACTATTCAGGCAAGGCTGGGGCTTTTTCCCTGCGCAAGGGCGAGCTGAGTGTTTTGAGGAAGGCTATGAGGGCGGCACGCTCTTTGGGGGTAAGGTGCAAGGGCTTGAGCAGCGGATCGGTAGTGGGGAAAAGTGTATCGCCCACTTGCTTGCCACGAGGCTCAGGGCGCGGCATCCCAGCGTTGTACATCTCAATCATACCCTCAAGGTCAGGCACAAAACCATTGTGTATGTAAGGTGCCGTAGCGGCTACATTACGCAAACTCGGCGTTTTAAACCCACCGACGTCTTCCTTCTTGCCAGTAATCTTATACCTGCCCAAATCCTCATACATACGCCCATAGTACGACAATCCTTCGTTGTGAAATTGCTCATCGGCGAAAAGCGGCGTATTATGGCAGTTGATACAGCGCGCTTTGGTGCGGAAAAGGTGCAACCCAATGACTTCCTCATCGGTAAAGTGCACCTTTTCACCCGAAATAAAGCGGTCGAAACGCGTTTTAGCAGCAGTAATAGTGCGCTCGTAAGTGGCAATTGCCTGGGCGATGCGCTCAATCGTTACCTTTTCATCGCCAAAAGCGGCTTTAAAGTAGGGGCAATACCCCTTTACCTTGCGTATATGCTTCACGGCAAGCTCCTTAGTGGAAGCCATCTCCACAGGGTCGGTAAGCGGACCGAGAGCTTGCTCTTCCAAGGTAGCCACACGCCCATCCCAGAAAAATATAGTATGATGCCCCATATTGAGCAGGGACATCGCATTGCGCTTGCCCGTTTGGCGGTTATGCCCATACGAGACACTGCGCCCATCAGCCCAACCGAGCTCTGAGTCGTGGCACGAAGCACACGATATCTGCCTTGAGCGCGAAAGTCGTGGGTCAAAAAACAGCATTTTGCCAAGCACTTTCTTCGCCTCACTAAACGGATTCTCTGCAGGGAAAGGCACCTCAGGCAGCACGCCTATATCCTTAAAGCCCACACGCACCACAGCGTCCAACACAGGGGCTTCCCACTGCGAAGGATCGCCCGAACTGTACTGCGCACGCAACAGCTGCACGTAGGCGGCATCTTCAAAAATATCTTGCTGCCTCACCCTAAAGGAAAACAGCAATAGTAAAGCAAATACGATAAAAATTCTCATTACTAATTAGTTTAATGAGCAGAGAGTAGAGAGCAGAGAGTAAATTGCTAACGCACCGTACTCATTACTCTCTACTCATCATTAAGGACCGGTTCTCCATAGAGATCATAATCAGCAGCTTCGGTAATCTTTATGTGGGCAAAATCGCCTATCTTCACATAGTGCTTACGTGCATCAATCAGCACCTCATTATCCACATCAGGCGAGTCGTACTCAGTACGCCCAACGAAGTAATTACCCTCTTTTCTATCAATCAGGCAGCGGAAAACCTTACCTACTTTCTGCTGATTGAGCTCCCACGAAATCTGCCCTTGCAACTCCATAATGGCATTGGCGCGCGCCATCTTCACCTCCTCAGGCACATCGTCCGCCAAGACATAAGCCGCTGTATCCTCCTCGTGGCTATACGTAAAACAACCGAGGCGGTCGAAGCGCATTTCCTTTACAAAGGCTTTCAGTGCCTCAAAATCCTCCCCCGTCTCCCCAGGGTAACCCACGATAAGCGTAGTGCGAATAGCCATCTCGGGCAACGCTTCGCGGAAGGTTTTGAGCAGCTTAGTCGTCTTTGCCTGCGTAGTACCGCGCTTCATACTCTTTAAAATCTTATCCGAGATGTGTTGTAGCGGAATATCCAAGTACTTACAGATCTTCGGCTCGGTTTTCATCACCTCTAAAACGTCCATCGGGAAGCCTGTCGGGAAGGCATAATGCAGGCGTATCCACTCAATGCCTTCCACCTTTGCTAACGCCCTGAGCAGATCCGCTAGGCGGCGTGCCCCATAGAGGTCTAACCCGTAGTAGGTAAGGTCTTGCGCGATGAGTATCAGCTCTTTGACACCCTTAGCTGCTAAGCCCTCAGCCTCGCGCACCAAATCCTCAATGGGGGTGGACTTATGGCTGCCGCGCATCAGCGGAATGGCACAAAAACTACACGGACGGTCGCAGCCCTCGGCGATCTTCAAGTAGGCGTAATTCTTGGGCGTGGTCGTCAGTCGCTCACCAATGAGTTCGTGCTTGTAGTCCGCCCCCAGCACCTTGAGCAATTGGGGCAGCTCGCTGGTGCCGAAATATTGGTCTACATCGGGAATTTCCTTCTCTAAATCAGGCTTATACCGCTCACTGAGGCAGCCCATTACGAACACCTTGTCTACCTGACCGCGCTCCTTGCGATGCACATAGTCGAGGATCGTGTTCACGCTCTCCTCTTTGGCACTGCCAATAAAGCCACAGGTGTTGATCACCACGATGTTACCCTGCTGCTCGTGCACCACCTTCTTGCCACTGCCTTTGAGTTGCCCTGCCAGCACCTCACTGTCATATACATTTTTCGAGCAACCCAAGGTTACCACATTGATAACGTTCTGTTTAATTGATTTGGTACGCATAGATATATTTTAGGGGTTAGTGATTAGGGATTAGGGGTTAGTGAGCAGAGGTCAGTTGCTGAGCCCTGAGTTCTGACCTCTGTTCACTGTTTCCTGATCTCTGACTTCTGACTCAATTTCAGGGCGCAAAGATACAACTTTTTCGGAAATTAGAAAGCAGAAAAATAGCGAGTAGAAGAGTGTTCTCTACTCGCCATTTTCTATTGATTAAAAGCTATGAAAGTTATTTTGTATAGGTTTCTTTGCCGCCATCGGAACCTTCGCGCTCTGAAGGGTAACCATTTTCACCTGGCTTATAGGTATAGGTTACTGATTTTGATGGGCGTGGATCAGCATTTGGATTGGTAGTGGCTTCGTTATCGCTTCGAAGTGGCTTCGATTGATAGTTTACAACAATGTGTGTGGATATCGGCATTTAAGGTTTTGTTCTTAATGAGATGAGTTTTGAAAGTTTGTAGCGAATCGTGTTTTTATTGTAAAATACTATTTTTCAAGTTTTTGTATTTCTCAAGAGAGATATTAAAAAAAATTATTTGTATTTTTTAGCTCGTAATACAATTAATTTGAGTATCTTTGTAGCTCGATTTTGATTAGTACAACAAATGACAACAGACGTAAAGAAAGAAGGTAAGTTTTCATACATAGAAAGTGGTGAAGGTACCCCTATCATTGTGCTACACGGACTTATGGGGGGGTTGAGCAATTTCGAAGGGGTTATTTCTTTTTTTTCAGGGAGGTACAAGGTCGTAGTTCCTGAGCTTCCTTTGTTTTCGATGCCTTTATTGACGACTTCTGTTAAGACTTTGGCGAAGTATATCCATAAGTTCATCAAGCATAAGAAGTTTGAGAAGGTGATCCTGCTGGGGAACTCACTTGGGGGGCACGTGGGCTTACTCTACACTAAGCTCTACCCTAAGGAGGTTAAAGCGTTGATTCTCACGGGGAGTTCTGGTCTTTATGAGAGTGCTATGAGCGAAGGTTATCCGCGTAGGGGCGACTATGAGTTTATTAAGAAGAAGTGTGAGGAGGTGTTCTACGATCCTGCCGTGGCTACTAAGGAGATTGTAGATGAGGTGTTTGAGAATATTAGTGATCGTTCGAAGCTCATCAAGACGCTGGCGCTGGCAAAGAGTGCTATCCGCCACAATATGGCTAAGGATTTGCCTAAGATGACAACCCCTGTGTGTCTTATCTGGGGTAAGAACGACTCGGTTACGCCTCCGAAAGTGGCTGAAGAATTCCACGAATTGCTACCTAATTCTGAGCTTTTTTGGATTGATAAGTGCGGGCATGCGCCTATGATGGAGCACCCTGACGAATTTAATGAGGTACTCAACAAATGGCTTGAGCGTACAGATAAATAGGTAAATAAATAGTTTTCAAGTGGTTATTAAGAAGGCTGAATTTGTGATGAGCAACTCGGATGTGAGTAAGTGTCCTACGGAGGGCTTGCCTGAGTATGCTTTTATAGGTCGCTCGAACGTGGGGAAATCGTCATTGATCAATATGCTGACCAATCACAAGGGGCTGGCTAAAACTTCGGGCAGACCTGGGAAAACACAGCTTATCAACCACTTTAAAATCAACAATCAATGGTTTCTGGTTGACCTGCCTGGGTATGGCTATGCGCGGGTGTCAAAGACTACTAAGCGTGTGTTTCAGAAGTTTATCACTCAGTACTTTGAAAAACGTAAGCAGCTGATTTGTGCCTTTGTGCTGGTGGATATACGGCACGAACCTCAGCCCATTGACTTGGAGTTTATGCAGTGGCTCGGCGAGAACGCTATCCCTTTTGCGATTGTCTTCACCAAAGCCGACAAACTTAAGCCTCAGGCGATTGAACGCAGCGTTGAAGTGTATCAGCAGGTGCTTTTAGAGACGTGGGAGGAGATGCTCCCGTACTTTATTACGTCGGCTGAGAGCAAACTCGGCAAGGAAGAACTGCTGCAGTATATTGAAGATATCAACACTACGGTAAAATAATAAAAACGGTAAGACCATACATCGCTACGTTTTAAAATAAGAAGTCCGCGCTCCCAAGGGAGCGCGGACTTCTTATTTCTCCATATTCCAACTTACGCCTCTCCTGTTACACCAAAGAGCGGTATCGTATAACTGCTGTTATCGCTGATATTGCCGTTGGCGTTCTCGTACTTCTCGATGTTGTCCGCAAGGGCTGCCAGCAGGCGTTTGGCGTGTTCGGGGGCGAGCACCACCCTACTGCGCACATGCGCCTTAGGCATTCCTGGCATTACATTGACGAAGTCGAGTACAAACTCACTACTCGAGTGATTGATAACCACGAGGTTCGCATAAACCCCGTCAGCCATCTCCTGATCGAGCTCAATGCTGAGCTCGCGTTCGTTGTTCTCGTTTGTATTAGTCATCTTTTCGTGATCTTCTTCTTGTTGTTGGTTCTGGCGTAGGTTCCATCTCAGCCTTTGAGCCTACGAGTATCTTCTCGTAACGCTTGAGTCCTGTCCCCGCAGGGATACGATGACCCACGATTACGTTCTCTTTCAAGCCATCGAGGCTATCGATCTTGCCGCTGACAGCCGCTTCGTTGAGCACCTTGGTCGTTTCTTGGAAAGAAGCTGCCGAGATGAACGATTTGGTCTGCAATGAGGCTCTGGTAATCCCCTGAAGGATAGGTCGCGCCGTAGCAGGGATCACATCGCGAGCCACTACTAAGGCTTTGTCCGCACGCTTGAGCAATGAGTTTTCATCGCGCAACTGACGCAGCGACACTATCTGCCCTGCTTGGAGATTTTCGGAGTCGCCTGCGTCCTCAACCACCTTTTTACCAAACAGGCGGTCGTTTTCCTCGATGAAGTCGTCCTTATGCACGAGCTGACCTTCCAAATAGAGGGTATCCCCTGGGTCTTGGATTTCCACCTTGCGCATCATCTGGCGTACAATTACCTCGAAGTGTTTATCATTGATCTTCACCCCTTGCAAGCGGTATACTTCCTGTACCTCATTTACCAAATACTGTTGCACTGCCGATGGACCCTTGATATTGAGGATATCGTCAGGGGTAACTGAGCCGTCAGAGAGGGGCTTGCCCGCACGTACGAAGTCGTTCTCTTGCACCAAGATTTGGCTCGATAGTTTCACGAGGTACTTGCGTTCCTCACCGAAGCGCGAGGTTACAATCACCTCTTTGTTACCACGTTTGATCTTCCCGAAGGATACCACCCCGTCGATCTCCGATACAATCGCTGGGTTGGAAGGATTACGCGCCTCAAAGAGCTCCGTAACACGAGGCAGACCCCCTGTGATGTCGCCCGCCTTAGCTGAACTACGTGGTATCTTCACCAGCACGCGTCCCTCTTCGATCTTGCTGTCGTTATCCACCATAATGTGGGCTCCCACAGGCAAGTTGTACGAGCGCAGTTCTTCGCCATTCTTGTCTAAGATACGCAAAGTAGGGATGAGCTTCTTGTTACGCGATTCCACGATTACCTTTTCTTGGAATCCTGTTTGCTCATCGATCTCTATCTGGTAAGTAACCCCTTGTTCTATATCTTCATAAGCGATCTTCCCTGAGAATTCAGAGATGATTACCGCGTTATAAGGATCCCATTGGAAGAGCAGCGTTCCTTTGGTTACTTGTTGCTTGTCTTTTACAAAGATATGCGCCCCGTAAGGTATGTCGTGCGTTTGCAACACCATACCTGTGTTTGCATCTACCACCTTGAGCTCTGAGGAACGAACCACCACGTCTACTGGGTTCTGTTCGTTGTCTTTTCCTCGTACTACACGCAGGTCTTCGATGTCCAAAATACCATCGAAGCGTGCTTCGGTCTTGTTCTCTTCTGAGACGTTACCCGCAACCCCTCCCGCGTGGAAGGTACGGAGTGTCAGCTGTGTACCAGGCTCCCCGATGGACTGTGCAGCTACTACCCCAACGGCTTCGCCTGTCTGCACCATACGTCCTGTTGAGAGGTTACGTCCGTAGCACTTCGCGCAGATACCGTGTTTGGCTTCGCAGGTAAGTGCCGAGCGTACTTCTACCATCTCTATCGGTGCCGCATCGATTTTATCTACTATCTTTTCGGTGATTTCTTCTCCCGCAGCTACTAACAGCTCTTCGGTGAGTGGGTTGTACACATCGTGGAGCGATACACGCCCAAGGATACGCTCACCGAGGGTTTCCACCACCTCTTCATTCTTCTTCAAGGCGCGTACTTCTACGCCGCGGAGGGTGCCGCAATCCTCAGTGTTGATAATCACGTCTTGCGATACGTCTACCAAACGGCGTGTGAGGTAACCCGCGTCCGCTGTCTTGAGGGCAGTATCCGCTAACCCCTTACGAGCCCCGTGCGTAGAGATGAAGTATTCCAAAATCGACAGCCCTTCCTTAAAGTTAGAGAGGATAGGGTTCTCGATGATTTCCCCACCACCTGCTGTTGATTTCTTAGGCTTTGCCATCAGCCCACGCATACCTGTCAGCTGGCGTATCTGTTCCTTAGAACCACGCGCCCCTGAGTCGAGCATCATATATACGGAGTTGAAGCCTTGCTGGTCGCCGCTGATGCGTTTCATCGCCAGCTCGGTGAGTTGCGCATTGGTCGATGTCCAAACATCGATCACCTGATTGTATCGCTCGTTGTTGGTGATGAGCCCCATATTATAGTTCATCATAATCCCCTCTACCAATCCGTTTGCCTCAGCGATCATATCTTGTTTCTCCTGAGGGATAATAATGTCCCCAAGGCTGAACGAGAGTCCCCCTTTGAAGGCGAACTTATACCCGAGGTTCTTAATCTTGTCGAGGAAGTCCGCCGTAGTGGGTATTGAGGTTGCTTTGAGGATACGCCCGATAATATCACGGAGCGATTTCTTGGTAAGCACTTCATTGACGTAGCCCACTTCCAGCGGAACGAGCTCGTTGAAGAGCACGCGCCCTGTGGTGGTTTTCACCAAGTGGTATATCACGTTACCGTTCTCATCGAGGTCGCGCACTCGTACGTTGATCTCTGCATTGAGGCTCAATCGCCCTTCATTGTAGGCGATATTCACTTCCTCATTGGAGTAGAAGGATTGTCCTTCGCCCAAAACAGGGTACTCAGGGGTCGATTTGCGCGACTTGGTGATGTAATACAGCCCCAAGACCATATCCTGTGAAGGCACCGTAATTGGCGATCCGTTCGCAGGGTTTAATATATTGTGCGATGCGAGCATCAGCAGTTGCGCCTCTAAGATCGCTTCAGGACCGAGGGGCAAGTGCACCGCCATCTGGTCGCCATCGAAGTCCGCATTGAACGCCGTACACACCAATGGGTGCAATTGGATCGCCTTACCCTCTATCAGCTTAGGCTGGAAGGCTTGGATACCCAAACGGTGCAACGTAGGGGCACGGTTGAGCAGCACGGGGTGTCCCTTGATGACGTTTTCAAGGATATCCCATACCACAGGCTCTTTCTTATCAATGATTTTCTTTGCCGACTTCACCGTCTTTACGATACCGCGCTCGATGAGCTTGCGGATCACAAATGGTTTGTATAGCTCGGCTGCCATATTCTTTGGCAGACCGCATTCGTAGAGTTTCAGTTCAGGTCCTACCACGATCACCGAACGCGCCGAGTAGTCCACACGTTTCCCTAAGAGGTTCTGACGGAAACGCCCTTGCTTACCCTTCAATGAGTCAGAAAGCGACTTGAGCGGACGGTTCGACTCGGTCTTCACTGCCGACGACTTACGGGTGTTATCAAAGAGCGAATCCACTGATTCTTGCAACATACGCTTCTCATTGCGGAGGATTACCTCAGGAGCTTTGATCTCCATCAATCTTTTAAGGCGATTGTTGCGGATAATCACGCGACGGTAGAGGTCGTTCAAGTCCGAAGTGGCAAAACGCCCACCATCGAGGGGCACCAAGGGACGCAACTCAGGCGGAATAACAGGGATGACCTTCATAATCATCCACTCGGGCTTGTTTTCGCGGTGCTTCTTTGATTCGCGGAAAGCCTCCACTACCTGCAAGCGTTTCAGGGCTTCGGTTTTGCGTTGCTTTGAGCTCTCGTTGTTTGCCTTATGGCGCAATTCGTAAGAGAGCGCGTCCAAATCAAGGCGTTCGAGGAGCTCCAAGAGGCACTCAGCACCCATTTTAGCGACGAACTTATTAGGGTCGTTGTCCTCGAGGTATTGGTTATCTTGCGGAAGGCGTTCTACGATCTCCACGTATTCCTCTTCAGAGAGGAAGTCGAGGTATTGCAAGTCCGAGCCATCGGGTGCCTTAGCCAGCCCTGGCTGAATGACTACATATCGCTCGTAATAGATGATCATATCGAGCTTTTTAGAAGGCAGCCCGAGCAAATAACCGATCTTGTTGGGCAGCGAACGGAAATACCATATATGTGCGATAGGCACCACAAGGTTGATGTGCCCCACGCGTTCGCGACGCACTTTCTTTTCCGTTACTTCAACCCCACAACGGTCGCAAACGATGCCCTTATAGCGGATGCGCTTGTACTTTCCGCAGGCGCACTCGTAATCCTTTACCGGACCGAAGATACGCTCGCAAAACAAACCATCACGCTCAGGCTTATGCGTGCGATAGTTGATAGTTTCAGGCTTCAACACCTCTCCACGCGATACCGCAAGGATCGACTCAGGAGACGCTAAGCCTATTGAAATCTTATCAAATTTTGTAACAGGTGTAACTCTTTCTCTTGCCATTGATTTATGGTGTATAATGAATTAATTTTAGTTTATTTTTAGTATTTAGTGGTCAGGGGTCAGTGATCAGTGATTAGTGGTCAGTGATCAGTGATCAGAGGTCAGAAAGCAGAGTATTGTTTCCCATTCCTGATCTCTGATCTCTCATTCCTGATCTCTGATTTCTCTTTACTCTCTATTCTCTTCTCTCTATTTCGGCTTCCCCCAATCGACAGGTGCCCATTGTGTGAGCTCCCAAGGGAAGTCGTTGATGTTATCGAACTTGCCGTACTTCTTCTCGAACTCTCCATCGTGTTCCCAAGGGTCTAACCCGTGCATCGCAAGCTCATAAATGCCGTGCTCAGTGGTGAAAGTGTGGCAGAATAGGTTCTTATCTGCGGCATAAGCCCCGTATTTCTGTACCGCCTTGGCAATCATCAGGGTAATAGGGTGCAAATTCAGTTTATCCAAGTCCACTTTCGGGTCGATACGGCACCATTGCCCTTCCATTGGGGCGTCGGCATCGTCCAGATTGCCATCGCCAGCCCTCGCAGGCCACGAATAGCCTTTACGGGCTTGTGCTATGGTGAACGATAGGGCGTGATTGATCTCCCCTGCCCTCACTTCCTCGATACCGATCTGCGAAAGCGGGTTGAGCATCCCCACTACCGAGCTACCGCCTTTGGTAAGCTGCATCCAATAGTTGTCCTTAGCGAGCCCTCGCAAGCCTGGCTTGGCAATGAAGTAGCCCGAGCCTTTAAACTTGTACTCCCCGCTGTTCACATACGTTACTCCGAAGTACTGACGCATCACTCCCGTTGCCACGTCGTACACCGCCATATGCGCATCGTTCCCTGCGGCGGGCTTGGCATCGTGCACGATAGGCTGACGCCCTCCCGTGTATTTATAGAGGTCTGCATCGTCTCGCTCACGGTGTCCTTCGGGGATAAAATTAGCATAATGCTGGTTCTTATCGTTACTATCTACTATAATTATGGTGTAATTATAGTGCTGACGTGTAATGGTAGTGATCACCCCAGAAGGATTCTTTGCCAGCGATTTCATTTTGGCTGCAATCGCTGCTGAATTAGGCGCGAGAGGCATTTCTTTGTCTACCCTTCGCGTAAAAACGGTCCCCTTTGCCACATAGTTCTTTCCGAAAAGGTCGCCCGAGGTTTTGTACACCACATTTGGGTCGATCGGGTCATCCCCGCCGCCTCCGTTGCTGTCCTTTCCGCAAGCCACAAGGGCAAATGCTGCTACTAATGTTATGAACTTTTTCATAGTCGGTTGTTATTTTGGTGTTTGTTATCCTTTTACGATTTACCTACAATGCTTCTACTCTGCTTTTGAGTGCTCTATTCATCGCCTCGAATTGCTTTTTGAGCATCTCGGTATCAAATTTGTAGGTCGCAAATCCATTGAAGGTCATCGCCTGCACAAAGGTGGTACTCCCATCAGGATTGCTCTTTACCTCAAAAATATGGTTCGCACCCACGATAATCCCGCCCAGCACCTGTTTGCGCATTACGATACGCTCGCCTACTTTCAGCTCCCTGACCTTCGGATTGAGCGTTGAGGTAGTGCCATCGGGGCGCGCCAGAGTCGCTTGCATCCGTTCGCCCTCTACAAGCGTGCCTTCCATCTTTACAATATAAGGGTTCCACGTTGGATACGCCCCGAAGTCGGTAAGCACCTGCCAAACCTTCTCCGCTGGGGCGTTGATGGTGATTTCTGTACGAATTTCCTTTGCCATACTTTGGTGTATCACCAGCAGAATGATGATACACAGCATTGCGATGATACCTATCTTTTTCATTTTCTCGGTGTTTGTTATCCTTTTACGATTAAGGTCAAGCTCTCGAGGAGTTGCGGCTGATCCTCAAGGGCGATCTTCGCTATGGAAAAGAACTCGCGCACCCATTTTTCAAGAGCTTCGAAAGCCTTATCCTTGTTCTTTGTAGCCTGCTGACTTTCGCCTTTCTCATTTTGGTAAACGGTGTAGGCTTTTTCGGCTTCGGCGATGGCATCGAGCTGCGCCTTGATGTGCGCCGCATCGATTTTCAGTCGCTCGAGGGGTTTGGCAAGTGCTGCATCGCGCTCGAGGGTCTCGTAGAGGGTTTTCATCTCGTCCAAAGCGTGGGCGATAGCACGAGAGGGCTTGCCTGTGAGTTTTAAATTCTTGAGCGTATCACTTTGCCCCTTAAAGATGATGCGCGCCTTTTTGCGGTCGGCTACATACACCTTGTCAAGCTCTTCTAATTTCTTACTGAAAGTCGCATAGGCAGAGGTCTCGTCCTGCGTATCTTTCACGTTGGCTTTATATAGCTCAACGGCTTTATCATAAAGGGCTTTGCCCGCTGTCATTGCAGCCTCATCGTATCCATATTCGGCGAGCTCCTTTGCCAGCGTGGTGTTCTCTTTTGCATTGGTAAACAACTTACCGTAATCCTGAATGATCTGTGCTTGTGAAAAACGTTTTCCCATTGTATTTTTAATTTATATGTTTAATTATTCATTACTTTTGTTCATTTGTAGGTTACTTTTGTCTTGCTACAAAGGAACGGTGGTTTGCTCAAAGGTACTCTTGCGTTGCTCAGAGGTACTTTTGCATTGCTCAAAGGTACTCTTGCGTTGCTCGAAGGTACTCTTGCATTGCTCAAAGGTACTCTTGCGTTGCTCGAAGGTACTCTTGCGTTGCTCAGAGGTACTTTTGTGTGTTTTTGTGGTACTTTTACCTAAAAACGGGTTACTTTTATATCAAAATATGATAAATTTTGTACTTTTGGGAGTGCAATCACTTCATTTGGTAACATCCTCTCCCGTCTCACATACTGTCGCAGTGCGCCACTTCCTTCAAAGGAGAGGGGAAACCGATCACAGGACTTCCTTTTGGGGTACTCTCGCTTCCTTTACTGAGAACTATACATTATAAACTATGCACTATACACTGTACACTATTCACTATACACTGTGCACTATTCACTATACACTCAAACTCGTTTATATAGCTCTTCTATGGGGAGCCTTACCCTATCGCCCCAGACCCCTTTATCCTCACGGATGCCACAGCTTATCACCATATTGATTTCTGTGCCGTAGGGCAGGTTCAGTAACTTTCGCACGCGGCGCGCATCGAAGCCCTCAAGCGGACAGGTGTCGTAACCCTTTTCCGCCATTGCCAACATAAAGGTCTGGGCTACCAGTGCGCAGCTCTTGTGTACCACTACGCGGATATCTCCCTCAGATACTTGGGTCATCATTGGGCGGAAGAGGCTCACCCCGAGGGCTAAGCCTTTACGCAGCCACCCCAAGAAGCCAAAAGCCCTCGCATAGACAAACGGAAGAAACTTTCCGTAGTACTGTTCCCATCGTTTGATGCGCTTCTCTTGCTTTTTCGGTGGCGAGTTGCGCCTTACGTTTTCCACTTCTGCGGCTAACAATGCCTTGCAGTGCTCTTTGTATTTATCCTGTCGGGTTACGAACACCACAAGCTGCTCGGCGGTTTCCACCGACTCCTGATCGAGGCACGCGGGCACCATCTGGGCAAGCAGCTGCTTATTTACGATGTGATACATCTCATAGAGCTGCATATTAGAGCTCGTCGGTGCGAGCACTGCCTCCTCGGCACATTGCTTTACGACCTCCGCATCGATCGGCTGGTCGGAATAGTGGCGCACTGCTCTTCTAAATTCTAATATTTCCTTTAAACTGTTCATCTTTTTATTAGTGGTTAGGGGTTAGTTGTTAGTTGTTAGAGAATTGCGTGCCGACAGCGGGGAACTATACATTATTTATTGTGCATTATACATTATACATTATGAACTATGCACTTAAATCCGTTTGTATAGTTTCTCACTTGGAATACGAACTCTCTCACCATAAAGCCCCCGTTCGGAACGGATACCACAACTTATCACCATATTGATTTCGGCACTATAAGGGAGTTTCAATAGCCTTTTTACCCGCAAACTGTCAATTCCTGTCATCGGACAGGTGTCGTAACCCTTTTCCGCCATCGAGAGCATAAAGGTCTCGGCTGCCAAAGCACAGTTCTTATGTACATCAATACGCATATCGTTTTCCGTCATCTGTCGATAGGTGGGTTTAAACAAGCCCGATACGGAACTTAGGAGATAACGGAAGGCTCCCATCAACCCAAAGAAGCGCATATAAAGGAGCGGAACAATCTTTTTGTAAACTTCTTCGTGGTATTTGATGTGACTTGCCTGTTTTTCAGCAGGACTATTACGCTTTACATTCTCCACTTGCTGTTTAAGAAGATACGCTGCACGCTCTTTGTAGAGATCTTGTCTTGTTACGAAAACCACAAACTGCTGAGCGGTAGTCGCAGAGGACTGATCAAGGCACGCGTGAGCCATTTTCTTTAAAAGGTCTTTATTAGTAATGTGATACATCTCATAAAGCTGTACCCCATAGGCTGTTGGGGCGAGCATTGCCTCCTCGGCGCATTGCTTTACGACCTCCGCATCAATCGGCTGGTCGGAAAACGAGCGCACTGCTCTTCTAAATTCTAATATTTCCTTTAAACTGTTCATCTTTTTATTAATGATTAGGGGTTAGTGGTTAGCGATTAGGGGTTAGTGGTTAATGATGAATGAACTGCGTACCGCCAGCGGGGTATCTCGCTCCCTCTGCTGGGGACTGCACCTGAAAGCTGCCATAAAATAGAAAGTCAGGAGCTCCTATTGTGTAGAAGTCTCCTGACTTCCTGCTATAAACCCTAAAACCTCTACTCTTCTAAGCGTACGTCCAAGCCCAATCCCTTGAGCTCGTGCAAGAGGACGTTGAACGACTCTGGCAATCCTGGTTCGGGCATTGCCTCACCTTTTACGATGGCTTCATACGTCTTCGCCCTACCGATTACGTCGTCGGACTTCACCGTTAAGATCTCGCGCAAGGTGCTCGATGCGCCGTAGGCTTCCAGAGCCCACACTTCCATCTCACCAAAACGCTGACCCCCGAACTGCGCCTTACCACCGAGCGGTTGCTGCGTGATGAGCGAGTACGGACCAATGGAACGCGCGTGCATCTTGTCGTCGATCATATGTCCGAGCTTGATCATATAGATCACCCCAACGGTAGCCTTCTGGTCAAAACGCTCGCCTGTGCCTCCATCGTAGAGGTAGGTGTGACCAAAACGCGGTACGCCCGCCTTATCGGTGAGCTCGTTGATTTGCTCAAGGCTCGCCCCGTCGAAAATAGGCGTTGCGTACTTCTGTCCGAGCTTTTGTCCTGCCCATCCGAGGACGGTCTCGTAGATCTGCCCAATGTTCATACGCGATGGCACCCCGAGCGGGTTCAGCACGATGTCCACAGGGGTTCCATCTTCGAGGAATGGCATATCCTCATCACGAACGATACGCGCTACGATACCTTTGTTACCGTGGCGACCCGCCATCTTGTCCCCTACCTTGAGTTTACGCTTCTTAGCGATGTATATCTTCGCCAGCTTCAAGATACCCGCAGGCAGCTCGTCCCCAACGGAGATGGTAAACTTCTCGCGGCGCATTGCCCCTTGCAGGTCGTTGAACTTAATCTTGTAGTTGTGAATCAAATCGTCGATAAGGTCGTTGCAATGCTTGTCGTCCGTCCAACCACCAGAGAGGAGGTGAGAGAAATCCTCGATGCTCTCCAATGTTTTGCGGCTGTACGAAGCTCCTTTGGCAACAATCTCCTCACCCAAGTCGTTGAAGACGCCCTCTGAGGTCTTGTCTTCCACCAAACTGTAAAGTTTGAAGAACAGACGCTCCTTGAGCTCCTCAAAACGCGCGTTGTAGTTTGCCTCCAACGCAGCGATGTCCTCCTTATCCTTGTTGCGTTTGCGTTTATCCTTCACTGCACGTGAGAAGAGTTTCTTATCGATCACTACCCCATAGAGTGACGGCGATGCTTTCAGCGATGCATCCTTTACATCGCCCGCTTTATCTCCAAAGATCGCGCGTAACAGCTTTTCTTCAGGCGTTGGATCTGATTCGCCCTTCGGTGTAATCTTACCTATTAATATATCCCCTGGTCGCACTTCTGCCCCGATGCGTATCATACCCTGTGCATCGAGTTCCTTAGTGGCTTCTTCCGATACGTTAGGGATGTCGTTAGTCAATTCTTCCGCGCCGAGCTTGGTGTCGCGCACTTCCAGCGCATACTCATCAATGTGAATCGATGTGAAAATATCTTCCCGCACTACGCGCTCAGAGATCACGATCGCATCCTCAAAGTTATATCCCTTCCAAGGCATAAACGCCACTTTCATATTGCGTCCAAGAGCGAGTTCCCCTTGCTCGGTAGCGTATCCTTCGCAGAGCACCTGTCCTTTTACCACGCGGTCGCCTTTTTCAACGATGGGCTTCAAGTTAATACAAGTGCCTTGGTTTGTTTTCTGGAATTTGATGAGTTTATACTCAGTATCGTCGGGTTCAAAACTCACGAGCTTCTCTTCCTCAGTTCTATCGTAAGTGATGATGATGCGCTCGGCATCTACGTATTGCACCACCCCGTCTCTTTCGGCATTCATAAGTACCCTCGAGTCGGACGCTACCCTTTGCTCCAATCCCGTACCTACGATAGGCGCTTCCGGCTTGAGCAATGGCACTGCCTGACGCATCATATTCGAGCCCATCAAGGCGCGGTTCGCGTCATCGTGCTCCAAGAACGGAATCAGTGATGCCGAAATAGAAGCTATCTGGTTCGGAGCCACGTCGATGTATTGCACTTGGCTTGGCTCGATCACAGGGAAGTCGCCATCTTCCTTCACTACTACGCGCTCTTCGGTGATTTTGCCATTCGCATCCAATGCGATGTTCGCCATACCGATCTTTAAGCCTTCCTCGTCTTCTGCGGTGAGGTACGTCATATCCTTGAGGTCTACCTTGCCTTTGGTTACCTTGTGATAAGGGGTCTCGATAAAGCCCATTCCGTTCACCTTTGAGAACACCGCCAATGAAGAGATAAGCCCGATGTTCGGACCTTCAGGCGTTTCAATCGGACAGAGGCGACCGTAGTGTGTATAGTGTACGTCGCGCACCTCAAAGCCCGCACGGTCGCGCGACAGACCTCCTGGACCTAATGCCGAAAGACGCCTCTTGTGGGTAATCTCTGCCAGTGGGTTCGTCTGGTCCATAAACTGCGAGAGCTGGTTGGTACCAAAGAACGAATTGATCACCGACGAGAGTGTTTTGGCGTTGATAAGGTCGATAGGCGTAAACACCTCATTGTCGCGGACGTTCATACGCTCGCGGATAGTGCGCGCCATACGCGATAGCCCTACCCCGAACTGCGCCGAGAGTTGCTCCCCAACGGTACGCACGCGGCGGTTGGAAAGGTGGTCAATATCGTCTACCTCCGCCTTGGAGTTGATCAACTCAATGAGGTGCTTCACAATGGTGATGATGTCCTCCTTGGTCAATACCTGTTTCTCCATAGGCGTATCCAAGCCCAACTTCTTATTGATGCGGTAACGCCCTACATCGCCGAGGTTGTAGCGTTGGTCTGAGAAGAACAACTTGTCGATAATGCCGCGTGCCGTTTCCTCATCGGGTGGTTCAGCATTACGCAACTGACGATAGATGTGCTCTACCGCTTCCTTCTCAGAGTTGGTAGGGTCTTTTTGTAAAGTATTATGGATAATCGTGTAGTCGGTAGTGTTGCTGTCTTCCTTGTGCAGGAGGATAGTCTTCACATCCGCTTCGATGATTTCTTCGATGTTGTCTTTGTCTAAAACCGTGTCGCGGTCGAGGATAATCTCGTTACGCTCAATAGATACTACTTCTCCTGTGTCCTCATCTACGAAGTCCTCGTGCCAAGTGTTGAGCACACGCGCTGCCAAACGGCGACCGATGTATTTCTTTAAGCCCGTTTTAGAGACTTTGATTTCCTCAGCGAGGTCAAAGATCTCCAAGATGTCCTTATCGCGCTCGAAACCGATCGCACGGAAAAGCGTGGTTACAGGGAGCTTCTTCTTACGGTCGATATAAGCGTACATCACGTTGTTGATGTCGGTAGCAAACTCAATCCACGAGCCCTTGAATGGGATAATACGCGCCGAGTAGAGCTTCGTACCATTCGCGTGGAACGATTGCCCAAAGAATACCCCTGGTGAGCGGTGCAACTGCGACACGATCACGCGCTCTGCCCCGTTGATCACGAACGTACCGCTGGAGGTCATATACGGGATAGTACCGAGGTAAACGTCTTGCACGATCGTCTCGAAATCCTCGTGCTCTGGGTCGGTGCAATAGAGTTTCAACCTTGCTTTGAGTGGCACGCTATACGTGAGTCCGCGCTCTATACACTCCGCGATGGAGTAACGAGGCGAATCAACGAAATAGTCAAGAAACTCAAGTACAAACTGGTTGCGTGTATCAGTTATCGGGAAGTTCTCCTTGAAGGTATTGTACAACCCTTCATTGCCCCTTTCATCCGACTTCGTCTCAATCTGAAAGAAGTCCTGAAATGACTTGATCTGAATATCCAAAAAGTCAGGATACTCAGGCGTGTGTTTCACGGAAGCAAAATTGACTCTTGCGGTTTGATTCATAAGTTATTTTATATTAATTATATTGCCAAAAGGCTTGGCGTATTTTAGTATATCGTAAGTTGTTTTCTTGTTGTTTTATGCTGCTCATACCTCACACCTTAAAAAAGGATATAATACACAAAATGGTATAGGTCTATTTCCGCTAAGAAAAGACCTATACCTTATGAGGTTTGCCTTAGTAAAATTACTTCAACTCTACTTCAGCACCAGCTCCTTCTAAAGATTTCTTCAAGCCTTCAGCTTCGTCCTTAGATACACCTTCTTTCACTTTTGAAGGAGCACCGTCTACTAATTCCTTAGCTTCTTTAAGTCCAAGACCTGTAAGTTCTTTTACTAACTTAACCACTGCCAACTTGTTAGCACCTGCTGACTTCAAGAATACGTCAAACTCGCTCTTTTCAGCTGCTGCCTCGCCAGCACCACCTGCTGCAGGTCCTGCTGCTACTGCTACTGCTGCCGCTGCTGGCTCAATGCCGTACTCATCTTTCAAAATCTGAGCAAGCTCATTTACTTCCTTAACGGTTAAGTTTACTAATTGTTCTGCGAAATTTTTTAAATCTGCCATTTTTTCTATCGTTTTTTAATTGTTTATTAATAAAATAAGTGTGTTTCTACTATTGCTTTTCTGATAAAGTCTTGATGATACCTGCCAGCTTGCCACCACCCGATTTGAGGGCTGAAATAACATTCTTCGCAGGCGATTGCAACAAGGTAATGATTTCGCCAATAACCTCGTCTTTCGACTTGATAGCAGAAAGCGCGTCCAATTGGTTATCACCGATAAATACCGCTGCATCGATATAAGCCCCTTTCAGTACAGGCTTTTCTGACTTCTTGCGGAACTCCTTGATGAGCTTTGCAGGCGCATTGCCTACCTCTGCATACATCAGCGAAGTATTGCCTTTCAGTACGTTTGGCAACTCGCCAAAATCTTTATCTGAAGCCTCCATTGCTTTGGCAAGCAAGGTGTTCTTCACAACTGCCAACTTGATATTTGCCTTAAAGCAAGCACGACGCAAAGCCGATGTTTGCTCAGCATTCAGTCCAGTTAGATCTGTTAAGTAAATAACATTGTTCTCAGCTAACTGTGCAGTTAAATTTTCTATTACTAATGATTTTTCTTCCTTTGTCATAATGTCTGTTTTTAACTACAAATTAAACTGCTTTTGGATCCACTGGCACACTTGGGCTCATCGTAGTCGAAAGGAATATCGACTTCATATATACCCCCTTAGCAGCCGTTGGCTTCATCTTTATTAAGGTCTGTATCAGCTCGCTGGCGTTGTCTACAATCTGCTCTGCGGTGAAAGAAATCTTTCCGATAGAAGCGTGTACAATACCCGTCTTATCTACGCGGAAGTCAATCTTACCCGATTTCACTTCTTGCACTGCCTTGCCGATTTCCATCGTTACGGTACCTGTCTTAGGGTTAGGCATCAACCCACGAGGACCTAATACGCGCCCAAGCGGACCAAGCTTACCCATTACCGCTGGCATCGTTACGATAACGTCTACATCTGTCCAGCCGTCTTTAATCTTCTGTAAGTACTCGTCCAGGCCTACGTAGTCCGCACCTGCTGCCTTAGCCTCAGCCTCCTTATCAGGAGTTACCAGCGCGAGCACACGCACGTCCTTACCCGTACCGTGAGGCAATGTTACCACCCCACGCACCATCTGGTTTGCCTTACGTGGGTCTACCCCCAAGCGCACTGCAATATCCACTGAAGCATCAAACTTAGTGTAAGTGATGTCCTTCAATAATGCCGAAGCCTCTTTCAAGTTGTATAACTTATTGTAATCAACCTTTGATAAAGCCTCTTTGTGTTTCTTTGTCAATTTTGCCATAATGCTTTACGATTAAAAAGGTTTCTCACCCGTTACTGTTATACCCATTGAGCGAGCTGTCCCCGCAATTATTGTCATTGCAGCCTCCAAAGTGAATGCACTGAGATCGGGCATTTTGTCTTCTGCAATTGCTTTTACTTGATCCCAAGTAACGCTACCTACTTTCTTACGGTTTGGCTCTCCTGAACCTCCTTTAATCTTTGCCATTTCCAACAGCTGAACAGCAGCAGGCGCTGATTTGACTACAAAGTCAAACGACTTGTCTTTGTAAACTGTGATAACCACAGGAAGAACCTTCCCTTGTTTGTCCTGCGTACGCGCGTTGAACTGCTTGCAGAACTCCATAATGTTAACACCGGCAGCACCTAATGCGGGTCCAATTGGTGGCGAAGGATTCGCTTGACCTCCCCGAGCTTGTACTTTAACTACTTTGCTAATTTCTTTTGCCATTGTTTGTTATTAATTAATTTCTATCTATATAATATAAGTACTATATATTCTCTACATTTTCTCTACCTGAGTGTAGCTCAGCTCCAGCGGCGTCTTCCTACCAAAGATCTTCACCATCACTTCCAGTTTGCGCTTCTCTTCATTCACGCGCTCTATCACACCATTAAAGCCATTGAACGCCCCATCGATGAGCTTCACAGTCTCACCCACTTCAAACGGAATCGCGATGGTTTCTATCGTTTCAGTAAGCTCATCCACCTGTCCGAGCATACGGCTCACATCGCTCTTGCGCATCGGCACAGGGTCGCCCCCTTTGGTCTCACTCAAAAAGCCTACGACGCCTGGAATAGATTTGATGATGTGCACTACCTCACCCGCCAAGTGTGCCTTCACCATTACGTAACCTGGCATATGCACCTTCTCTTTGATGGTCTTCTTATTATTGCGGATCTGCACTACCTTCTCAGTGGGCACAAGCACTTCCTCCATATAGTCAGCATACCCCAAGCGCGAGGTTTCGTTGTCTATATAGTTCTTAATCTTGTTCTCTTGTCCTGTAACGACCTTTACTACGTACCACTTCTTCTCTAATATTCCTGACATAGTGTAGGTTTTTATTTCATAAAGTTAAAATATGCAGCGATAAGCCATTCGAAGAACTTATCCATACCAAATATCACCAGCGAAAAGATAATAGAAAATATCACCACTATCACCATTTCGCGCTGTGCTTCAGCAATCGTTGGCCACGTTACGTGGTTGCGCAACTCGCTATAAGATTCCTTAATATACTGAATCATACTCTGTTTTAGTTTTATAAGTCAAGACTGTGCTCAACTCTCATTTGGGGCGCAAAAGTAGAAATAATATTTCAAACAGAAAAACTTTTTTGATATTATTTTTTTTACAAATACACTTCCTATCTGTAATTGAGCAAGTTAAAAGTTCATTCAAATTATAAAAACGTCACTTGACAAACAAAAAACTACCCCCTACTCACCACTACACTAATCGCATTACCTCCAAATCCTACCGCATTGATAAGCACATTATGAATCTTGCGCGGCTCCCACCTCTCACCATTGAGATAAGGCACTGCATAAAACTGCCCTTCACACAAACTGTGGATAGCCATTTCCAAATTCAATGCACCACTTGCCCCATAAGTATGCCCTATTTTCCACTTATTATTCGTAAGCAAAGGCATATCTGTCCCGAAAACCGCCCTTATCGCAGCCAATTCCGCCCTATCACCCTTCACTGTCCCCGTACAATGCGTAATAATCATATCAATTTCAGGATAAGAAGCGCTCTCAAGCGCCCTGCGCATCGATTCCTGCAAACAAAAACCCTCCTTCGAAAGTGAAACGCTATGTGTCAGCCTCTCAGTGGCAAAACCCAAACCCGTAATATAAGCCAAAGCCCCCGAACGCTCGCCGCGCTCCAAGCAGAACACCGCTGCCCCCTCACCCAGCACCATACTGTTCTGCCGCTTATCCTCATCCATCGCCCTACAAGGATAAGGCATTGGCAAAGTGCTGTATATCTTAAGCGCCTTCACCTGCGCAATCGTAAAAGGTGTCAGCGGCGCCTCACTACCGCCTACCACAAAGTGCTCTTCCATACCGCTCTTAAGCCACGCAACAGCATTCGCTACCCCGTGCAGAGCCGTCGAACAAGTGATTGAATGTGAGAGCTCAAAGCCCCCCGCACCCAAATCCTGAGCCACCCAAGTAGCAATATTACCCAACGTAGTGGTAGGAGAAGCCTGTGTCAAACAACTCCCCTCACTGAGAAAATGCTGATAATGAGCCTCAAAAAGCGACGTCGCCCCACGCGACGAACCGATATTCACCCCAAAACGCACCCCTTGCCAACCCGCCTGCCTTACCGCTTGGCGCGCCGCAAACATCGCATACAACACCGAAGGGTCTAACGGCGTAAAAAGAGGGTTCTCAGCCCGTAGTGCCGCTATGCACTCCTTGTCCACCTCAGCGATAACTCCCTGAGGCACATCGCCTACCATCCGCAATGCCGAAGCGTCATTCGCATACGCCTCCCCCACGGATGTATAACCACTCCCCAACGCCGAAACCGATCCCATCCCCGTAATAGCAATTTTCTCCATACTCAAATCTGTATATTAACTCAACTTGCTAATTCCTATATCTCAGTCCTGATTGACACTCTCTGAGGGCATTGGAGGCGTGGCTGAGATAGTCAAGCGAGGGCACACAGCTTGAGTATGTCACATAGGAACGAGCGTCGAAAATCTCTACTGTCTGAGCGACCGCAGGGAGCGAGTTTAGAGATTTTCAGCGAGAGACGTTGATTTTCTCGCCTAAGCATCCACAGCCTTGAATTTTTGGTTCTTTTGTTTCAAGACAAAAGAACAAAGAAATGACTAAATATAGGGTTAATTAATGTTATGAAACTAACTAGCAAATTGAGTTATATTAATAGGTATATCCCCTTTGAAAATGCAAAAGTACAAAAAAACCATATCCCACACAAACCCTACCCCAACCCCAACATCTGTGCTACCCGTACGATTCCTCTCACCACCACCCTCACCTACCGTCAGTAGCCCAAACGGAGCAACAACGGATCAACATCGAAGAAACCCTACATCCAAAAACCACGTTCACAAGTATCAAAATAGATTTTTAACAGAAAAACTATGAGAATATATTACCCTTGCTTTCAATCACTTACAAAATAAATGAGAAAAAAGTAGATATAAAGTATTGTTATTTAAAAAAAAAGTTATACCTTTGGGCTGAATTTTGTATGTGAAAGAAGTAATTTATGTTTAACAAAGAAAAAGATAATAAGAAAGTTATGGCAGAAAACACATCAGGCAGCAGCAACCGTATCGTTGCAGAAACAAAGTTTAAAGGTGAAATCAGCTCAAAATCTGACTTCAGAATCGACGGAGAAGTAGAAGGAAACTTCCAAACCTTAGGCAAGCTCGTGGTAGGCCGTACAGGGGTTATCAAGGGAACCGTAATCTGTGAGAACGCCGACATCGAAGGTAAAATCACAGGCACCCTTAGAGTTAGCAACATCCTGAGTCTTAAATCAACTGCTACGGTTGAAGGCGAAGTATACGTCGATAAACTCTCCATCGAACCAGGGGCTGTGTTCAACGTATCCTGCTCAATGAAAGGGGCTAAGGCACCCACTACCAACACCTTCGTAAATGAAAGACCTCAACCAGAGCAAAAACCAGCTAAATAAATGGGTTGAGTTCACACAAGTAGGGCTACAAATGGCTGTCACCATAGTCATTTGTAGCTATGCGGGTGTGTGGTTAGACGGCAAGTTTCCCAATCAGTACAGCCTATGCACTGTAATCTGCTCACTCTTCGGCGTTTTTGTCGCAATGTACACCGTGATCAAAAAAGCCCAAAAAATAGGAAATAACTCGTAAGTATGAAACTATTCACCCGTTATTTTCTGCTGCTTTGTGTCCTTATCGCAGCCATATACCTCACCTGCAAACATTATGCTCACTCCTACCCTCCTGAGTTTTACACTCTCGAGCAGTTGTGCAACTTCCATTTGGGGCTCTCAACGCTCCTCTTAACGGTCATAGCCATTGTAAACCAAAAGCGCCCCAAATACACAGGTTTTGCCTTTTTGGCAACTGCCATCCTGCGTTTTATAGGCGTAGGAGCATTCACCCTGCCCCTACGGTGGCACGAGCCTACTCCTCCCCTCAGTGATGCACTCTACATACTCCTACCCCTCCCTTTGCTGATCTTACTTGAAGCACTCTACACCCTACACCTTATTCGAAATGAGAATCATCGCCATTGATTACGGCACCAAACGCACAGGTATTGCAGTTACCGACCCTCTGCAACTTATCGCTTCGGGGCTCTGCACCGTGCCCACCGCTGAGTTAATTCCTTTTCTAAAGAAATACATCGCCAGCGAGCCCGTTGAGGCTTTCGTTATCGGGCAGCCTAAGCGTATGAATAATGAAGACTCTGAGGTAGAGGCTAACATACAGCAATGTATCAGATCCTTACAAAAAGAATTCCCTACTATTGCCATTCACCGTCAGGATGAGCGTTTTACCTCCAAGCTAGCCTTTCAGTCAATGCTTGAAGGTGGACTCAAAAAAAAGCAACGCCAGAACAAAGCCCTCATCGACGAAATCAGTGCAACGCTTATCCTACAAAGCTTTCTCGAATATCGGTAATCTAATCTCACTTACCTCTTTTAGCTATCTTCTATTTTTACAACTTTTTACTTGTTTACTTCAAATATTTGTCGTAACTTTGCAGCGCTATAAGAAATTATGCATTGTGCATTATTCATTAAAAAAGTACTACCTTTGCCCAAAAATAGAACCGTATGAATAAACTCCGTGCCTTTGGCGTACGGCATCTCTCGCCCAGTGCGGCGTACCACCTCTTGCAGTTCCTCGAGGAGCACAACCCTAAGTGTATCCTCATTGAGGGTCCTACCGATGCCACGCCGCTTATCAAAGAGATCGCCCATAAGGGGGTGCAGCCGCCTATTGCAATGTTGGGCTATACCACTGAGCTGCCCATAGAGACGGTGCTCTACCCCTTAGCGTCTTACTCCCCCGAGTATCAGGCGATCTGCTGGGGCGTACAGCACAAGCGTGAGGTGCGCTTTATCGACCTACCTTCCGACCGTATGCTCAAGTTGCGCCAAGAGCGCGGCGAACTCAGCGAGGAGGCAAAGGAGTTTTACGACTATCACAATGGGCTTTATAAGCAACTTGCTGAGCAGTGGGGCGAATCCGATTACGAGAACTATTGGGAGCGCACCTTTGAGCACAACCTCAGCAAAGATATGTTCCGCGAGGGGCTTAGTGTGCAGTCGAGGCAGATGCGCGAGCTGGTCATCGGGGCGGAATACGAGGCTGTGCCCGCCGACTTCTCCTACAACCTTATCCGTGAGAGCTTTATGAAGCGACAGATCGCCGAAGCCCTTAAGCAGTACCGCGAGGAGGAGATAGTCGTCATCGTAGGGGCGTACCACCTCTTGGGTATCCAAAGCGACCTGCCCCCAATGAGCGATGCCGACCTCAAGCTGTTGCCCCGCGCTGAGAGTCAGCTCACCCTGATGCCTTACTCCTACCTGCGCCTGAGCAGTCGCACGGGCTATGGCGCAGGCAACAAGGCTCCTTATTACTTCGAACTGATGTGGCAAGCGATGCAGGAGAACACGGAGGGCACAGGTATGGATAAGCTCGCCACCATTTACCTCACCAAAGTAGCGCAAATACTCCGTAGCGAGGGGCAAAACGCCTCCTCTGCCAGCGTAATCGAGGCAGTGCGCCTTGCCAATACGCTCTCAGCAATGAAAGGCGGTGCTTACCCTGTGCTCGAAGACCTTCACGATGCGGTGGTTACTTGCTTTGGCGGCGGCGGTCTCTCCGCAGTGGCTGAGGCAATCAACAAGGTGGACATCGGCACGGCGATAGGCACACTGCCCGAAGGCGTGAGTCAGACCCCCGTGCAGCAGGATATGTATGAGCAGTTGCGCCAACTGAAGCTCACCCAGTACAAGAGTGCCGTAGCCCAAGACCTCAGCTTAGACCTGCGCGAGAACCTCAAGGTAAAGAGCAAAGAGGCGGCTTTTATCGACCTCAACCGCTCTACCTTTCTACACCGCTTGCAGGTGCTGGGTATTCACTTTGCCGAAAAGCAGCACGTCAGTCAAGATGCCGCCTCGTGGGCAGAGCGTTGGGTGCTCAAATGGACGCCTGAGGTGGAAATAGAAATTGTAGAGGCAAACCTCAAAGGCGAGACCTTAGAGATTGCGGCGGCTTTTGTGCTGAAAGAGCGACTCGGTGAGTGCACCGACATAGCCCCTGTGGCGAAGATCATCCGCGAGGCGTGCGAGTGCAGTCTCACCAGTATGTTCGACAACGCCCTGAGCACCCTGCAACGCCTCTTGGTGGACTCCAATAGCTTTAACGAAGCCGCAGGGGCTGCCCACGAGCTATCGACCTTGATACAATACGGCAACCTCCGTCAGTTCAATTTAGAGCCGCTAAAGCCCATACTGCAACAGCTTTTCCTAAGGGCTGCCCTCTTGCTCACCGATGCTGCTACCTGCGATGACAAAGCCGCCACGGCAGTGATGCAGTCGATGAGCCTAATGGAGCTAATGGCAGAGCAGCATTACGACCTCTTAGACGTGGAGACCTGGCAGCGCGAACTCACCCACGTAGCTTGGCGAGACGACCTCAATACCAAGCTCTCAGGCACCGCCTTTGCTATCCTCTTAGAGCACAACTTAGCCACCGAAGAGGAGTGCGGGCGCGAGGTCTCGCGAAGGCTCTCAGCAGGCGTCCCCGCCGACTTAGGGGCGAGTTGGTTTGAAGGCTTTTCGGGGCGCAATCGCTACGCATTGCTCTCGCGCACGGTGATATGGCGCGAGCTCGATGCCTATGTACAGAGCTTAGACCAGGAGCAGTTTATGAGGGCAGTGGTGTTCTTGCGCCGCGCCTTCTCCACCTTTGAGCCGAACCAGAAGAATAGCATTGCCGAGCTCCTTGGCGACCTCTGGGGCAAAGATAGCGGCATCGTTGCCGAACTCCTACAAGAGGAACTCAGCAAGGCAGAGACCGAAAAGCTCGATGAACTCAACGACTTTGATTTTGATTTTTAACCCGTACGACAGGGGCGAGTTAGTGAATAGGGAATAAGGATTAAAAAAGGAGATAGATGGAAGATAATTGTTTGTATGGTAGGATTACCCAACTTGAAGGCAAAAAGGAAAATGCTCCTATGGTGATTACTTTAGAAAATAGTAGAGAGCTCCCTACACATTGGCAATTGAGTTTTGATGTGGACTTAGGCGATGAAGTGGAAGTGTCTATGGTATTGGGGCTTCCATTAGCACAAAAGGAGATAGAAAGTGGAACTTATAAATATAGACTAAAAGCAGTAGTTAATAAAAAGAAAGTGATTGATAACAAGTGGTATATCACACTTGATTTAGGCAATGAAGTGCTGTTTAGAACTTCTTTTCTACGAGAAGATAAACACATAAATAACTTAGAAATTGGGAAGGAGTATATATTTCAATATAAGATAGGGAGTATATTCAGAGTATAGCAATGTCTACTTATATGACGGGGCAAAATCAAAGTACGAAACATACCCTTTGGTAATAGATGTGTTATAAATACACAAGTAAAATTATTCATTGTAAATTATCCATTATCCATTAAAAAGTAGTACCTTTGCATTAAAATTCAATAACAATAACAATGATAACCAAAGAAGTTTTCACCTTGTACCGCAAGCTACGGGAGCGACAACTCTTGTTGCTCGATAGCTTTACCCCTGAGCAGTTGGCTGCTATTCCCAAGGGGTTTAAGAACAATATCCTGTGGAATATCGCCCACTGCATAGTAACTCAGCAGGCGTATTGTTATGGCAATAGCGATTTGCCGCTCTATATCAGTGAGGCGTTTCGGGCTGCCTATTGCAAAGGTTCTGTCCCCGATGGGCATATCCCCACAACGGCTGAGATAGAGGAGCTTCGAGGCTTAATGCTATCCACAGTTGATCGGCTTGAAGAGGACTATCACAAGGGCATTTTCACCCACTACAATCACTATGTTACGGGGATTGGCTACGAGCTGGATAGCATTGATGAGGCGATCTACTTTAACATCTCGCACGAAGGGGTACATCTGGGCAGCGTGCTGGCATTGAAAAACGCTATTAATCATTAAAAAAAGTGCTATGAAGAGATATATTTTAACTTTTACAGTATTGCTTGCGAGTATTGCACTTATGCAGGCACAGGACGTATTGCGCCCATCGGGCAAGAGAAGCGTGCGCACAGTGGAGGTGCCGCGTTATGAAAAACTGTTGTTGGACGATAGCAGTATCAAGATAGTGCTGGTAGACGGCACAAACAACAAGATTACCGTAGATGCCGACGATGCGATGCACCCCATCATAAAAACACAAGTGAAGGACGGTGTGCTCCGCGTATTCCTCGATGATGGCAGAGCCGTGAGTATGATAGAAACGGGCGGTATCAAGGTAAAAATACCAATGCGCAACGTTGAAGAGGTAGCCACGAAAGGGTTTATCACTCTGAGCTCTGAGGGCGTACTGCGATTGGATAATTGCAAGCTCTTGCTCGATAACACTTCCTCAACGAACTTAGACCTCGACGGCGAGGATTTGACACTGAAATACACTGTCGCAAAGGGTAAAGTGAATGTGCGTTGCCATCGTCTTACGTTGGAAATGACCATAGCAAGGGATTTTCAAATCAGTGGTCGCACAGATGAGTTGACACTTAAAACAGGCTCCGACCTCAAGGCTTATGACCTTCGCGTTGAAAAGGCGACCCTCGATGCCAGCGGTATTGGTAAGATTTACCTTAACGTAGAGGACGAAATCAAAGGCAAGGTAAGTGGCATTATGGAGGTGCACCTCAGGGGTGAGGCAACAAATCTGCTACAAACCGATGGTTCAAAAGCAGTAGTAATTAGAGAAAAATAAATAACAGAGAATGATGAAGTATATGTACACATTGATCGCATTGCTGCTATGCGTAGGCATAGGGCAGGCACAGACGAAGACCACTAAAACTACGAAGACCACCACTAAGGCTACAAAGGCGACAAACACACGCGAGAAGCGCACCGTGGAAGTAGCTCATTACACTAAGATAGTGCTCGATGACGCCAGCCTCAATGCAGTGCTCACGGGTGAGCCGCAGGGCAGAATAACCTTAGAAGCCGACAGCGAGGCATTGTCCTCAGTGAAGACCGAAGTGAGTGGCGGGGTGTTGCGCATCTACTTAGAGAATAAGAAAGGCGTGAGCTTCGTGCCCACAGGAGGCGTACAGGTGAGGCTGCCGATGCAGGGCGTGGAAAGCGTAGAGGTAAAGACCTTTGTAAAGCTCAGCAATGAGGGTACCTTGCAGCTGGGGCAATGTGCCATTACCACAAAAGGGGTATCGGAGTTCGACCTGAATATCCGTGCCGAGAAGCTCGCCCTGCGCTTGGGGGTTACCAATGGCAAACTGCGCGTAGATTGCAAGGACTTAGACTTAGAAGTGCGCTCGGTGATGAACCTAAAACTCAGTGGGGCAGTTGAAAATCTCAATTTCAGTACTAAGGGCGTGGCAAAACTCAAGGCGTACGACCTCATTGTACAAAATGCAGTGGTCAATGCAGGAGGCGTGGGCAGTCTGCACCTTACAGTTGAAAAAAGCCTCAAAGGCACTGCCAAAGGTGTTTTCGAACTGCACTACAAGGGCAACGCTACCGATGATTTTGAGCGCAATGGTTTGGTAAAAGTGGTAAAAGAGCCGTAGGACGGCAGCCAAAAAAAGAGCAGAGAGTAATGAGTAGCGAGTAATGAGTAATGAGTTCGGCGCGTTAGCAATTTACTCTCTGCTCTCTGCTCATTAATTAAGATGTTAAAAGACAGATCAAGCATTGGGCACGTGTGTATGCTCTCGGCTTCGGTGCTCTGGGGGCTGATGGCAATAATAGTAAGCCTTGCGATGGGTATCGGCGTTTTTGGACTGCGACAAGCCTTTGCCACTGCTTTGGTGTTTGTAGGGGTGTGGTTTATGGTAAGAAATAAAGAAGAAAATACTGTTTGATGAACTATCTGATAAACAAATCAAGCATTAAACGTGTTTAAACTTTTTTGAGGAACTTGGAGATAAACCCTAATAGGAGCATTCCAATCCAAGTCACATCAAGATACTCATATCTCATTATCAAACCTTTATATCCGTCAAGCCAACCATTTGCTTGTTCGATCTTAAACCTATTTTTGTACAATTCTTCATCAAAATAAACATCTGGTTGCTCTCCATTTCGGGGATTAGGTTTAATATTTGCTATAATTTCTTTGCTTTCTAAAAACTCTCTAAGAGACTTACTATCAAATCCTGCGTCAGCATTGAGAAACAGACCTTTATGTTCTATTCCTGCTTCTTCTAATAAAGCTAAGATTTCTTTTAGTACTTCTTCTATTTCGTATAAGTCATTGTGATTTCCTGCTTTAGGGCTTCCCATTGCTATCATTTGCCCTTTATTATCACACAAAAAAATACTATTTGTGGTTACGGCTTTTTTTCTTGCTTGATAACCTGCAGATTCTCCTTTTTGGCGACAACGTGTATGACTACCATCCAATTGAACGCAAGACATATCTAATTTTCTTTTCTTCTTGCTTAATAGATTCAACCATACTCGCTGAAAGCTACCATCTTTACTCCATTTATTGAAGTAGTAATAGACATTTTGCCAAGAGATTTCTCCTTTTTCAAAATAGCTCTCAATTGGAAGTTCTCTCCATTGCACCCCTGTTTTTAATCTCTTGAGAATCAATAAAAATATTGAAGCTAAATCAAAATTACTTTTAAATCCTCTTTTTCCTACACTTAAAAAAGGAATAATCCAATTATTTATTGTATCTTTGCACCGTGAAATTAATTAGTTTACATTTAGTAACCAAAAACCATACAAACAATGAGAAAGATTATTCTATCACTGCTTTTAGCAGTAACCGCCAATGGCTTTGCACAATCTTCTTTTAAAGGAACCTTGTTGAATACTGAAAAAAAGCCTGTGAGTACTGCCAATGTACTCCTAATGACCCTCCCGGACTCTACCCTCGTAAAAGGGGCAATAAGCAATCAGCGAGGTGTTTTTGAACTACCCAATGCCGCTGAGGGTAAAAAGGTGGTTATCAAAATTACGCATTTGGAATATCAAACGGTGGTATTCACGCCCTCGGGGAGCAACTTGGGCACCATTGTTTTGACTCCTGCTACCAATCAGTTAGGAGAAGTCGTGCTAACAGCTCATCGCCCGATATTAGAACAAAAGGGTACGCGCATCAGTACCAATGTGGCGCAATCGACCTTGCAGAACCTACCCAAAGCCGAAATGCTTATCAACTTCTTGCCTGGGGTGAGCACTTCCTATACCGGTGGAGGTTATGAGGTGTTTGGCAAAGGCAATCCTATCTTCTATATCGATAACCGCAGGGTGCGCAATTTAGATGAGGTGAATCAGTTATCGCCCAAAGATATTGAGAGCATAGAGCTGGAAACCCAACCTGGTGCAGAACACGACAATACGGTGGGTGCGGTAATCTATATCAAACTGAAAAAGAAACAAGGCGATGGACTGAGCGGGTCGGTTGAAAATGAAAATTATGTGTTAAAAAAAGGAGCCTTAATAACTACTTGGCTTAGTCTCAACTACCGCAAAGGCAAAACCGACTGGTTTACTACCATTGGCAACTTCAACAACTTCAACAAGAAAAATGCCGACCTCTATCAGGATTTGCAAGTACATACCCAAAGTAATGATTGGCGCGTGACAAGCAACGAAACTAACAGGAGTAATGCCAAAGGAATAAATGCTAAAATAGGGGTAGCTCACGAGATTTCCGACAAACACTCCATAGGCGCAAGTGTGAGAGGAAGTTTAGAGCCTTTTAGCGGACATCGGTTTAGCACCCAAGAGACTGCTACCTTCAAAAATAACCTCCTTACCGCCAAAGGGCTCAATGAATACGACCGCTTTAGCCAAGATAAAAAGTTAAGCATTAATGCTTATTACGAAGGTAAACTTACCGACAAACTGAAACTGCAAACCGATGTAGATTATATCGGTCAGCGTTCCGATAACACTTCCGATATTGTGGAGCGCAACCTTCTCACCGCTACCTCTCGCAATGTGCACACCCATTCCGATGCTGCTTCCGATTGGTGGGGACTCAAAACTACTTTCTTGCAAACCCTTGGCAAGGGCGCTATAAACTATGGCGTAGAAGCAAGCGACCTGCATCGCACTGAGGACTATACCGATAATGTGCTTTCGGCTTCGGATATTAAGAATACCGAAACACGCTCGGCTGGTTTTGTGAGCTTCTCTTACCCTATCAAAAAGGTAAATTTGAAACTCGGTACGCGTTACGAGTACGCCGACTTTGGTTATTACGAAAACGGACAAAAGAGCCCCGTAAAAAGCAAGACCTACCGCGATTGGTTACCCAATATTTCTATCGCATTCCCTTGGGATAAAACTCAACTGACCTTTAGTTATGCACGCAAAATTAAACGTCCGGCTTTTTATGAGCTCAGCGATTACAACACTTATAGTTCTCCTTTCTTGTACAATCGTGGAAACCCATATATTGTGCCTCAGCTTACTGATGAATGGAATGCCTTGGCTACTTATGGTCCTATTTCGGCTTCGGTAAGTTATTCGAATATTCACAAAGGTATCTATTCCGATTACCAACTCTCAAGCATCAATCCCGATGCCGTTGAGAAAACCATTCGCAATTACGATGATTTTAGCGTACTGAAATGCGTACTCAATGCGCAAACCCAAATAGGCAAATGGATGCCTAAGCTTACCCTTACTTACGGAAAGCCTTTTGCAAGTAATGTGTTTTACACCAATAAAGGTAGGTTTATGGTAGAATGGATGAACCAAATCACCCCTACTGAAAATTGGTTAATCTTAGCGATGTTTATTTATGCAAGCAAAGGTTCAAACCGAGAAGCCTACGCCTACAAAGATATGAGCGGAATAGTCGTAGGGGTAGCCCGTATGTTCTTCCACCAATCGCTTACGGTGTATGCTGTAGCTTTTGACCCCTATAACGGTCTCAATGAGCACACACGCGTACAAAATCCGTATATTAGCAATAGTACTGCTCAGAATTACGGCAATATAAGTTTTAAAGTAGGACTGAACTACAATTTCAACACCACCCAAAGCAAGTATAAAGGACAAGGAGCGGGAGAAGAAGAGAAGAACCGACTGTAATGAGGAAATGAGAAAATGAGAGAATGAGAAAATGGGGTGTGAGGTTGTATTAGAGGAATGAGGCTGTGCCTCAGAAATCAAACAAAATTTAAACAAAATCAAGGCTACGCCTTGTAAACCAGCAGAGGGATTGTTAGTTTATTCAACTTTGCCAAAGGTGCGAGTTGCACAGGCGGGGAAAAATTAGCAAATGAGAAAATTTGGAAATGAGAAAATGAGATGGAGGCGACAAGCTTGCACTAGCCGAGGAATTGTTAGTTTATTCAACATTGCCCAAGTTTGAAACTTGGGCAAAGTTTGAGATGAAAAAGCGATGTGTTGAGACTGTTAGGAGTGTTCGGAAGGAAACGGAGAAATTCAAAAGAGGGGAAGTAGGGTTTTTGATGAAAAAAGGGTGTAAGATGGGTGGGGTTAGCTTATAGAGAGCTTATAGGAAGCTTATACGAATCTTGGACGATTGGTATAGAAAGGGTATATAAGTGATTGACTCATAATATAATACAACAGAGCAAAAAATGTTAAAAACGGGGTTTCGAGGCGAAAGAAAGAGGAAGAAAAATTAGAGAATTAGCAAATTTGAAAACGAGAAAATGGGTGATACTCGGGCAACAACGCCTACCGCCCACGGTAGTAAGTATCTACAACTATGCCCAACCCGTAGTGGCTATCGTGGTAAGCCTTGTGATGGGCATCGGGGTTTTTGGCCTACGACAAGCCTTTGCTACTGCTTTGGTGTTTGTAGGGGTGTGGTTTGTAATGAGCAATGAGTAATGAGCAATGAGTAATGAGTAGCAAGCTCACTTCTCATCAATTGCTTCTAACCTTCTGCTTGGGGTTGGGTAGAGATTTCTAAGCCATAAGTAGCTCTATATCCATACTTTTTGTAGAGCTGCTGACTATTGAGAAGGGTATATTTTAAGGTTTTATCGTTGCGGAGGCGTTGTTTTGTCTCCTCTACCGCTTTATCTGTTACCAATTTTCCATTGAGGATAAACAATATCCCACACATTTCATTCTTTTCAAAATACATATTCTCTGAATAATCTTCCATCACAACATCAATTTTCTGTATTTGTGTATTCTCAATGATAGGGTTACAATTGGTATCAAGTTTCATATCTTTCACGGGACTTTCCCCATAATAGAGGAGGATATCCCATTGGTAGGCCTGTATCTTGTAGAATCCTTTTGCATTGGTACACACCACTTCCCTACCATTAGAGACAAAAATCCCTTCTAAAGGCTTCCCATTTCTCATTTCTCATTTCTCATTTCGTATTTCCAAAAAAGTCGTACCTTTGCACCCGAGTAATCCATATTGTTTGGTATATTGATTTTCAAACTACAAAAATACAAAAACTTTTGGATTACTCAATTTTTAAAAGTTTGAATGAATTAGTAATCTGGGATTTTCTTAACATTTCTAAGGTTATTTATTTTTATAGAATTATGCCTTGGTGTTTTGCCTTTTTGCAGCAATATAAAAACCGAAAAAGTCAAAAAGTGAACCCAGAGTGAACCCTATGTTCACCCTATCATCCCCCTAACAGAAAAATATTCTGCTGCGGTTATTACAGTAATCACCTAAGGGGTTAGCCCTAAAAGCTAAAAGCTAATCCCTAAAAACTATATACAATGGTATCACAGAAAGAAGATTTTTTAAAGTATCAGGCGGCGACTTCGCCGTATCCGCGCTTATTGGAAGTGGAGCGCGCTGAGGGTAGCTATATCTACACCACTGACGGCAAGCGTTATCTCGACTTTGTGGCAGGGGTATCGGCCTGTACACTCGGGCATTGCCACCCTGAGGTGGTACGCGCAATTCAGGAGCAGTGTGCGCGCTATATGCACGTGATGGTTTATGGGGAATACGTGCAAAAGCCGGCTGTGGACTTCTGTAAACTCTTGGCAGAGCACTTGCCACCGCAGCTGAACACTACCTACTTGGTAAACTCAGGTACGGAGGCGATTGAAGGCTCGGTGAAGCTCGCTAAGCGCGCTACGGGTCGCACCCAGATGATTGCCGCCAAGGACGCTTACCACGGCAATACGCAAGGCTCGATGAGCCTGATGGGCTACGAGGAACGCAAGCGTCCGTACCGACCGCTGATCCCTGATGTGGACTTTATCGAGTTTAACAACGAAGCGGACATACTGAAAATCACCGAACGCACGGCGGGGGTGGTGCTGGAGAGTATCCAAGGCGGGGCGGGCTTTATTGAACCTAAGAATGACTATCTGGCAAAGGTGAAACGCCGCTGCGAGGAGGTGGGGGCACTGCTGATCATCGATGAGATACAACCGGGCTTTGGGCGTACGGGTAAGCTCTTTGGCTTTGAGAACTACGGCTTTGTGCCGGACATCATCGCTATAGGCAAGGGGATGGCCAGCGGTATGCCTGTGGGGGCGTTCGTCTCGTCGGCTGAACTGATGCGGTTGCTCTCGCATAACCCTAAGATGGGGCATATTACTACCTTCGGAGGTAACCCCGTAATTGCGGCGGCCTCACTGGCGACCCTCAAACAGCTGCTGACTACTGACCTTATGGCACAGACCTTAGAGAAGGAAAAGCTCTTTAGGAAATACTTGCAACACCCACTGATTGAAAGCATCAACGGGCGCGGACTGATGTTGGCGGTCATCGTGAAGTCGCCTGAGATTTGCGACTATGTGGTGAACTACTGCCAAGAGCACGGCCTGATCGTCTATTGGTTGCTCTTTGAGAAGCGTGCCGTACGCCTCTCACCACCATTGACCCTGACGGAAGAGGAAATAAAGACGGGGTGTGAGATTATTCTGGAAGCGTTGGATATGGCACAAAGAGAGATCAATATTTTAAAGTAAACGGCTCGGAATTTTAGCCGCGTACATCCCGAAAGAGAACCTCTTAAAAATCAAATATTACGAGTAAGTGCTTGCTTACTCGTACTTTTTTTATACCTTTGCCGAAAATATAAGAAAATGACGATTAAACGGTATATTTATTTCTTCTTAATAGCACTCCTGCCGAGCATTATCTTTGCACAAGAGGAGGAGAAAAAAGAAGGCTCAGGGTTGAGCTTCAAATCACTGCGCCCTAAAAAGAAGAAAGATAGTATCACATTTACCGCTAACGATTATAAAATCATCTCTTATCTACGCGATACCACTGCCGTGGACACCTCGCTGACCATTGATAAGTACTATAAAAACAACGAGTGGTACAAGGATATGTTCGGCAAGATGCCCTTCTCAAATATGGCACAGCCGTATAACACAATGGCTTATGATTTCACTCATCGCGATTACCTGCCTTCGATGGGCGCAACGGCTAAGGCACAGCTTTATATGACCCCTGAGGAAGTGAAGTACTACCTCCTTCCCACGCCGCTGACGGAGTTTTCTTACAAAACAGGGATGGAACAAGGGCAGTCGCTCAACACCTTGTTTGCGGTGAATCTCACCCCCAATTTGAATATATTCATAGCCTATCGCGGACTGCGTTCATTGGGGAAATACCAGCGTATATTAGTGAGTAATGGCAACTTTAGGGCGGGCTTATCTTACGTTTCTAAAAATAAGAAATACACCGCTTTTGCACACTTTGCAAGTCACGATATCACCAGCCAAGAAAACGGTGGGATCTCAACTCCTGAGCAGTTTGAAAGTGGCGAACAGCAGTTTAAGAATCGTGCTATCATCGACGTAAATCTCTTAGATGCTGAGAACACACGTGAGAGTAAGCGCTACTTCTTGCAGCACGACTACGCCTTCTTGCGCAATCGCGATTCGCTCGCTTCCTATAAGCAGATACGCTTCAAGCACTTATTTATGTATGAAACCGAATATTACAGTTTCGACGAAACAGCTCAAAACAGCTACTTTGGCGAGGCGTATGTGCCTGCAAACCTTCACGATAAGATGCGCCTTCAGAAGATGATCAACAAAGCGGGGACTGAGCTTGAGTTGCCCTACCTCGGCAGAACCTTCATCTACGGTAGTGCTTACAACTATAACTACTATTTTAACAATGCCTACTTAGTATCAGGAGTCTTACAGCGGCGGCAGATAAAGGATACTGACCTGAGTTTAGGGGCTGAATGGCACAAAAAGATAGGCGGGTTGAGCATTAAGGCAGAAGGTGAGCAGACTTTTGTAGGAAAAATGACAGGTACCAAACTCAGCGGTAGCCTTTCGTATGCCTTCGACGAGCGCAATAGCCTCACTGCGGGGATAGACCTACACTCGGCAATGCCCAACTTTAACTATCTGCTCTACCAAAGCGATTACAAGAACTACAATTGGGATAACTACACCAGCTTCAATAAAGAAAACACTCAAACCCTCTATGGGGCACTCAAAACCCAGTGGGGTGAGGCAGCAGTGAGCGTGAGCAATCTGAACAATTACACCTACCTGAGGATGCAATCCTCAGGGCAAGCTATCCCTGAGCAATACAGCAGCAATATCCAATACTTACAGCTGAAACTGCGAAAAGAATTCCGCCTCGGAAAGTTTGCCTTAGATAACACTTTGCTCTACCAGAACGTAGTGCAGGACAGCAATGTGCTCAACGTGCCCGTCTTCATCACGCGTAATAGCCTCTACTTTTCGAGCTTTTTATTCAAAAAAGCGATGTACCTACAAACAGGCTTGGGCTTCAATTACTTCACTGAGTATTACGCCAATAGCTACAACCCGCTCTTGGCTGAGTTTCAAGTGCAAACTGCTGAGAAGACAGGCGGATTCCCAATGCTCGACTTCTTCTTCAATGCCAAAGTGCGCACGATGCGTATCTTCTTCTCCTTAGAACAGCTAAGTCCACTGATGTACAATGGCTTAAACTTAGGAAACCCTTATAATTACTATTCAGCACCACGGCAGCCCTATCGTGATTTCATCATAAGGCTCGGTGTAGTCTGGGATATATTCAGTTAGCCAATGCACGGAACCGTATACAAATCGACAGGCAGCTGGTACACCGTTAAAGATGAGGCAAGTAGTCATTTCTTTCAATGCCGCATCAAAGGAAAACTACGCCTAAAAGGCATCAAAAACACCAACCCCATAGCCGTCGGTGATAAGGTGCTCTTTGAGATAGAAAAGGCACACAATGGGCTCATTACAACCATTGAGCCTCGTAAAAACTACATTATCCGAAAATCAGTCAACCTCTCAAAGCAAACCCATATCATCGCCTCGAATATCGACTTAGCCTTCCTCCTAATCACACTGAACAACCCTCCAACCCTTACCACATTCATCGACCGCTTCTTAGTAACCGCTGAGGCTTACGGCATTGAGGTAGTGCTCTTATTCAACAAAATAGACACCTACAACCCTGATGAACTCGCCGAGGTAAAATACCTTGCATCCACATACCGAAACATTGGCTATCACTGCATTGGCATTTCAGCCTTAGAAGGGAAAAACATTGAAGAAGTAAAGCAACTAATGCACGGCAAAACCAGTGTAGTATCGGGGCATTCAGGCGTGGGAAAATCAACACTTATCAATGTAATAGCCCCCGAGTTCCATCTAAAAACCGCTGAGATATCCACCCAACACCTCCAAGGGCAGCACACCACTACCTTTGCCGAGATGTACGACCTGAGCTTCGGAGCGCGCATCATCGATACACCAGGCATCAAAGGCTTCGGTATGGTCGAAATTGAGAAAGAAGAACTCAGCGATTACTTCCCCGAGTTTTTCGCCCTCAAGCCCCATTGTAAATTCAACAACTGCCTTCATTTAGAAGAACCGAACTGCGCCGTAAAGCAAGCCCTAGAAGATGACAAGATCGCGTGGTCGCGCTACAAAAGCTACATCCAGATCCTCTCAGGCGACGATAGCACCTACCGCAAAGCCGACGAATCCTAAACGGATCGCTAACGGGTCGGTAACGGATACACCCCCTTTGAAATACAGATTTCACCCCCACACCTACAAGCGATACACCCCCTCCAATTTATTTTACAAACGAAATTTTTGTCATTTAACGAAAATGCCGTACCTTTGCCGCTATATTCATTCCCGCGGAAAGATTACCAGTTAAAAACTACCCGCTAAAAACAAAAATATATGTTACAGTTAAATACTATCAGAGAAGAAAAAGAACGTGTCCTCTCAGGACTTAAAAAGCGTAATTTTAAGGAAATAAACCTTATTGACCGCATCTTAGAATTAGATGAAAACCGTCGTGGCACTCAAACTCTTTTGGATGAGGCACTCGCCAAGTCAAACAGCCTATCAAAAGAAATAGGCAACCTCTTCAAAACAGGTGAAATAGCTAAAGCCAACGCCTTAAAAGACCAAACAGGTGAGCTCAAAGAGCAAAGTAAAGAACTCTCAGACAAGTTGGCAACCATCACCAATGAACTCACAGAGTTGCTCTATCGTGTGCCTAATATCCCCAACGAGATAGTGCCCTTTGGTACCTCTGAGGAGGATAATGAAGTGGTATTCAAGGCTGGCACAGTACCCGATCTTGGTAAAGAGGCACTACCACACTGGGAGCTGGCGAAGAAGTATGACATCATTGACTTTGAGCTCGGAGTGAAGATCACAGGAGCAGGCTTCCCTGTATATAAAGGGAAAGGGGCTAAGCTACAGCGCGCTCTGATCTGGTATTTCTTAGATAAAAATACCGAAGCAGGCTATCGTGAGTTCCAGGTGCCTCACTTAGTAAATGAAGCCTCTGGCTACGGCACAGGGCAGCTGCCCGATAAAGAAGGACAGATGTACCACGTAAACCTCGATGATCTCTACCTTATCCCTACCGCTGAGGTACCCGTCACTAACATCTTCCGCGATGTGCTCTTGCAAGAAAGCGAGTTGCCTATTTGCTGCACAGGCTACACCCCTTGTTTTCGTCGCGAAGCAGGTAGCTATGGAGCCCACGTGCGGGGGTTGAACCGTCTGCACCAGTTCGACAAGGTGGAAATCGTGCGTATTGAGCACCCCAATAACTCCTACAAAGCACTCGATATGATGGTAGAGCACGTAAAAGGTATTCTGAATGAGCTAAAACTCCCTTACCGCATCCTCCGCCTCTGTGGGGGTGACTTAGGTTTTACCTCAGCCATCACTTACGACTTTGAGGTATATTCCACCGCACAAGAAAAATGGCTCGAAATTAGCTCTGTATCCAACTTTGAGACCTTTCAAGCCAACCGCCTCAAATTGCGCTATAAAGACGCTGAGGGTAAAAACCGCTTAGTGCATACTCTCAATGGTAGCTCACTGGCATTGCCACGTGTGCTAGCAGGCATCTTAGAGAACTACCAAACCCCTGAGGGCATTGTAGTACCCGAGGTATTGAGAAAATATACAGGCTTTGATTTGATAAACTAATAAAAGAATTATTGGTAATTAGTTGATTAGAAGTATAGAATAAAAATGTTATCAGAACAAGAAGTAATACGAAGGGAGAAGTTAGCGCGCTTGCGCGAGATGGGTATTAACCCTTATCCAGCGAATTTGTTCCCTGTGAATTTTACAGCGGCTCAGGTAGAGACTGAGTATGAGGAAGGCAAGGCGGTGATAGTCGCAGGAAGATTGATGTCGATGCGCATACAAGGCAAGTCGTCTTTTGCCTCATTGCAGGACAGCACGGGGCGCGTGCAACTCTATTTTAAGCAAGAAGAAATATGCCCGACAGAGGATAAAACCCTTTATAACGAGGTATTTAAAAAGCTCTTAGACTTAGGCGACTTTATTGGGGTGGAGGGAACGCTCTTCATCACCAAGATGGGTGAGAAGACTATATTAGTAAAGAAATTCACCCTATTGGGCAAGGTGTTACGCCCGCTGCCTACGGCTAAGACAGACGCTGAGGGCAAGGTCTACGATGCCTTTACCGACCCAGAGCAGCGTTACCGTATGCGCTATGTCGATTTGGTGGTGAATCCACAGGTGAAAGAGGTGTTTGTAAAGCGCACTAAGCTCTTCAACGCTATGCGTCAGTTCTTTAATGATGCAGGCTATTTAGAGGTAGAAACGCCTATCCTGCAAGCGATACCTGGGGGAGCAGCCGCACGTCCGTTTATCACGCACCATAACGCGCTGGATATTCCGCTCTATATGCGTATCGCCAATGAGCTATACCTGAAAAGACTTATTGTAGGCGGCTTTGACGGGGTGTATGAGTTCTCTAAGAATTTCCGCAATGAGGGTATGGATAGAACTCACAACCCAGAGTTTACCGCAATGGAAATCTACGTGGCGTATAAGGACTACAATTGGATGATGGACTTCACTGAGCGACTTTTGGAGCATTGTGCGCTGGCGGTAAATGGTACTACTAAGGCAACTTTTGGCAAGCACGAGGTAGACTTTAAAGCCCCTTATGCGCGTGTAACGATGACCGATGCTATTAAGCAGTTTACGGGTTACGATATCACAGGGAAGAGTGAGGAAGAACTGCGCACTTTTGCCCTATCCATAGGTTTAGAAGTAGATGAGACGATGGGAAAAGGCAAGCTCATTGATGAGATATTTGGCGAGAAGTGCGAAGGCAACTTCATTCAGCCAACTTTCATCACCGATTACCCCAAAGAGATGTCGCCGCTGACCAAAGAGCACCGCAACGACCCTAACCTCACAGAGCGTTTTGAGCTGATGGTCTGCGGGAAGGAGATAGCTAATGCTTACTCAGAGCTCAACGACCCTATCGAACAGCGTGAACGCTTTGAAGAGCAATTGCGGCTCTCTGAAAAAGGCGATGATGAGGCGATGTTCATCGATCAAGACTTCCTCAGAGCTTTGGAATACGGTATGCCACCTACATCAGGCTTAGGTATCGGTATGGATAGGCTCATAATGTTCCTTACCAATAACGAGAGTATCCAAGAGGTGCTATTCTTCCCGCAAATGCGCCCTGAGAAGAAAGAAATAGAGCTTTCTGAGGACGAAAAGGCAGTATTTGAGCTCTTGAAGAAAGAAAATCCTGTGGCGTTAGAGGCTTTGAAGGCTGCCGCTGGGCTATCCAACAAGAAATGGGATAAGGCTATCAAAGGATTGACCGCTAAGAAAGTAGCCAAAGTAGAGAAAGAAGGCGAAACATTGAAAGTCGTTTTACAATAGGACAATACTTGGAATGAAAGATAAAAGCAAGAGCAGAGCTATAATGGTTCTGCTCTTTTTATATAGTGGCAGCACGTTTGTAAAAACCGTAAAACAAGATATAGGCATAGCAGACCACCAAAGCTAAGAAAGCCATCTTAAACCCTATTGCATCGGTAAAAAGACCAAACAGCAAAGGGATAATTCCCCCACCCACAATCACCGTACACAAGATGTTTGATGCCTCCGCTTTTGACTCTTTTGTTCCTTCAAGAGCAAGCGCAAAGATCGTAGGGAACAATATAGAATTAAACAATCCCACACTGAGTAGGCTCCACATCGAAACCAGTCCTCCTGTATTGATCGAAACAAGGATGAGCACTATTGCCATCATTGTAAAAACTATCAACACTTTGGCTGGAGCAAACGATCGCGTAAGATACGACCCCACAAAACGACCTATCATCGCACCTCCCCAGTAGAAACAAAGGAAAAACTCAGCAATCACTTTAGGCTCTCCTTGAGTTAAATCACAGTTTATTAGTGCCTTACCCATAACCTCCAACAGCCTATGCAAAGTGTCGTTTTCAAGAATATCGTGTGTGATATTAATATCTATAAAGAAATTTACCGCGTAGCAACCTATCGATACTTCAGCTCCTACGTATAGAAAGATGGCTATCGCTCCTAACATCAAAGACGGTTTTTTGAGCAGTTGCCTGTATTTATAGCGTGTATCTTCCTTATCAATCCTAATTCTCGGGAGTTTTATCACTGAAAAAACAAAAGCCAACACGACTGTCAGCAAAGCGATAATCATAAAAGGGATTTGTACCGTGAGGGCTTCCGAATTGAAGTAAACATCCCTCTCAAAGGCGCTCAGCAGGGCTATCTTCTCAGGCTGAAATGTCTCTTTCTTAAAGAGATAAAGCGCTGCGAGAATAGGCGCTATCGTCGTCCCCAAGGAATTAAAGGCTTGTAGCAGGGTCAAGCGACTTGGGACTGAGGCCTCATTGCCCCTTACCGTAGCAAATGGATTGAGCGCTACGTGCAGAAAAGTAATTCCACTGGCTAGTACAAAGATGGCGGCTAAATAACCTATGTATGAGCGACTTTCAGCTGCTGGGTAAAATAGCAGTGCTCCAAAAGTTACCAGCAAAAGTCCCAAGATAATCCCCCTTTGGTAGCCAATTCGTATCATAGCAAACCCCGCTGGAATTGAGAATACCACATAAGGAAGATAAAAAGCTGTTACCACCAATCCCACTTGGGCGTAACTTAGTTCAAAAATGTCACGCAAGTATGGCACGAAGAACTGTATAAACACCGTTACAGCCCCAAATAAGAAGAACAGTAATGTAATAAAAATGATACCCTTGGTATATCCTTTTAAAAGTTTCATTGTGTTTTTTATAGTATATTTTGTGTGATAACAGGCTACAAAAATACAACGAAAACTTAAAAGATGTTAAATTTTAACACTATTTTTTTGTTTCATTTATAACATAAATTTGGTAATAAACTAAAATACAAGTAGTTTAAGTTCTATTTTACCTCTCTTGTAAAACCTTAAAATAAATACCCAAAATGCTAAAATATGAAAAACGTCCTCTTTTCTTAAAGCTATGAGTATCGCTTGGCAGATAAAAATTTTTGCTATACAATACTATTTTCTTACTTTTGCAGTCTCAATACGCATTTATGAACACAATAGACTTTATTCTTATCCTTATCTTGGGTTTTGGCTTGGTAAAGGGCTTTATGCGAGGGCTCATTATTGAGTTAGCCTCCTTATTAGCAGTTGTAATAGGTATTTATGGAGCTATCCATTTCTCGTTATTCACAGCTCGTATTTTTAGCAAAGCTGTTGAAAACCAAGCTGCTTTAGCAATCGTATCCTTTACTATCACCCTTGTAGTTATTGTGCTGGCAGTGATGTTCTTAGCAAGAGTACTTACCAAAGTAGTTAAAGTAGCCGCCCTAGGGCTACCCAATCGCTTGGCAGGAGCACTCTTCGGAATGCTCAAAGTAGCCGTCATCATTGGTGCTTTATTCTTACTCTTAGAAAAAACCTTCCAAACAAAGAAGTGGTTCCCTGAGGAAACTCTTGCTAAATCAGTGCTTTACAAACCTGTAAAAGGCGTTGGTGCTTTGGTGTATGACAAAGTGTTTTAGGCAAAAAGAAGCCGCTTCCCATCTTCAGCTAAAATAACATTAGGGAACACTTCTTCTGCCTCCTTTTTGAAGAGGTTTACATCATTATACCGCGATGAGTAGTGCCCTAATATCAGCGCTTCAGCTCCTGCATTCTTTGCTGTAAGCCCCGCCTGATAGGCTGTTGAGTGCATCGTTTTCTTCGCCAAATCTTCCTTATCTTGCAAAAAAGTAGCCTCGTGGTACACTACCCTACACCCTTTGATGTAGTCAGCCAATGACTCAAAATAGAGCGTATCACTGCAATAGGCATAGCTCTGTAGGCGATGAGGGTCAAGAGTGAGTTCTCTGTTAGCGATCAGCCTACCATCAGCAAGTGTAATATCCTTACCATTTCTAATGTTTTGGTAATCACACACTTCAATAGGATATTGACTTATCATCTCCATATTGAGGCGCCTATCCCCTTCTTTCTCTTGAAAAAGGAATCCGTTAGTATACACCCGATGTCGCAGAGGAATATTCTTCACTGTAAGTTTCTCATCCTCAAAAAGCACCCCTTGTTCATCTGTCGTAAGTTCGTGAAAAAGCAATGGAAAGGGCGTCCACGCTCCTCCTAGTTTTAAGATGAGTAGTACAGCTTCTTTGATACCTTTAGGTCCGTAGATATGCAGTTCTGCCTCACGCCCTAAGAGCTGAAAAGTAGAGATGAGCCCGAATAGCCCGTAAAAGTGGTCACCGTGCAAATGTGATATAAAAATGTGCTTAATCCGTGCAAACTTAGCTCCTGCATTACGCAAAGCTATCTGCGTAGCCTCACCACAGTCAATGAGAAACAAATGGCCACGCATCTCCAACAACTGTGCCGAAGGACGGGCATTGGCACGAGGGGTAGCACTATGGCAACCGAGAATTGTTAAGTCCATAAGTCACGCTCTATATTTTCCATTTCAATAAGGTCGCGTGCCTCTTGCAGGGTCGGACATACATTGAGCCCTTCGCCAACCTCATCGTAAGTCAATGCAGTATTAACCAGCACAAACGACTTTTTCTCTTTCTGCAGCTTTCTGGCTACTTTTTTAAGCACACTAAGCTCAGCCTTGCTCATCTTCGCATCGCTTTGCAGCACTATGATAAGATGCCCCTCAGGCAAACTATTATTCTCCTGAAAACCCTTTATAAAGCTATCGAAATCCTCTTGTGTAAATTGATAAGTTGTAACTGTTTCTTCCATCTATGATTATTTATTCCTTATTCCCTAATTCTTACTTCTTAACCCCCAACAAATCCAGCATAAACGCATACTTCTTGCCTTCCTCATACTCGGGCTCCACCTGAGCTGCCGTAAAATTCACAGGGAACAAATCCGCTAGATAAGGGTTAATACCCATCTCGCGCAAGCGCGCTAACTTCTCCCTTCGTATTACTCCTTGTTCTGATAACATTTTTATTATATCTCTTATTTTTCTATAATTCTTTTATATACACATTCTTTCTCTCGCGAATCACCTTACTATTGCCTTGTTTGTCATACTCTTTTATGTCTATATTATAGCGATCCTCCGTCTCTTGATTGAATACATTATACTCCCATTTGTCGCAATAGTCCAGCCCTAAGACACGTAAACGTCTCGTTTTTCTATCAAAAAAGAAACATTCCTTTCTATCAGACAAACTATAACTGTCTATACATTCTGTTTTGCCTTGAAAGACGATCAACCAATTCTCCCACACTGCGGTAGAACCACAAGCACTCATATTTTTAACATTGAAAATACACACCCAACTGTCTCCCCCACTGAGCTTATAGCCTTTTATATGCTCAGGGTCATCTGAACTTATCCAAAAAAAATCATCTACATAACCCTCATTAGGATGCTTTATCTTAAACTTACCCTTTAAGCCTCTAATCTGCAATGCACCATCCTTAAAATAGGCAGTTACAGGCGTATACCGCGTATCTGTTTGCCGATACTGCTTTAGTATATCTGCAAAACGCTGCCCCCAAGAGACTTGGGAGATGAGCAGAAACAATAATAAGTACAGTAAACTTCTCATAACTATACACTATGCGTTATACATTATCCACTAATTCTTAACTCCCAACAAATCCAGCATAAACGCGTACTCTTTAGCCACCTCTTTCAGTGCCTCAAAACGCCCTGAAGCCCCGCCGTGTCCTGCATCCATATTGGTGTCTAAGTAGAGTTTATTATTGTCGGTTTTTACAGCGCGCAGTTTGGCTACCCACTTGGCGGGCTCCCAATACTGCACCTGCGAGTCGTGCAAGCCTGTGGAGACGTACATATTCGGATACGCTTGCGCCTTCACTTGGTCGTAGGGCGAGTACGACAGCATATAGTCGAAATATACCTTCTCATTAGGGTTGCCCCACTCGTCATATTCGCCTGTGGTCAGCGGGATACTCTCATCGAGCATCGTGGTTACCACATCTACAAAAGGCACTTGGGCAATCACCCCTTTGTAGAGCTGCGGAGCCATATTCACCACTGCCCCCATCAAGAGTCCGCCTGCTGAGCCGCCTTCTGCAAAAAGATACTCAGGTGAGGTATACTTTTGTGCAATCAGGTATTTCGAGCAGTCGATAAAGTCAGTAAACGTGTTCTTCTTTTTGAGCAACTTACCGTCCTCATACCACTGTCTCCCAAGGTATTCCCCACCGCGTATATGGGCAATTACATACACAAAGCCACGGTCTAAAAGGCTCAGTCGCGAGGTGGAAAAATACGGACTAATCGTCTCCCCGTACGACCCATAGCCGTACAAGAGCAACGGGTTCTTACCGTCTTTCTTCAAGCCCTTGCGATACACCACCGACATCGGCACTTTGGTGCCGTCCTGTGCGGTTGCCCATAGGCGTTCCTCTACGTAATTATCTTTATTGAACTTACCGCCGAGCACTTCCTGCTCTTTGAGCACTTTCTTTTCCTTGGTCGCCATATCAAACTCAATCACAGACGCAGGCGTTATCATTGATTGATAGCTATAGCGCAGTTTGTCAGTATCGAAGTCCACATTGCCTGTGGTATAGGCGGTGTAGGTTTCACTCTCAAAAGGCAGATAGTAGCCCTCGCCTCCACTCCACGGACGTATATGGATGCGATCCAGCCCTTGGTATGTCTCCTCAACCACCAAGTAGTTCTTAAATATCTCTATATCATTGAGCCTCACATCTTTGCGGTGCGGTATCACCTCCGTCCAATGGCTTTTGCCGGTTGCCGTCTCAGGGGTACGCATCAGCTTGAAGTTCGTAGCCCCATCCTTGTTGGTTACGATATAGAAATGATCGCCGTAATGTGAAATCTCATACTCCAAGCCGCGTTCGCGCTTTTGGAATACTTTAAACTTACCTTTGGGGTTGTCTGAGCGCAATATCTGACACTCAGTGGTCATCGTGCTCTCGGAGGTAATCACTATATACTTTTTGGATTTCTCACGGTAGACGTGCGCATAGAAAGTATCGTCCTTCTCATCAAATACGAGCACATCGCCCTTAGCTGCCGTGCCGCGCTCGTGGCGATACACCTTGTCCGACCGCAGCGTTTGCGGGTTCTTTTGGGTGTAGAAAATCGTCTTATTGTCAGCTGCCCACACCCCGCTGCCTGTCGTGTTCTTTATGGCATCGGCGAGTATCTCACCCGTCTGCAAGTCCTTCACCCTCAGCGTATATTGCCTACGTGATACGGTGTCCACACCAAATACTGCCCACCTATTGTCATCGCTGATAGCAAAGCCGCCCAAGTCGAAATAAGCGTGCCCCTCAGCCATAGTATTGCAGTCGAAAAGTACCTCCTCAGCTCCCTCCATCGTGCCCTTGCGACGAGTGAAGATCGGGTAATCTTTGTCCTGCTCCATACGGGTGATATACCAATAGCCGTTGTAGAAATAGGGCACCGAGCTGTCGTCCTCCTTAATGCGTGCCTTCATTTCCTTAAAGAGAGCGTCCTGCAAGCCCTTTGTATGAGCAGTTTCCGCCTCATAATACGCATTTTCTGCCTCGAGGTAGGCGATCACCGCTGGATCTTCCCTATTGTTGAGCCAAAAATAGTCGTCTACGCGCTTAGTGCCAAACTTCTCAAGAGTATGCGGCACGCGCTTTGCCACTGGGGGCTGTATATTTGTGTTTTCCATAGTCTTTTTACCTTCATTGCGGCACGCCAGCACTGCCAAAGCACCGATTGCCACTACTGCTAATACTTTTATTGTGTTCATATTGATACGGATTTAAGAGTGTTTTTAAAGTGCAAAAGTAAGGAGAATATCCCAAACTGCAAAGCTAAAACTTGTAAATAGCTTGTAAAAGTAGTAATCCACTAATTATCATCGGATAATAATCCGTATTTACGCCTTTTAGGAGCCTCACTCACTGCCAACTTTCGCATAAGGTAAACCACTCCTATAATGCCAGTTAAAATATACACAAATGTCCCTACGAACAGCACTGGAACCATCACAATCGCCTCAATACCAGTAATATAGCCTACCAATCTGTATAATTCATAGAAAACTATCGAAAGCAAAATCACCACCAGCACTACCCCCAATAGTATTCCAATACGCCAAAGCATCTCACGCCTGCGCGCTACCGTATTTCTCTGTTCTATCGGTGGGAAAAAAGGGCGTTCCTTCCTTTCAATCAGCACTTTACCTCTGTAGATTTGCACCCATAGCCATAGCAACCACAGCGCTAACAAACTCAAAAGTACGATGGCTACAATACCCAAGATCAAAGCCAAGCCGTAGGCAAACCCCACCCAAGCGAGCATTATCAATTGTAATACATCACCAGCCCAGCACACCACACCTACCAGTGAACCGAACAAAAACAACAGTAGCACGGATAGCCCTACAAGCAGCAAAGTCTTTCTATATCTCTCATTCATAGGTTATTAAACTATTTTTCTTCTGATGAAGAATGACCCTCCCAAGGCTCTTTTTGCACTTGTTTCTTCTTGCTATATTGCTGAATTTTAAAAGTGATAAACACCACTATAGATGATCCCAGCCATATCAACCCTGCAAGTATAGCCTGCCCAAAGGCGACGATCAACACAGGAAGCATCAGGAAAAACAATAGCCAAAAGATTCCTCCATAGCCTTTACCGATAACCAATGCAACAAAAGTCACCAGCAACAAAAAAATCACAAGGAATGTTAAGAGTATGATATATAGCTGTTTACGATTCATAGCACTTAGCGTATTGCGCTCCTCAAAAGCGAAAAGCAATATTCACACCGCAAAAATACACATTTATCCTAAACCCACAACCCTTCCCTTGAGAAAAACATACCTCACCCTCTGAATGGCACTTCAAACATCACCTATATACAATTCATACCAACCCTATACAGAACACAAAACGACATCGAAGCGCAAACGGTTCCATAACGGACAGCTCTCAGTAATTTTGCACAACAATTGTGGAGAATTTGGCGGAAAAACACTATCTTTGCCAAAAATTACTACAATGAAAACACCCTTACAAAGAATAGGAACGACACTTATAGCCCTGTTGCTCACTGCTCAGGGGGTTGCACAAGTCACAAAATTTAGAGACGAGGATAAGCCTGTCAATGGCATCTATACCCTTTATTACCTTGATAAAAATGGCAAGAACACCGCTATTTTTGCTACGGGGCAGTATAAAAATAGAAAGCTCAATGGCGCCGTGAAAGCGTTCTATCGTGATGGCACACTGATGTTTGAGGAGTTCTATAAGGATGATAAGTTAGAAGGGGTGCGCAAGTTCTATAACGAGGATGGCGGTCTGATGAATATAAAGCATTACGCCAATGGCAAAATGAACGGAGTTTATGAGGAATACTACTCCAATGGGCAGTTGCAAAAAACCGTCACATACAAGGATGATGTGCCCAATGGTCAGGTAAAGGAGTATTACCGTGATGGGAGACCGATGTATACATACACGCTCCTGAATGATAAGAGGGAAGGTGTCTCAACGTGGTATGAAGACAATGGTGAGAAGCACATTACAGAGTACCACAACGGGATGATGGGTAAATGTGAGGTCTACAGTGCGAACGGGGTACTTTTAAGTCGTATCCATTACCTCAATAACCAGAAAGAGGGCTTCGAGGAACACTACAATGAAAAGGGTGTCTTACTTGAAAAGCTACATTATGCACGTGGAAAGCGGAGTGGAGGGTAGCAAACTTTCTATGAGAATGGCAAGCTGGAAACAAGTGTTTCCTACAAAAATGGTATCTTCGAAGGAGAATCAAAAGTGTATTACCCCAGCGGGGTGTTGCATTCCGTTGCCCATTATAAAAATGGCGCTTTTGAGAGAGAAGAAGAGTACGACATAAATGGGAAGTTAATAAAGACAAGGTTCTTCAAAGATGGGGCATTGATAGAGAAAACTGACAAAGACAAACCATAAGCCTCACCTTTTAACTCGAAATATTGTAAAAAACACTTCTTATTCAAAAAATTATTTGTACTTTTGCCCCCGCAAAACGTTTTCGTATGGCTAAGAATATAGTGATAGTAGAGTCGCCCGCAAAGGCGAAGACCATTGAGAAATTCCTCGGTAAGGACTACAAAGTAGTGTCGAGCTACGGGCATATTGTCGATCTCCCTTCGAAGGAACTCGGCGTTGATGTAGCGCACGGTTTTAAGCCTCGTTATCAGGTTTCTTCGGATAAGAAGAAGTTGGTAAGCGACTTGAAGGCACTCGCCTCCACTGCCGAAGTGGTGTGGCTCGCGAGTGATGAGGACCGCGAGGGGGAAGCCATCGCCTGGCATTTGGCTGAGAACTTGAAACTCGACCCGAAGAAGACCAAGCGTATCGTCTTTAACTCTATCACTAAAAGTGCCATCGAGCGGGCTATACAGAACCCCCGTGGCATTGACTACAACTTAGTGAACGCTCAGCAAGCGCGCCGCGTGCTCGATCGCCTTGTGGGCTATGAGCTTTCGCCCGTGTTGTGGAAGAAGATCAAGAGTGGGCTCTCGGCAGGGCGTGTGCAGTCGGTAGCTGTACGCTTGATCGTGGAGCGCGAACGCGAGATACAAGAGTTTAAGTCGCAGAGCGTTTATAAGGTAGCAGCGGAGTTCGTAACCGCAGAAGGCAAGGTAGTGAAAGCTACCCTCGGCAAGACCTTTGCCAGTGCCACAGAGGCAGAGGCATTTTTACAGCAGAACATAGGGGCGCGCTACAGGGTGCAGTCGCTTGAGACCAAGCCTGCGAAGAAGTCGCCCGCACCGCCGTTTACCACTTCCACCCTGCAACAAGAGGCATCGCGCAAGTTGCGATTCTCAGTGAGCAAGACGATGACCGTAGCCCAACGGCTGTATGAGTCGGGGCTCATCACCTATATGCGTACCGACAGCACCAACCTCTCAGGCGAGGCACTGAGCACGGCTAAGGACACCATCACAGCACTATTCGGGACACAATATAGCCAGACGCGCAACTTTGCTACCAAAGCCAAAGGGGCACAAGAGGCACACGAGGCTATCCGCCCAACGGATATGAGTCGCCCACAGATACAAGCAGAAAGCGACCAAATGCGCCTTTACGAGTTGATATGGAAGCGCACCATCGCCTCGCAGATGGCTGATGCACAGCTTGAGCGCACCAATGTGAAGATAGAAGCCAATAAGCATAAAGAACTCTTTGCTGCCAGCGGAGAGGTGATCCGCTTTGACGGCTTTTTGAAAGTATATTTGGAAAGCAGCGATGACGAGGAGGAAGAACAGAGCGGAATGTTGCCCCACTTGCAGCTACAAGAGATGCTTACCAATAAGCACATCACTGCCACACAGAGCTTTTCGCGCCCTGCGCCTCGCTATACGGAGGCGTCATTAGTGAAGAAGCTCGAGGAGTTGGGCATCGGTCGCCCTTCGACGTACGCGCCGACTATCTCCACTATACAGCAACGCGGTTATGTAGGGCGCAGTGCCTTAGAAGGTGAAGTGCGTCCGTATGAGCAGTTGGTCCTCACAGGCGATAGCATCAAGCACCACAACCTCAGCGAGCGTGTGGGTGCCGATAAGGGGAAGCTCATCCCTACGGACATCGGTATGGTAGTCAATGACTTTTTGGTAGCGAACTTCAACACGATTATGGACTATAACTTCACCGCTACGGTGGAGAACAGCTTTGACCATATCGCTGAGGGCAAGGAGGATTGGACGAAAATGCTCACGGACTTCTACGGGCATTTCCACCCTGTGGTGGAGGACGTGGAGCAACATACAGGGCGTGAGACAGGTGAACGCATTCTCGGCACAGACCCTAAGACGGGCAAGACGGTGCTGGTGCGCCTCGGACGCTTTGGAGCGATGGCACAGCTCGGCAAGACCGAAGGCACAGAGAAAGCACAGTACGCCAGCTTGATGGCAGGCACCACTATGGAGACCATCACCCTTGAGGAGGCGTTGCAGCTCTTTGAACTGCCGCGTAAGCTCGGCATCGTTGATGGTAAAGAAGTGGAAGCCAATGTGGGAAGATTTGGTCCGTATGTGCGCTATGGCACGGAGTTTATCTCGTTGGACAAAGGAGAGGACGTCTTTACGGTAACCCTCGACCGCGCTAAGGAGGTGATTGCTGCCAAGAAGCAAGCCGATGCGCCTATCGCTACTTACCAAGGCAAAGAGGTGAGCAAGGGCGTGGGTAGGTTTGGTCCTTTCATCAAGTGGGATAATCTCTTCATCAGTGTGAGCAAGAAGTACGACTTTGACCACCTTACCCAAAAGGACGTAGAGGAGCTCATAGAGAGCAAGTTGCAGAAAGAGTCGGAGAAGGTAGTGCGCGAATGGGCAGAGAGCGGCATACGCATAGAGAAAGCACGCTGGGGTCGTTATAACCTCATAAAAGGCAATCAGAAGGTAGAGTTAGCAAAAGATACTGACATAGCAGCCCTCACTGAGGCACAAGCATTGGCACTCATTGCGGAGAAGTATCCTGCAAAGAAGTCAGCAGCGGGCGGAAAGAAACCAGCGTCTAAAAAGGCTACAACTAAGAAGAGCAGCACTAAGAAGTAATACATTTCGTATTGGCACGATTCTTGATAGAAGTGTTTTATAAACAAAACATAGCATACTATGAAAAAGATATTTGTAACCCTACTTGTATTAGCCACAATGGCTGCCTCAGCGCAAGAGGTAGGCAGTGCAGGCAAGCTATTGCGCAATGAACTGAAAAAGAGCAACACAAACGTCAACGTAAATATCAATATTGATTACCGCTGGGAGCAAGATTACCGCGGCGGCTACTCGGAAGTGTTTATCCGTATTCCTGAGATGGGGCGCTTTACGGTGCAACTCGGCGATCAGGAAATCACCAATAGCAATGGTATGTTCCGTTTCTTCGATGTGAGGTCAGGAGCGCAACCATTGAGTATTTACGGTGATGGGCTGCTGCTTTACCGCGTAACCCTCCGCCCTCGCAATGAGATGCGCTTAGTGCTCGATTTCTTCTCGCGTCAGGGGTTATTCTTGCTTGAAGAGGTAAACCTCGGCAATGCTCACGATGGCTATTATGGACGCCAATGGAACGATGTGTGGAACCGCTCATATGGAGGTGCCCCAATGATGCGTGGTGGTGAGTTTGCTCGTTTTTATGATATGTATAAGAAGCAGAGTTTTGACAATGACAAGATCAACTTCTTTCGTATGCAGAAGAACGCCGTTTCTTTTACTACAGAACAAGTAAGCCTACTGATGAAGGAAATGAGCTTTGACGACAACAAACTCATCATTGCTAAAGAAGCCTATCCTAATGTGGTAGACCCCAAGAACTATTACCTACTACACGATAGTTTCGACTTCTCTTTAGCACAGAAACGCTTTGCGGACTTCTTACAAAGTGTTCGTAGATAATGACTTTATAATAGTATAACAAAAAATGATAATACTTTTAGATGTAGAGTGGAATATTATTCATACTTTTGCAACAGAAAGACAATAACATTAAAACAGTTTTAGAAATGGCATTAGAAATCACAGACGGAAATTTTGAAGATTTAGTATTAAAGAGCGACAAGCCTGTGCTTGTAGACTTTTGGGCAACTTGGTGTGGACCTTGCCGTATGCTGGGACCTGTCATCGAAGAAATCTCTAAGGAGTATGAAGGTAAGGTAACTGTCGGTAAAGTAGACGTAGACAACAATCAGGACTTTGCTGGCAAATACGGTATCCGCAATATCCCTACCGTATTGGTATTCCAAAACGGGGAAGTAGTAGGTCGCCAAGTGGGCGTAGCTCCTAAGAAGACTTACACTGACGCATTGGATAGCTTGTTGTAAGAAGATCAGAGACCCCAGAGGTCAGCGATTAGAAAAGGCGCTAAGCAATATCGTTTTATTGCTTAACGCCTTTTTTATTTATTCAGAGAACGTACCCTACCCTTTTCAGGTTACGCTTGAAAGCGCTCACCTACTGCTTTGGCGAGGGCTTTAAACTCCTCATCGGTCATTTGCACCTTGTGCTCAAAGGTCATCTCTTTCATCTCGCTGATGGGAATGAGGTGTACGTGGGTATGGGGCACTTCCAAGCCTACTACTGCCATCCCTACACGCTTGCAAGGCACCACCTTTGCTAAGGCTTCGGCTACGCGCTTTGAGAAAAGCATCAGGTCAAGATAGTGCTTGTCGTCCATCTCGAAGATTTTATTTACTTCCTTCTTAGGAACGCAAAGGGTGTGCCCCTTCGCATTAGGGTTAATGTCAAAGAAAGCAATAAAATCATCATTTTCAGCTACCTTATAACAAGGTATTTCGCCGTTGATAATCTTTGTGAATATACTTGCCATTGTTTTATCGGGTTTTAAAATGTTTTACTTAGTCACGGGTGATTTCCAATACCTCCATCTTCAGCACTCCATTGGGCACTTGTATCTCTGCAATATCACCTACTTGCTTGCCAAGCAGTCCCTTTCCGATGGGTGAAGTTACTGATATTTTCCCTGCCTTGAGGTCTGCTTCACTCTCTGCTACAAGGGTATAGGTGATCTCCATCTTATTGGCAAGGTTGCGCAATTTGACGGTGGAAAGCACTAGCACCTTGCTCAGATCGAGTTGCGACTCGTCGATGAGGCGTGCATTGGCTACGAGTTCTTCGAGCTTAGCGATCTTCATTTCCAGCAAGCCCTGTGCCTCTTTGGCAGCGTCGTACTCTGCATTTTCGGAGAGGTCGCCTTTGTCGCGCGCCTCAGCAATCGCCTGCGAAGCTCGCGGGCGCTCTACGTCTTTTAACTGATTGAGTTCGTCTCTTAGTTTCTTTAGCCCTTCGGCTGTATAGTATGATACCTTTTTCATCTTCCTTGTTTTTTAGAAAAATAAAAAATCCTCAAGTCTTACACCTCTGAGGATTTCGGGGGCAAAGATACAAACTTTTTTTGAACTGACAAAATTTTCATCCTTTCTTTTTTCTTTTCAGGGAAAAAGAAGAATGGAAACCTTAGCTGTTCGTTACTGGTTCGTTATCGCTCCGTTCTGTGTTTACTTTTTTATATTAGAGAGTTCAAACCGAATAGTATGTGCTTTCTTTAGCTCGTCGTGGGTGATGAAGTAGCTCTTATGTTCTTTACCGTCAATGGTAATCTTCTTGATGTAGATATTCTCAGGTGAGGCGTTGCTCTCGATGATAAGCTGCCCATTGGGGTAGTACTTCTTATCCAATTGCAGCACTATCTTCTCAAAGCGCGGCGCGGTGAGCGTATAGATAGGCTCGGCTGGGGTGATAGGGTACAGCCCCATCATTCCGTAGACTACCCACGCGGACATCACCCCTGTGTCGTCATTGCCAGGCAAGCCTGCGGGCTTATTTTGGAAGTACTCGTTGATGAGGCTATGCACACGCTGCTGGGTCTTCCATTCGCGACCTTTCAGATAGTTGTAGAGGTAAGGATAGGCAATATCAGGCTCGTTAGCCATATCGTATTGCTTGCTATTGAATATGTGGTCGAGCTGTTGCTCAAAAGCCTTCTCACCGCCCATTAGCTTGATAGTACCTTTCATATCGTGGGTGAGCATAAATACGTATTGCCAAGCATTCCCCTCGATGTAGCCGACATTCTCCTCGAAGTTTGCCCCACTATTAGGGTCGAAGGGCGCATACCAACTGCCGTTGGCGTGCTTAGGGCGCAAGAGCTTGGTCTGCTTATCAAAGAGCTTGTGATAGCTCAGAGACTGCTTGCCAAACTTTGCCGCATCGGCTTTCTTGCCGAGCTTTTTAGCGATCTGTGCAATGGCAAAGTCGGCTGCATTATACTCCTGTGTGGTGGATACGGGGCCTCTAACGCCACCATCTACACTGAGGTAACCCAATCGCCAATACTCTTCTACCCCTGGCCGTATGGGGTTATTTTTAAGCGTATTCGCCCCTTTGAGCATCGCCTCATACGCAGTGTTAATATCAAAGTCGGTAAGTCCGCGTAAATAAGTATCAGCAATAACAATACTCGCAGGGTCGCCCACCATTGTGAAGGTCTCGGTGGAGTTGAGCTCCCACTTAGGTAGCCAGCCGCTTTCTTTGTAAATATCGAGCATCGTACGCACCATACCAAGCTGATCCTCAGGATAGAGCAGGCTCATCAGCTGGTGATAGTTGCGATAGGTATCCCACAGCGAGAACACCGTAAACCGCTTGGTGTTCTTGCCTATCTTGTTGGTAGTGCTCTCAGGGTAATCGCCGTTGTGGTCGTTGAGCAGATTGGGGTGAATGAGCGCGTGGTAAAGGGCGGTGTAGAAGACAGTCTTCTCGTCCTCAGTGCCGCCCGTTACTTGTGCCTTGAGCTGCTCATTCCAAGCAGTGCGGGTAGCCGCATATACCTCATCAAAGGTCTTATTGCCGATCTCCTTCTCTAAGTTCTCACGCGCATTGGCGATACTCACATACGAGACGCCCACACGAAGCTCTACCACTTCCTCTTTGTCAAAATTATAGCGGAAGTAAGCCCCCAAGCTGTCGCCTACGACCTCGCGCATAAAGCCTTCTTTAAAGCGCGTTTTACCGTTGTAGGTCATCCATTTGGCTTCTACACCCTCATACGTGGCAGGGTGTTGCCATACGCCGTAATGCTTAGCGGGCTTGTTCACCTTTGCTACAAAGTAAACAGGGTAAGCCAGTTCGGGACTGTTATAGCAGAAACTGCCCACCATTCGCATCCCCTCAACTTCTGTGGGCGATACGAACTTGAGCATTGCACCTTGTTCATTGGTCAAACCCAGCCCTAAGTTGATAAGCAGATTGCCCTCACCCTTAGGAAAGTGATAGCGGCTAATGCCTGCACGTTGCCTTGCGGTAGCCTCTGCCTTGATGCCGTATTTGGTGAGGAAAGTGCTGTAATAGCCTGCCTTTGCCACCTCATCTTTATAGGGCGACCCGTATTTGAGGTGCTCCACCTCCAAGGCTCCTGTGGTGGGCATCGCAAGGATTACCCCCAGCTCTGGGCACCCTACCCCACTCATATTCACGTGTGTAAACCCTGTGAAGAACTTATTTTCGTTCACATAAGGGTTAGAGAGCCAGCGACTGTCCTTTTCTAACGGAGCCTCGACTCCCTTGGTGTCAAACGCCACATTAAAAGGCGAGATGCTGAGCATTCCTCGCGGTGCTATTGCACCAGGGTGCGTAGCCCCAAAGTTAGACGTCCCAATAAAGGGATTGATGTAATCCACTGCCTGCTTTTGGGCGTACATACCCCCCCATAGCAAGCTCATTGCTAATATTATTAATCTTTTCATACGTATTTAGTAATTAGTAGTCAGTAGTCAGAGCTGACCGCTGATCACTGACTTCTGACCTCTATTTTTTATTTTATAGTACAACTTCTGCCAGAAATTCATCTGCTTATAAGCGAGTTTCTCACTGCCCATACGCTCAGGATTGTAGGCTGCCGAGAGTCGCACTAATTCCTCAAAAGGCTTGCCTTCGTTCTCTTGCAAGAAGGCGTTAATCACCGCACGAAACTCTTTAAAATACCAATAATGATGGATATGAGGCTCAGCAGCATAGATCGCCCCTTGGCGGGCAAGCACCACGCTGAAGGCAAACTGCTCGCTCACGTGGGTAGGAGCCTCGGGGTGCAGTAGGTCGGTGATGGCAAGCACCTCGCTGAGCAATGGTGCCCAATCAGCCCTAATGCCAAGTACCCCTGCATTATACATCGATTGTCCTTGAGGAACTACCACAGGTGGCCCAGTGCCAATCGTGTTGTTGTGCGCCTTTAGGTAGACTTCTATCTTTTTGAAATGCCTTAGCTTACTGCCAAAGACACTCCCTTCGTCTAAACTCATCACAGGAGTGCCCTGTACGATTTTATCACCCAAAAAGGAGATATTCTCCTTAAAGTAGACATCGCTATCGAGGTATAACACATTGCGATCGGGGAAGCGCGTAAAAGCATCGCGTATCATCTCTATCTTCACGCGGTGCACAAAGTCGATTGCTCCTCGCCACTCACGCACCTTAGCAGCATCTACGGCTACATAAGTAACCTCCTCAGGCAGCCATTGCCTAAAGTACGCCTCATTGTCGGTGTAAATCACCACTTGGTGCTCCCCTACCCTATGATGCTGATAGTAAGAAAGCACGGCAAATATCACCTCATTGAGAAACTCCTTCGCTCCGTGTGCAAAAAATAATATAACCATTATCAATTATACATTGTTCATTATCCAATCTTTGATATGCCGCTTTGCTTTCCAGCCCAAAGCCTCTGTCTTCTCGGTGATGACCTCTGACCACATACGGTTGCCTTTGCGTTCAGGCAATAGCTGTATCTCCCCACCAAACATTTCGGCAATCTCCATCACGGTGTACGTCTCGGGGCTACCGATGCCATATTCATCACCTTTACCCTTTTCGCCTACCAAGAGCAAGCCCTCAACGATGTCGTCCACGTGGGTGAAATTACGCTGCTGTGTGCCCGGTGCCACTACGGTCAGTGGCAACCCCTGTCGCTTGCGTTCCGCAAAGAGCGCGATGAGGGTAGCATACTTCCCGCTCTTGATCTCTCGCTTGCCATAGACGTTGTAGAAGTAGACAATAGCATAGTCCAACCCGTACCACGTGCCGTAGTCCTTGATGAGGTCGGTATTCGACGACTTCGACCACGCATATGGACTCTGGTCTTTACCAATACCGCCCTCGCCAAACTTGGTGCTGCTGCCGGCATAAATGAGCCTACAGCCTCTCCTGCGGCAGAACTCCAATACCTTTGAGGTGCCTACCTTATTGAAGAGCAACACCTTGTCGATGTCCTCAAAACTCTGCTCTACCCGTGAGTATTCCCCGAGGTGAAACACCCTATCGGGGGTGAAGTCCACCAGCTCAAAGATATACTCCGTGCTCCCCTCAATGTAGGTAACGCCCTCAACGTGGTTATCACGACTGCCCGTAAAGTAATTGTCTAAGGAATACACCTCATTGCGAGGGTCTTTGGCGAGTGCCTCACATAGGTTAGAGCCTACAAAGCCCGCCCCTCCTGTTACTAATATCTTCATTGTGTAGCTTTTAGCAATTTATCCTTAGTGTGTAGCTCAGCCTCCTTCAACCAAAAGAACTACCTTAAAAGCCACACCCTAAATCGGCGGCAAAGGTACGACTATTTACCTTATTATACAATAAAACGACAAATAAAATCCTAAACGGACAAACAACGGACACGTAACGAACCTACCCCCTTTCTCGAACCCTCCCCTACCCCTTCCCATCTACTATTTCATAACTCACTGGCTATCTTCACTATGAATGCCCACTGTATCTATTCTTTAAAAAAATGCGCAACAAATGCTTGTTATTTAAAAAAAACATCTTACTTTTGCTCAATTTTTAAAGGTATCGCTATGCCTACCCATCAATTTAAAAACTTATAGAGAATGAATACCAAGAAAAGAAACCCAATTACTTGGGTACCAACCGTCTACTTCGCAATGGGATTGCCCTTTATATTTCTGTCGTTTGTTTCTTCCCTACTCTACAGAGATATGGGGATAAGCAAAGAAGAGACAACCTTTTGGACATCACTGCTCATCTTACCTTGGTCGCTAAAGCCCTTACTGAGCATTGTAATGGAAGTATTTGGCACCAAACGGATATATGTAATCCTTACGGAGATTATAACCGCTACATTCTTTGGCTTGATAGTATTTTCGTTGCCCTTGCCTAACTCTTTTACCATTTCGTTAGCTTTGATGGGAGTAATAGCCCTAAGCGGTTCTACACACGACATTGCAGGTGATGGTGTTTATATGGAACAACTCGACAATGCCACACAAAGCCTCTATTCAGGCTGGCAAGGAGCTTTTTACAACTTAGCCAAAGTGCTAACTAATGGCGGGTTAGTCTTCTTAGTAGGCTACTTGAAGTGCCCCACAGGAGATTGTGCAAAGGCTGTAATACCTCAAGAGCAAGTTATAGGAGCGTGGCAGGTAGTTCTCGGCATAAGTGCGCTGCTGATGCTCTGCATCGGTTTGTACCACTTCTTTGTATTGCCTAAAGACAAACAGCAGCAAAAAGACGGGAGTGTAAAAGAAAAAATAGTAGAATTATGGCAGATATTTGTCCAATTTTTTGAGAAAAAACATATTTGGTATTATCTCTTATTCATTTTTCTATACCGTTTTGCAGAAGGTTTGACCGTAAAGATACTACCTTTTTTCCTTACAGATACCAGAGAGGCAGGCGGTATAGCCCTAAGCGACCAGCATTACGGGCTCATATATGGTACAGCGGGAGCAGCAGCCTATATGATTGGCTCTATATTAGCAGGCTACTATGTCTCATCAGTAGGGCTGAAGAAAGCTATCCGTGTGTTGGCATTATCCTTTAATGTACCCTTTGCTGTATATTTAATTTTTGCCATTTTCTTACCTACAAATCTTACGCAAATAGCCGTAGGAATTATCTTTGAGTACTTTGGGTATGGCTTTGGCTTTGTAGCACTTACCCTATTTATGATGCAGCAGATAGCCCCAGGGAAGTACCAGATGGCACACTACGCCTTTGCCAATAGCTTGATGAACCTCGGGTTAATGGTGCCAGGGATAATCAGCGGCTACCTGAGCAAGTTCCTCGGCTACCAAACCTTCTTCATCTTGGTAATGCTTTGCACCATACCCGCCCTCATTATCACTTGGAAAGTACCTTTCACCTACGATAGCACTCCAAAAAAAGAAAAATAGCAAATAACTGAAAAACAAAAGGGAGCAGCTTGTATTACAGCTATTTAAGGGTTGGTATACGTCTATTAAAAAACAGTACTTACCTCCCTCACAAAACATTTTTTTAAAGAATTTCTTTCAGATATAAATAAAAGTCGTAACTTTGCGCGACTTTTTAAGAATAAGAATTTATGGCAGTTTATAAAAAAAGAAACGAGAGACCGAACAGAAATAGAAAAACTGACAACTTAGATGAGGCTCAAGTAGAGCACCTACACAAAGAAAGTAGAACCGCTGAGGTATTCGATGCCCTCGACGCAGGTGCTAACAAAACCGAAGATTTCGTACACCGCCACCAGCGCACTATTATCGGCGTACTGATTGGCTTGGCTGTGATCGGTTTGGGTTATCTGCTTTACCAACAGTTCATCAAAGCCCCTAAAGAAAAGGATGCAATGAGCCAATACTTCTTTGCACAGCTCGCTTTCGACGCTGCCGTGCAAGATACCCTTCCCAAAGTGCAGGATTCCCTCTTTGACGTTTCTCTCAAAGGCGGTAAAGGCAAATACGGCTTCTTAGAGATCATTGATAAGTATAGCGGTACTAAAGCAGCCAACCTCTCCCACTACTCTGCTGGGATGGCTTATATGCGCAAAGGCAACTTCGACAAAGCCATTGAGCACCTCAAAAAGTACGACGCTACGGATAATGTCTTAGGCGCTTTAGCCTTAGGTAATATCGGCGATGCTTACTCCGAACTGAAAAACTACAGTGAGGCACTTAACTATTATAAGAAAGCCTTTGACTACAAAACTAACGACTTTACAACACCTCTATACCTAAAGAAAGCAGGTGTGATGGCTTCCCTTTTAGGAAAAAACGCCGATGCTCTCCAATACTTCGAGCGCATTAAGGATGAGTACCCTAATTCAGGTGCTGCACAGAATATTGAGGTTTGGATCGGGAAAGTAAGTCAGTAACCCATTCATCAATGGCAACAGAGAACAAAAACTTATCCCAATACGATAAAAAGACAATCCCAAACGCGAAGCCTTTTCGCTTTGGGATTATTACTTCACAGTGGAATGAGCGTGTAACCCACGGAATGCAGCAAGGAGCTATTGACACCCTATTGAATTGTGGTGCCGTAAAGGAAAATCTTGTTTGTTGGGAAGTGCCAGGCACCTTTGAGTTGGTGAACGCCAGCAAAAGAATGCTCACCCGTGAGGTAATCGATGCTATCATCGTCATAGGTTGTGTCATTCAAGGCGAGACCCGCCATTTTGACTTTGTATGTCAAGGTGTCACCCAAGGTATTGCCTATTTGAATGCCACCCAGTCGGTGCCTATTATCTTCTGTGTACTGACCGACAACAATCTCCAACAATCCTTAGAACGCAGCGGTGGGAAGCACGGTAACAAGGGTGTCGAGGCTGCAATTACTGCCATAAAGATGGTCACTTTATAATAAAAAAGCGAGGATAAATATCCTCGCTTTTCATTTTCACATCACACTTATTACAACTCTCTAATGTCTTTTCCTTGGAGGAGTTGCTGTACGTAATCGTAATACGTCAGCCCTCGGTCTTCCAAATAACCGTTGAAGTAGCGTTCACTCACCTCTAAGCCATTGGCTTGTTCTATCTTCAAAAGCCTTTCGTAGAGCGGGGCGATATGCTCCTCAACAATATGGTTGTCAATCGCTTTGCGGTAGGAAACGAACGCCACAATCTCGTCCTTCTCATCGCGGATGATGTCAAAGTCGGTAATCACCCAATAGTAACGCCCACTCTTCGCTAAGTTCTTGATAATTGCGTGGAAGTTACGCTGCACCTTGAGATTGTCCCACAAGATCTTGAACACCACTTTGGGCATATCAGGGTGCCGAATGATACTGTGCGGCTGATCGTACAGCTCCTCTGCACTATAGCCCGACACAAGCTGAAAAACCTCATTTGTCTCCATAATATGGCCAAAGGCATTGGTACGGCTCATCAGCACCTGTGTCTTATCCCACAGCACCTCTTCATCAATAGGCGTAGGGCGCACGATCTTCAATTCTGTATAATTGCTCATTGCTCTCTGCTCTCTATAACTTAGTGAGCCAATTCCTCACGTCTACCGCCTTAGCTACTGCTGCACGCAGTTCACTGATCGGTATACGCACTTGCTCCATCGTGTCGCGGTGGCGTAGGGTTACGGTGTTGTCCTCCTTAGTCTGGTGGTCTACCGTTACGCAGAAAGGCGTCCCTGCAGCATCTTGACGGCGATAGCGCCTGCCCACGGCATCCTTCTCGTCATAAGCGACGTTGAAGTCGAACTTCAGGTCAGCGACGATCTCCTCAGCAATCTCTGGCAGTCCGTCCTTCTTCAGCAGAGGTAATACTGCCACTTTCGTAGGGGCAAGCACAAAAGGCAATCGCAACACGGTGCGTGTGTCGCCACCTTCCAAAGCCTCTTCTTGTAAAGCATTAGAAAAGACTGCAAGAAACATACGGTCGAGCCCAATAGAGGTTTCAAGCACGTAAGGCACATAGCTGCGATTTTCTTCGGGGTCAAAGTATTGGAGCTTCTTACCTGAGTATTTCTCGTGATTGCCAAGGTCGAAGTCAGTACGTGAGTGAATCCCCTCAAGCTCTTTAAAGCCAAACGGAAAGCGGAATTCAATGTCGCAAGCCGCATCGGCATAGTGGGCAAGCTTCTCGTGGTCGTGAAAACGGTAGTTATCTTCGCCCATCCCAAGCGATAAGTGCCATTTGAGGCGTTTTACTTTCCAATGCTCATACCACTCTTTCTGGGTGCCTGGCTTGATGAAGAACTGCATCTCCATCTGCTCAAACTCACGCATACGGAAGATAAATTGGCGTGCTACAATCTCATTGCGGAAGGCTTTCCCTGTCTGGGCAATCCCAAAAGGAATCTTCATACGACCTGTCTTCTGCACATTGGCGAAGTTTACGAATATACCTTGTGCGGTCTCTGGGCGTAGGTAGAGGTCTACACTTGCCTCAGCAGTAGCCCCGATCTTAGTGCCAAACATCAGGTTGAACTGCTTTACGTCTGTCCAATTGCGCGAACCCGTCTCAGGGTCAGCTATTTCAAGCTCTTCAATGAGGGCTTTCACATCTGCCAAGTCATTCTTTTCTAAGGATTTGCCCAAGCGATGCAGTATTGCCTCGCCACGCTCTTTGAGTTCTATCACACGGGCGTTTGTTGCCATAAACTGCGCCTTGTCGAAAGCGTTACCGAACCGTTTGGCAGCCTTAGCTACTTCCTTTTCTATCTTATCGTCGAGCTTGGCTACATAGTCCTCCACGAGTACATCTGCGCGATAGCGTTTCTTGCTATCTTTGTTGTCAATCAGCGGGTCGTTAAAAGCATCTACGTGCCCTGACGCCTTCCAAGTGGTGGGGTGCATAAAGATAGCGGCATCAATACCCACGATGTTCTCGTTGAGCTGCACCATCGCCTTCCACCAATATTCGCGGATGTTCTTCTTGAGTTCCACCCCATTCTGACCGTAATCGTAAACAGCCCCTAAGCCGTCATAAATCTCACTCGACGGGAAGATGTACCCGTATTCCTTTGCGTGTGAAATAACCTTCTTAAAAAAATCTTCTGTATTTGCCATATAGTATCTAACTGACTTTCAATAGTTAATATTAATAACTTACCCTATCTGGGTAAAATAGAGCACAAAAGTACAACTTTTTTACAAAAAAGAAGTATCTTTGCAAAAAAATAATTCAATACAGCAGAAAGTTAAACCCTCTGAGCCGTATGCTTTTCTCGGATATAATTTCAGTTTTGGTGCCCTCCTATTGTGCTGCTTGTGGCAAGGTTCTCAATAAAACAGAGCGCTTTTTGTGCCACGCGTGCAAAGCAAAACTCATTGAAACGAACTTCCATCTGAAAAAGGAGAATATGATCACTGAGAGGTTCTTCGGTCAGTGTGATTTATGCTGTGCAACCTCTTTATTATTTTTTGAGAAAGAAAGTGTGGCACAATATTTGCTACATAGTTTAAAGTACAGAGGAGAGAAACGGATAGGCAAATGGTTAGGCGCTTGGCTTGGTGAGAAAATAGCTGCTATTGAGGCCTTCCAGCAGGTAGAAGTGGTAATCCCAGTGCCTTTGCACAAAAAGAAACTCAAGCTAAGAGGTTATAACCAAGTAGCGCTTTTCGGTAAGGAACTGTCCCGCTACTTACAAGCCACTTATATGGATGATGTATTGGTGAAAGTAAGAGCCAATACGAGCCAAACTACCAAAGGACGCGCACAACGACTGAAGGATAGCCAGGATACTTTCACCTTGCAGAACGCTCACAAGATAGAGGGCAAAAAGGTGCTCTTAGTAGATGATATCATCACCACAGGGGCGACTATTGAGAGTTGTTATCGCGAGCTTATCAAAGCCAAAGGCGTCAGTGTAGGTGTTGCCTCAATGGCTTACACCCTCCAACTGTAAGAATAAATATGTAATAACTAAATGTAATTTTATATGAAAAACACTTTTAAAATCATCGCAGCAGTAATGCTAATGGTGGCTTTCAGCGTTAATGTAAACGCAGCTACCCTCAAAACTTTTAAAGCTCAATCAAGCTTTGTAAACGACCAAGATGGCAAAGGTGCTAACCAAGATGGCGGTACAAAGGTAAAGAAATCTTGTTGCAAGAAAGACGGCGATAAAAAGCAATGCAGCAAGAAGGATGGAGCAAAGAAATGTTGCAAGAAAGATGGCGACAAGAAATCTTGCCACAAAGATGGAGTAAAAACTGAAACTGTTGAAACAGTAGAAGTTGCTAAATAGATTCCATTACATTAAAGTTTTAATTGTTAGAAAACCTTAGCTCAAGGGCTGAGGTTTTTTATTACTTTCACACTATTTCTGAGATGAAAAAGATAATCTACACTACGTTAATCCTTACAGCAGGGCTGATGATAGGCTGTGGCACTGAAAGCACCCCAAAACCCAAAGGCGTCCTCCGTTTAGAGTACCCCAAGGCTACCTATGCCAAAGTAACTGAGCTACCCTACTGCCCTTTTACCTTCGAGGCAAACACCCTCTCTGAACTCAAACACAAAAGCCATTCTTGTGACATCAACATTGAGTATCCCAAGATGCGTGCTACCATCTATCTTACTTATAAAGAGGTGCATAATGATATTAAAAAGCTCCTAAGCGACGCCCAGAAGTTCACTTACGACCATACCATCAAGGCAGATAACATCATCTCAAATCGTTTTGAGAACGACACTACTAAGGTCTACGGGATGTTCTATCAAGTATCGGGCAATGCTGCTTCGCAAGCGCAGTTCTACGCTACGGATAGCACTTCGCATTTCATCTCAGGCTCTATCTATTTTAAAGTAGTGCCTAACTACGACTCCATACAGCCCGCCAGTGCCTACTTAGAGAAGGATGTGCGCAAAATAATGGAGAGCCTTCGTTGGAAGTAAAAAACTTTCCTAAAAATTTTTGTAGAATAAAAATATAGTCGTAATTTTGCGGCACCAATAAAGAAATTATGAGTTTACAAACCAAAGTAATGGACGCTCTCAAAGAGGCAATGAAGGCTAAGGATACCGTAGCTATGGAGTCGCTGAGAGCTATCAAGTCAGCTATATTATTAGCGCGTACAGAGTCAGGAGCTACTGAGGAACTCTCAGAGGCTGAAGAGGCTAAGCTATTGCAAAAGCTCGTAAAGCAACGCAAGGACAGTGCTGAGCTCTACGCTTCGCAAGGGCGTAACGACTTGGCAGAGCCTGAGCTCAAGCAGCTTGCCATCATTGAGCAATTCCTACCCAAACAGCTTTCAGAAGCCGAAGTAGCCGCTCAGGTATCGGCTATCATCAGTGAGGTAGGTGCTACAAGTATGAAGGATATGGGTAAAGTAATGGGTGTTGCCACAAAGCAGTTAGCTGGCAAAACCGATAGCAAGCTCATCTCAGAAGTAGTAAAGAAATTACTATCATAATTACTAAAGGCCGCATAGTTCAACTGGATAGAATATCAGATTTCGGCTCTGAGGGTTGAGGGTTCGAATCCTTCTGCGGTCACAATATAGAATGTAAAAAAGCGCAAAGGCAGCAGTGTCTTTGCGCTTTTTTTATGGTTTCTCAGTACATTCCCATTGAAAATCTTCTACTTTGCTCTGCATCTCAGGGCGATATTCATAGTGCCACCATTCGGAGTAAATCGACTTGAAGTTGTGCTTCGCCAAAATCTCCTTCAAGAGCCTGCGGTTGGCGAGTACCTCCTTGGGCAAATCGGTGTAGGTGTGGTGAGCTTTCTTCCCGAAATAGTCAAAGCCTGTGCCCATATTCAGTTCCTTGCCGTTCTTATCCACTAAGGTGAGGTCTACTGCTGCCCCTCGGTTGTGCTTAGAGCCTTTGGCTGGATTTGCCACGTAGTCCGTGCCTGGGAGTATCTTCCACATCTTTTTCTGCACCGATAGCGGTCGGTAGCAGTCGAAAAGCTTGATGCGATAGCCGTGCTGCTTAAACTCCTCTTGCGCTTTTACAAGTGCCTTAGCCGTGGCTTTCCGTAGGTAACACTCGCCGCAATCGTACACTTGCTGCTTTAAGAAGTTATTCGCCGTAGCATAGCGCATATCGAGCACAAAATCCTCACTGAGGTCTTTAAGGCGTACGAAATCGCTCTGCTGCGCCTGCACTATTAGCCCGAGAATCATCGCATATATTGTCAATATTTTTTGCATATATCACTAATTATTAAGTGCTTAACACTAAGCCAACATCCTCTTTGCTTTCTTTACCCCCTCAATCAAAAGGTCGATTTCCTCAAAAGTATTGTAGACGGCAAAGCTCGCGCGGATAGTGCCAGGTATATGGTAGCAATCCATCACGGGTTGAGCGCAATGATGCCCCGTGCGCACCGCAATGCCCATCTGGTCTAAGAGGGTGCCCACATCGTAAGGGTGAATACCTTTCAGGTTAAAGGAAATCACCGCTGTGCGCTCATTGAGGTTGGGATTGCCGTAGAGCTCTATCCCCTCAATGCTTTGAAGCCCTTCGAGGGCGTGCTGCAAAAGGGCGTGCTCGTGGGCTGCCATCGCCTCTAAACCAATGAAATGCATATAGTCAATGGCTGTGCCGAAAGCGATTGCTCCACAGATATTGGGTGTCCCTGCCTCAAACTTATAAGGCAAATCGGCATAAGTGGACGCCTGAAAATGCACTTCCTTAATCATCTCCCCTCCCCCCTGATACGGCGGCAGCGTGTTGAGTAGTTCTTCCTTACCATAGAGTGCCCCAATGCCCGTAGGTCCATACATCTTATGTGCTGAAACGGCGTAAAAATCAACATCAAGTGCCTGTACATCCACCTGAATATGGGGTGCCGATTGCGCTCCGTCGATCACTACCACGGCACCTACCTGATGTGCCAGCTCGGTAATGCGGGCGATAGGGTGAATATTGCCCATCGCATTCGATACGTGCTGCACACTCACCACGCGCGTACGCTCATTGAGCATCGCTGTATATGCCTGCATATCAAGCACTCCGTGGGCGTCCATAGGGATCACCCGCAACACTGCCCCACTGTGCGCTGCCGCCAATTGCCAAGGCACGATGTTGCTGTGGTGCTCCGATGCCGAGATAACGATTTCATCACCTGCCTTGAGCAGTTGTCCATAGCCGCTGGCTACAAGGTTAATGCCGTGGGTAGTGCCTGCAGTAAAGACAATTTCGCGAGCGTGCTTTGCATTGAAATGCAGTTGCAACTTATGCCGTGCCTGCTCATAAGCCTCTGTTGCCTCCTGACTGAGGGCGTGCACCCCGCGATGGATATTCGCATTCAGGTGGGTGTAATAATGCACGATACTGTCAATCACCTCAGTAGGCGTCTGTGAAGTGGCAGCATTATCAAAGTATATCAGTGGGCGATCGTGCACCCTGCGCTGCAAAATAGGGAAATCTTCGCGTATATCTTGGATGTTAATCATTACTTTATCAATTAGCTGAAGAGGAGATATCCCTTCTGTTGAAAGTGCAAAGGTAGTGTTTTTTTGGAAGAAAAGGGAGTTTCGAGGTGTTTTTTTGTAGGGTTGAACGCATATCTATTGAGAATAAGAGGGTAAGGGACAGTGAGCGGCTTAGAGGAAGATGTGTTGTTGGTTCGCTACGTGTCCGTTGTTTATCCGTTCTTTGTCCGTTGAGTGATGACATTTTTTTTGGTGGGTATTAGAGGGAAATATATTTTCGGTAATATTTTGAAGGGAAAGGGGTGGTGTTTCGGAATAAATGTGTATCTTTGTGGCTTTGAAACGATTTTTTGTAATGGCTTTATTGTATTTACAACCTATTGACAGTGAGATTCATTTGAGTGATTATAAGCCTCAGCAGGTGGGCTTTCAGTTGCAGAAATACGTGCACGAGGGCGTCTTTCCTGACTTGGAAGGGGTGCGAATTGCGTTTTTTTGTGTGGAACGCTTTAAGGGGGAAGGCAATGCTTTGCGTCGCCATCTGTACCGCTTGTATATGGGCAATTGGGGGTTCCAGATCGCCGATTTGGGCAATTTGCCGCTGGGGGAGACGGAGGAGGATACGCATTTTGCAGTGAAAGAGCTCTCGGAGTACTTGATTCGCAAGGGGATTATCCCTTTGGTGGTGGGCGGCGAGCAGCATATCACTTATGCGATGTACCGCGCTTTCGACGCATTGGAGCAGATGGTCAATCTGGTGACGGTGGATGCAAAATTCGATTTTGGGAGTGAGCAGGAGCTTTTTATTGAGAGCTCATACCTGAGTAGAATCCTCTCAGAGCCGCCTGTTAACTTATTGGATTACACAAATATAGGCTATCAATCGTACTACGTAGCGCAGGAGGAACTCGATTTGCTGGAGAAGATGTGTTTTGAGGCACACAGGTTGGGCAACATCACGGCTGATTTGCGCACGATTGAGCCTGCGATGCGCAACGCGGATATTATCAGTGTGGATATGAGCTGTGTGCAGACGCGTGATTTGGGGCTGGAGCGGGGCTATGTCAATGGGCTGACGAACCGCGAGATTTGCACGGTGGCGCGCTATGCGGGGATTAGCAGTAATGTGCAGATCTGTGGGATTTTTGAGATTCCCGCCACGGATATGGCAGCGCAGTTGGTCGCTGAGATGATTTGGTATTTTTATGAGGGCTTTAACTTCCGCACTAAGGAACTACCACTGGTAAACGACGAGAATTACACGAAGTATATTGTGCCGATTGAGGATATTCAGTTGGAGTTTTTCAAGAGTAACCTCACGGATCGATGGTGGCTTAAGCCTGGGGGCGATAAGTATGCACAGCCTCAGAACCACATTCCGCCAGGGCTTATACCGTGTTTGGAGCAGGAGTACGAGGCGGCTGTGCAGGGGGTAATCCCTGAGCGTTGGTGGCGTTCGTATCGCAAAGCGTTGTAATTTGAAATATAGAAACATTCTATTTATTGATATAGGTATTTAAATATGAACTTCTTACGATAAAAGATTTAGAGGTGTGAAGTTGTTGTAAAAAGGGGGATGCTGCTTTATTCGACAAAACTTTATACCTTTGCGCAGATTTTTTATTTAGGAACTTATAAAACGTATGAAGCGATTATTTTTAACACTTGCAGCAGTTGCTTTTTTAGCCGTAGGATGTGGCAATGGCAACGGCTCTAACAATAATTCGGGTTCGGAGGCAGTGGAGGACACGAATAGCGAAACTCCCTCAGCATCAAGTGATAACAGCAGAGAGGCTCCTCCTGCTGACGATTCGTGGAAGGAGAATAAAGGCATCGGACCTGTGAAGACGCTCAAGACGCCTTTGGCAGCGACTCCTGATGCGGCAATGGCTGCTGAAGGTAAGGAGCTGTTTATCAACTATTGCAGCAGTTGCCATAAGGTGAACCGCAACTTTTTGGGACCTACACCGAAGGGGATTTTGGAGCGCCGCACGCCTGAGTGGGTGATGAATATGATTATGAACCCCGATGAGATGCGCAAGAAGGATCCGATAGCTAAGAAGTTGCACGAGCAGTATCCTTCGATAATGACGGACTATAAGCTCAAGGAGGATCAGGTACGTGCTATCTTAGAGTATTTCAGGACGTTAGAGTAGGTTTAGGGATCAGAGATGAGAGGTCAGAGATCAGGGATGGGTGAAGAGGAATTAGATTGAGGATGAGATTGTGGGGTGATTATCCGTTTTTCAGATCCTTAGGCTCGGATTGCTGAGGTCTAATTTCTGCCTTCTATTTGCTGATTAGAAATCTTTTTTTTTGAAAAAAGGCTTGCTATTTAAAAAAATAGTTGTACCTTTGCGCCCTGAAAAAGTTATACCATTGAGGTGAAATTATAACACCTTTGCACTCAAAGAATTACGTAATTATAAAAAATAACATTGCAATGAAAAAGGACACACATCCAGAATCTTACAGATTGGTAGCGTTTAAAGATATGTCGAACGACGATATTTTTATCACCAAGTCTACCATTGACACCAAAGAGACTATCGAGGTGGACGGGGTGGAATACCCATTAGTGAAGTTGGAAATTTCGCGTACTTCACACCCTTATTACACAGGGAAATCGAAACTTATTGATACTGCTGGACGTATTGATAAGTTCAAAAACAAATACGCAAAGTTTAAGAAGTAGTCATATGCTTTTATAAGATTTTTACAAGTGCCTCCTAAGAAGGGAGGCATTTTTATTTGTATCTTTGCAGCGTAAAATCAGTTAAAGGATGAAAATACTCTCGGTAACGATTCACAATATTGCTTCCATCGAAGGACCATATACTATTGATTTCGAGGCAGAGCCCTTGAAATCGGCGGGGCTGTTTGCCATCACGGGTGCCACAGGGGCTGGTAAATCAACTCTTTTGGACGCGATATGCCTTGCGCTCTACAACGATACGCCACGGTTGGCTTCGACCAAGCCTTCGGTGAGCATCGCTGATGGAGCTACGGATATACCGATCAACAATGTGAAGCACTTGCTGCGTAAAGGGGCTACCTATGCTTCGGCTAAGGTGTCGTTTCTGGCTACCGATGGCAAGGTATACGAATCGGAATGGAGTGTGCAGCGTGCGCGCAAGAAGGCGACGGGCACTTTGCAGGCGGAGGTGATAAGGCTGCGTTGCCTTAGCGATAACGAGGTATACCCTGAGGGGCGTAAGTCGCTGGTGTTGGAGCGGATACGCGAGCTACTGGGGCTGTCGTTTGATGAGTTTACCAAGTCAGTAATCTTGGCACAAGGTGATTTTACGTCTTTCCTCAAAGCCGATGACAATACGCGTTCGGATATCTTGGAGAAGCTCACAGGTACACAGATTTACAGTCAGATATCAAAGTTGGTGTTTGAAAAGAACAAGCAGCATAAGGCTGCTTTAGAGCTCCTTGACGCTCGCTTGGCGGAGGCAAATGTGCTCAGTGAGGAAGCGCGTGCAGCACTTCAGGGGCAGATCACTGATTTGACAGGAGATTTGAAAGCACTTAGGGCTACTATTGATCTGTTTACTAAGGAGCAGCAGTGGTATACCACCCGACAAAGGCTTGAGGAGCAGCTCGCTGAGGCAGAAGCACAGCTACGCACTGCCTTAGACGCAGGTGAGGCTCACAAAGCAGCCTTTGCAGAACTTGCTATCATTGAGGCATTACAAGCTATCAAGACGGATGTTCTCAACCAGAAGAGTGAGCAGGAAGCACTTGTACAGGCGGAAGAGGATCTTAAAGTGGCAACAGCGCAGTTGAACGAGATTAGTGCCTTAAAGGATAGATTGGCTTCGGATAAAGACAGCACACAGCAAGCTCTTGACAAAGCCCAAGAAGAGTTTTATCAGCTTAAACCGAGCATTGAGGCTGCTAAGGAATTAGAAACACGCATCAGTGAACGGCAGCAGAGTTTACAAGCTAAAGAGCAACAGGTGGCAGCTAAACAACAGCAACTTACCAATAAAGAAAAAGAGCGGGAAGAACTCACTCAACGCATCGCAAAAGGGGAGGCGTATTTGCAGCAGAAGAACTCTTGGATAACAGCCCACCCCACCTACGGAATACTCCTTAACAATGAACAGTGGCTACGGAGCCTTGCTGCTGAATATCAACAGCTAAGTGAGCAGATAGCCAGAAAATCACTTAACCTTAGTGAGCAAGAGGCTGCACAACAGCAATTAGCCACAGAGCTCACTGCTGAGCGAGCACTGTTTACCACAAAGCAAGAGGAACTAGCAAAACAACAACAGGACTACACACAGCTAAAGCAGCAATTAGACAAGATAGACGTGGAGGTACTCCACCAAAAGCAAAACACCTACACCCGTGAGCTACAGATCTATCAAGAGGATAAAACGACCCTGCAACAGATCGCCACTTATCAAGAGGTGATAGCCAAGACTGCAAACCATTTAGAGGCACTTCATCAAGCTGAGCAACGCGATACAGTACGCTTAAAGGAGTTGGAGACTTCAAAGCAGGCAGCAGAAATCAAATACGAGACTACTGAGCAGCTTTATCAAAAGGCACAAATAGAGCATTCAGAGAGTGTAACTGCCCTGCGCGAGAGCCTTACAGAGGGAGAAGCCTGTCCTGTTTGTGGGGCTACGCATCATCCTTATGCTCACAGTGCAGCTGCGGAGCATATCCTCGCTTCTCTACAAGAAGAACTCAATCGCGCCAGAACAACCCTGACAGAGCAGAACAACACCTATGTCGCTACGGCAGCACAGTTAAAGCACACTTCTGAAAGTATCATAGAGCAAACGCAACGTCTCAAAGAGCAAGAGGCTCAATTGCAGCAAGCTGAGCGTACCTTGCAGCAATCGAGTAAAAGCAATGAATACACTGAAGGGCAAGCGTTGGCGTATATCACCGATAGGATAGCGGAATTGACCATTCTTTCAGAAGAGAATAACCGCCTATTTGAGCAGCACAACGCCCTTAAAAAGCAATCGGATAGTGCCTTCCTTACCGTTGAAGGTACACGGCGGGCACTCGATACGCTCAAAGAGAAACTTACCTCCTTAGAAGAACAACACCAGCAAATAACCTCTGAAACACAGACTTTATCATTAGAAAAAGAAAGCTACGTCCAGCAGCAGACCTCACAGCTTTCACAGCTTAGTCGTTTGCAATTAGAAGAGGAATGGCACACGCTCTTTAAGCGAGATACAGCACAATTCACAACTAAGATAAGCACAGCAATAAGCGAACTAAGAAGTGTCTCAGCAGAAGTAGAAAAGGCAAAAGAAAAACTCTCCGTATACGCTCAAAAGAACATACAGTTTTCCTCTGAAATAGACAGCTTAAAGAAGGATACGGCTCAGCAGCAAGCTACCTTGCAGCAAGAGCGTACAGAAGTTGAGAAACTGATCAGCGAGCGTACAGGCTTGTTGGAAGGTAAGCGTGTCAGTGCCGTAGAAGCATCCTACACAACAGCGATTCAAACCCTAACCCAAACCCTTCAACAACAGCAACAAGCCTTTAACGAGGCAAACCTGCAACACACCGAATTGCAAAGCAAAGCCAAGTCATTGCGGGAGGCACAGCACCAGTCGGCTGAGCGCATTGCCTCTGCTGAGGAACGCATTACTAAGTGGATTGCTACGCACTACCCCGATAGCGTAGATGAGGTCTACAGACACCGTCAAGAATGGGCGGCAATACCTCATACACAATTGCAAGCCTTACGCACTAAACAGCAACAGATTGAGGCAAACCTCCTCAAGCAGCGAACCATAGTAGAGCAAAGCTCACAACGCCTTAATGAACATTTACAAGGTGAAGTGCCCTCACTTTCTCAAAGTGAGCTAAGTGCACAACTGCAAGCAACTGAGCAGCAGCACGACTCCCTTCATCAACAATTGGTGCTCAAGCAAGGCGAACTCTTAGCCGATACTCAGCAGCAAGCCTCCGTAAAAACTCTCCAAGTGGAGCGAACTGCAAAAGCAACCGAGGCAGAGCGTTGGGCACAACTCAACAGCCTTATAGGCAGTGCCGATGGACACCGTTTCCGTCAGTACGCCCAAGAGTACACCTTAGAAATGCTCTTGCGACACGCCAACCAGCAGATGAAGTACATCAACCGCCGTTATAGCTTGCAGCGCATTCCCTCCTCACTGAGTATTCAAGTGGTAGACCACGATATGGGTGACGAAATACGCTCAGTGTACTCCCTCTCAGGAGGTGAATCCTTCTTAGTGTCGCTGGCACTCGCCTTAGCTCTTTCATCGCTTTCCTCTACCAATATGAACATCGAAACACTCTTCATCGATGAAGGCTTTGGCGCCCTCGATGTCGATACGCTCTCCGTAGCCTTAGACGCCTTAGAAAGCCTACAAAAGCAAGGCAAGAAAGTAGGCGTCATCTCGCACGTGCAAGAGATGGTAGAGCGCATTCCTGTGAAAATACAGGTAAAGAAAGAAGGCAACGGCAAAAGCGTCATTAGCTTATAGAAAATCCCTTTGTTACACACGTAGCAAAGGGATTTTTTGTGCCTTATGATTACGCTGATTGCCAGCTAACTGTTAGCTTTTAAAGCCTACAACAACTTTGCCGCCTCTTTGGCAAAGTAAGTAGCGATAAGGTCTGCCCCTGCGCGCTTGATGGCTACTAACTGCTCCATCATCACAGCATCGTGGTCAAGCCAGCCATTGGCAGCGGCGGCTTTTGTCATCGCATATTCACCCGATACTTGGTATACCGCCACAGGCACTTCACTCTTGTTCTTCACCTCGCGCACCACGTCGAGATAGGGCAGCCCAGGCTTTACCATCACAATGTCCGCCCCCTCCTCTATGTCCATACGCACCTCGCGCAAAGCCTCCAAGCGATTGTGGAAGTCCATCTGGTAAGTCTTCTTATCTTTCGGAATGTTCTGTGCATCTACGGGAGCACTCTCCAAAGCATCGCGGAAAGGACCATAGAATGCCGAGGCGTACTTCGCACTGTAAGCCATAATCCCCACGTCCTCAAAACTGTTGTTCTCAAGGGTTTCACGCAAGGCGAGGATGCGCCCATCCATCATATCACTCGGAGCGATAAAATCCGCTCCCGCCGCTGCGTGCGACAAGCCCATAGCACACAACGCCTCTACGGTAGCATCATTGACGATCTTACCCCCCTCTACAATGCCATCGTGCCCGTAGACTGAGTAAGGGTCAAGTGCCACATCGGTCATCACCACCATCTCTGGCACGGCTTCCTTTACGGTGCGTATTGCCCGTTGCATCAGTCCGTCGGGGTTTGCTGCCTCAGTGCCCTTATTGTCCTTCAAATGGTCAGGCACCTTCACAAACAGCAATACCGACTTGATGCCCAACGCCCATAGCTCCTTCACCTCGCCTACGAGCAAATCCAAGCTGTAGCGATAATAATCGGGCATCGAAGCGATCCCTTCCTTTACGCCTTTGCCTTCTTCTACAAAGAGCGGCACTATAAAATCATTGGGAGTAACCACCGTCTCCCTTACCAAACTACGCACCGATTCATTCAGGCGCAAACGTCTATTTCTTCTTAATGGATACATAATTACTTAGCTTTTAGTACTTAGCGAATAGCTTTTAGCTATTACTCTAAATACGCTATATTAGTTTTAATTTACAAAATTCAGTACACTCTATAAGCTAAAAGCTACTGGCTATAAACTGAGCGAGCTGCTCCTCAAATATCTCAATAGGATAAGAGTGTTCCATTGCCCCGAGCAGCACGATGTCTAAGGCACTGAGGCGCGCGCTGTCCTCTTTAAGCACCGCCACCGAAGCCCAAGGATCTACCACCGCATCGCGCAGCCCGATGACCACCCGCATATAAGCACGGTGATCGGCAGGCAAAGGCAAGTCGGCAGGCACCTCTTCGCGAAAGGGCAGCGCAGGGTTGAGCAACAAGGCGGGTTTCGCCAGCAATTGCGCGAGATAATACGCCACTAACCCCCCCGCACTCGAGCCTACTAAAGCATCTACCGTAGCGTACTCAGTAATGAGCTGCTCGAGCAAATGCGGCGAGGAACGATAGTCCAGCTGCGGTGCCGCTACCTCCCCGTAACGCTCCAACGCCGCTCGCCTATCGCTTTGCAAGCTACTATCCAGCCCGTGTAAGTACAATACTTTCATAGCGCAAAGGTACAACAAAAAAATAAAAGACAAAAAAGAAAACCTCTCTTTTCTGTCTTTTTATAAGTTTTTTACAACTATCGAAGTTTTATTTATCATTCGGAATAAGCCGTACGTAGCGGATATATCCCTTCCCTTCAACTTTAACATTCAGATTCTCAGTTGAAAGCACAACCTCAGCATCCTTGGCGTAGTAGTACTCATCTTCCACAGCGGTCTCAAACCGAATTTTGTAACCTTTATTCATCTTCGAGTCGTCAATGTCGAGCACTTTCACAGTGCGTTCACCCGCCTTGATAGTCGCCCCTGTGATACCATCAATCACCTTGCGCTTACCATAGAACTTCCACCATTCAGTAAGTTCACTATACCACTCAGGGTCGTCGCCAATCACCTGCAACGTCCTCTCATACTTGCCTTGAGGGTCGATCAGTGATGCTACTACGTACGCCCCTTCGCCCTTGTAATTAGTCAGTTGGATAAGGCATTTATATTTCTTTGACGAGGCTTGTTGCGTAAATGAGAACGCTATAATAGCAGCCCCAATCATCCATAAAAGATATTTAATTTTCATAATAACCTATTTTAAAAAATTGACATCTACATCTTTAAGAGCTTCATTTTCACGAGCTAAGTCATAAGCAGTCTCACCCAGATCGGTAGTGATGGCAGGGTTAGCCCCCTTATTAAGCAGCTCCTTGATTAGGTACAGATCCTTCGCACGCATTGCAGCTTTATGCAGCGCCGTCAAACCCTCAGCATTCTTGGCATTGATATCGATGGGTAACTCAGCCACCTTCGCAAAAACATCCGCATCGCCTGTCTCAATGGCTAAATGATAAAGCGTACTGCCATCACCCTGAGGCTGCGTCCAATCCATACCGGCCTCACTCAGTAAGCGCCACTTTTCGTTAAAATCCTTAGAGTTATGCGTATTGAAATTCCGCAGCAGATAATACGCTAACGTATTGCCTTTCAAATCTTTTATCTTAGCATCAGCGCCCTTTTGCAGCAGTAAGCGCACCACATCAGCCCTGTTGGTTGCCACTGCTTGTGTGAGAGCGCTTTGCCCCGCTTTGTTTTGCGCATTGATATCGCTCACCTTTTCAGCGAGAAGCGTTACCACAGGCAGCACATTCCTTTCGGCAGCCTTTATCAGCGGTGTATCGCCCGCACTGTCACGCTGATTGACATCATTACCCTTCTCAATGAAAAAGCGAATGACTTCCACATCTCTACTACGCTCAGCCACAATCAATAGGGGGGTTACTCCTTCCTTACTCTTCTGTGAAGGATCTACACCCAAAGCCTCTATATACTGAAATATATCAAGCCCATTGCGCTTACTTCTGCCACCACGAGCAGCGGCAAAAAATAGGTTCTCGCCCTTGTCATTCAGCGCCTTAGCTTTTACTTTCTTCTTTGCAAAAGCCTCCATCATCGCCTTATTTCCCAAGGTAGCCGCATAAAATATCGCGTTATTACCGTCCTTATCTACGGATTTGAGCGAAAGTCCCTTCTTGGTGAAGTAACGCGTCTCTTCTATATTCTTGAAGTGTGGTGCTAAGAGCAATAGAGCATTAGCACCTTGATTATTAGTCTCTTTGATACTCGCCCCGTGTTTGAGCAGTAGGTCATACAACTCAGGGTTGACATTCCCACGAGCCGCCGCGAATATGAGTGGCGTTTGCCCGCGCGAGTCACGCACGTCTGTCTTAGCCCCTTTATCGAGTAAATACCTCACTATCGGAACGTTATCGCTATGTGCCGCCCAGAATAGATAAGTGCGCTTATCATGTGTGCGCTTCTCCACGCCATTCCCTTTAAGCGAAAGCAAGTAGACAATCGTCTCGTAAGGTGCCTCATTGAGGATCGCCAAGGTAGTCGCATCAAACATTCGCGCATCGAAAGCCGTAGCGTCGGCGCCCCGTTCTACTTGCTTTTGCACATCAGCTACTGAGGGCTTTCCTTCCCAGAACGAATGGCTTAGCAAGGGGTTCTTTTGCGCGCTCGTTACCACTGTGGTAATCAGCGCTATACATAGTAAAAGTCGCTTTATCATCTCACCTATAACAATTGAAATCGGCTGCAAAGATAACTATTTAGATTGAATATAACCATCCTTCGTGTAAAAAATCACAAAAAAAGACAAACCTCACTCCTCCCCTACCCTCTTCCTTTTAAATTCCCAGCGATACCCCTTCACAGCTAAATAAAAAACATTTCTACAATATTGCTATTTCGTAAAAATACCTACTTTTAACAGATCTTTATCGAAGAAATAACGGAAACGTAACGAACCCTGAAAAATAAAGAGGTTGACCGATCAGTACACGATCAGTATAGGAAGAGTATAGGATGAGTACAGGAAGAGTATAGGATGAACCTATAAAATCACAACAACTAACACAACAGTAATAAATACTGCAATATAGCATAATGAACAAAAAACAACATAACCCCTAAAAAGCCAAGATACCCCCTGAGTTTTTCAACTGTAAAAGTTTTTTTGTAAAAAACAGCCGTTTTTCTTGCACAGTATCTCAAAAAGCCGTAATATTGCAGCCTAATTTTAATTCAAATATTTTTTAGTATGGATTCACAAAAAGTGGATATGTTTATCGTAGCCAATGGCAAGTTTTTCAGACCAGAGATTGTGCCTCAAATCCGCCAGCAACTGCTGGACGCCCCTGAGGAAAAGTGGGCAACCCTTCAAGCAATGCCTTACAAAGACCCTACTACTGCACTGATTATCTCTATCTTTGCAGGGAATTTAGGTATCGACCGCTTCTATATCGGCGATACAGGCATTGGGGTTGGTAAGCTACTCACCTTTGGTGGTTGTGGTATTTGGGCTCTTGTGGACTGGTTCCTCATTATGGACGCTACACGCGACAAAAACGCTCAGATGTTAGCCAATGTGCTTAACTCGTAAGGGCTTTTACAGCCTTGTAACTGCGCTATGTCTTGCTGGTTGGGTATGGCTATTGAGCCAGTTTTTACTCCATAAGCAAGACGTAGCTTTTACATTATGCCCTTTGAAGAACCTCACTGGCGTGCCGTGTACCACTTGTGGCACTACACGCTCAGTGGTAGCGTTTTTCCACGGCAAATTTACAGAGGCGCTCTACTGCAACCCTCTGGGAATCATAGCCGCAGTGGGGCTTATTATAGCGCCATTATGGCTTTCTTATGACTTTGTGCAACACAAGAAAACTTTCTATGGGGCTTATGTAGCTTTTGAAAATATACTCAAACGCCCAGTGGTGTACGTGCCTCTTATCGCACTGCTTTTGTGCAACTGGGCTTGGAATATCTATAAAGGTTTATGATAGCAATCAAACAATTAGACGCTCGCGTGAGTGAAGGCGATAAGGAGCGTGCAACCAATAGCTACCTTATGTCGGTGATGGCACTGCTCGCTGGAGCACCACTACCAATTGTCAATGTAGCTGCGACTTTCTTCTTTCTGCTAGCTTATCGCAAAGCGAGCTACTTCGTACGCTGGCATTGCCACCAAGCAATGGTGTCGCAACTAGCTGTATTTATGGTTAATACCATCACTTTCTGGTGGACGTTTTCCATCCTCTTCGGCAATAATGAGCTTTCGAATAAGTACATCGCTTACCTGATTGTGGCTTTTGTGTTCAACGTAATAGAGTTCATCGGCACTGTCTACACGATGGTAGAGGTGCGCAAAGGGCGACATATTGCGTGGTGGCTCTATGCCGATATTACTGACTTAATGGTTAAGAACTAATGGAAAAGGTAGTTACAAGAGGGTTTATCCTCATCGCAATATTTATCGGAAGCTGGTTTCTACTGCAACAAATCAACTGGATATCAGCACTTCACTTAGGCTCTTATAAGAAGATTGAGCTTCTTAAAAAGGCTGAGAAAGAACTCGGTGAAATGATGATCCTCGAGATGGAGCGAGACAATGAGCGTGTGACCAATGATTTTGTAAAGGAGAGCGTAGATAGTTTGGTGACGCGTATTTGCAACGCTAATAACATACGAACCAACAACTTACGCGTTTATATCTTTGAGAACAGCGAGGTAAATGCCTTTGCGCTGCCCGATCGACAGTTGGTTATCTATACGGGGCTTATTGACGATACTAAGAATGCAGAGGCACTCAGCGGGGTGATTGCCCACGAACTGGCTCACATTGAGAAAGACCACGTAATACAATCATTATCAAGAGAACTGGCTATCAGCACTTTGCTTACCATTACAGGAAATGGTTCTGTGATTAAGGATATTATGAGGACGCTTTCTTCAAATGCTTTTAGCCGTGAGATGGAGAAAGAGGCTGACCTTACAGGTTTAGCCTACTTGGAAAAGGCGCATATCGACCCAAAGCCAATGGCTGAGTTCTTAGGTCTTTTAGACGATGGGGTGCCTTCGGGCTTGGAATGGCTCAGCACTCACCCTGTTTCCAAGGATCGCAAGGAGTACATCCTCAAACGTATCAATGCTGAGAAGAAAGACTATCAGCCTATTATAGCTCCTTCTACTTGGGAGCAACTCAAAGACAGCTTATAATAGTAATACAAAAAAAATAAGGAGGCTATCGCTATGATAGCCTCCTTGCTTTAAATACTTATTGATTACTTATTTAACCTATCAATAAAGTCGCTGAGCACATTCATATAGTTGATAAACGCCTCATAAGGGGAGTCATAAGGGATATGATACTTATGATAGTCCTTATTGGAGAAGAGCTTAGTGCGCATAAAGTAGAAGTGCTCGCTGGCTTGCAAGCGGCTATAATCCTCGCTCAGGGCAGCGTCTTTTTTCTTCTTCACTTGCGGCTGTATCTTAAAGAGCTGCTCAAAGGCTTCTTTCTGCAACTCATTGCCGAGCCAAGAGGTGATGTCGCGCTCCTCATCTGTCCACGAGATAGGATAAGGCACGTGCAGCACGTCCTTAGCCTCGTATTTCTTCACTACCTCCTTAGGCAAGAGGAATTGGTAGCTATCGTTCTCAGCTATCTGCTTTACGAAGTAGCGCAAGAACTCAAAGATACCGCTCTCAGCGCGATTGTAATAGCCTATTACCTCGTAGTTCATAAAGAGGTTGAGCACCTCGCTATCTGCTAAACTTGAGTCCACCCAGCTGGCGAACTTCTCAGAGGTCAGTGGGTATTCATTCCAATTGCGTTCAGAGAAGCGCACGGCAATATCATCACTGAGTTTATCATTCTTTAGCAATAGCTTCAGGTTCTCATCAATAGGGTTCTTATACACAAAGTTAGGACTCTTCCAGCCCAGCACGTGCTTAGCCCCATCGGTGAGCATCGTCTTAAAGCCCAACTTAGCAATGCGCACCCCAATCTCATCAGAGTAGATCAGTGAGGTATTGCGGAAGGTTACAGGCTTCTTACCAAACAGACTCTTGATGGTAGCGGTATGCCGCTTCACTTGTTGCTCAAACTCATCAGTGTCCTCAGAGAGCGATGCTAGCGAGTGCGAATAGGTTTCAGCCAAGAACTCCACACAGTCGCTTTTAGCCAATTCTTGGAACGAGCGTATCACCTCAGGGGCGTGCATCTCCAATTGGTCGATAGCTGAGCCTGAGATAGAGAAAGCGACTTTGAATTTGCCTTTGTATTGTTCAATGAGTTCCTTCAGGAGCGCGTTGGCTGGCAGATAGCAGTGTTCTGCCAAGTCTTCCAGCTCAGAGCGGTTGGCGTAGTTGTCAAAATAATTATGTTTCTTACCTATATCGAAGAACTGATATTTTCTTAAGCGTTCGGGGTGATGGATTTGAAAGTAAATGCAAACTGATTTTTTCATAGCAATGATTATTGATTATATAAGAGATTGATAAATTTGTTTAAGTTTCAGAGAGGCGTTTTCCCACTTGAGCTGATTGACCTCGTCATAGCCTTCACGCGACATATAGTCGGAAAGTGTTGGGTAAGCCAAGATGCCGTAGATAGCGTCTGCCAGTGCGTTGATATCCCAATAGTCTACCTTGATAGCGTGATCTAAGACCTCCGCCACACCCGACTGCTTAGAGATGATGGTAGGCACCCCAGAGCGCATAGCCTCTAATGGCGAGATACCAAAGGGCTCAGATACTGAGGGCATCACATACACATCGCTGTAGTGGAACATACGCTGCACATCGCCTCCTCTGAGAAAGCCCGTGAAGTGAAAGCGCGTACCCATACCAAGTTGTGCCACACGGCGTACCAGAGGGTTCATCTTTTCGCCACTGCCCGCCATCACAAAGCGCACATTGGGCAAACGCTTCATCACCTTGGCAGCCGCCTCTACAAAGTACTCTGGTCCCTTTTGCAGGGTAATGCGACCCAAGAAAGTAACTATCTTATCCTTTATGCCACGCTCTTCGTTGTTTTCCAATTCAGCCTTGAAGTCCACGGCATTGTGCACCGTGATCACCTTCTCTGCTGGGATACCATACTTCTCTATGACGATGTTTCGCGTCCAATTGCTGACAGTTACCACACGGTCGGCTTCTTCCATACCGCGCTTTTCGATGTCGTACACCAAGGTGTTGCGGTTGTACTCACCCCCGCGGTCGTACTCGGTGGCGTGTACATGCACAATCAGCGGTTTGCCCGAGATCTTTTTAGCGATAATCCCCGCGCTATAGGTGAGCCAGTCGTGGGCGTGTATCACGTCAAAATCGTGGTGCTTAGCCACCGTGCCTGCCACTAAGGCATAGCGGTAAACCTCCTCCATAAGGTTGGCACCATACTTGCCCGAGAACTGGAACTTATTGTGGTACGAGATACGTTCACGATTTTCCCCTGCCTTGAGGTAAGCATCGCGTTCGCGGGCAAACGTCTCAGGGTCTAAGTAAGGCACGAGGTTAGAACCTATCTCTAAGAAATTGATATTCTTCCAGAAGTCTTCAATCTTCTCAACGTTTTGCAACATCTCAACATCGCTGGCGTTGATGATCTTCGCCACGCTACTGTCTTCATCGCCAGAGGCTTTGGGCATCACAAAGAGCACATCTACTTTGTGCTTTGCCAATCCTTGTGCAATACCCAAGCAGGCGGTACCCAGTCCACCACTGATATGCGGCGGAAATTCCCATCCAAACATTAACACTTTTACATTCTTCATACGTATTCAGCTTTGAGGCTTGAGGCTTGAGGTTTGAGGTATCAGCTCCTTGGCTAATAGTTTCAAGCCCGAAATCTCGTGCCTATTATCTATTTCTTTCGACTTTTACTAAATTATTTATTATGCGCTTCTCGCTGCTTCTTCGGAACTCCTTTCAGTATCTCATTGTATGAATGCTTTATCATTTCCTTAATCAAGCTATCGGGTACGTGCTCTATCTGCACTGTGTTCCAATGCTTTTTATTGAGGTGATAGCCTGGCACGATATGCTCTGGGTACTCCTCCCGCAGGACGATAGCCCGCTCAGGTTCGCATTTTAGGCTTACCGATACAGGCACTCTATTTAAGTTCGTCAGTGCAAATATCTTGTTATAAATGCGAAACACCAGAAAGTCCTCGCCAAAAGGCATATCCTCCGTAGCCTTGTCAAGTGATAAACAATATTCTCTTAACTGTTCTATATCCATACGATTTAAGGTTTGAGGTGTGGGGTTTGAGGTATGAGGTATGAGAAAGCGACTATTTACTTGCTGACTTCTTCTTGCTACTTGAAGTCGCCTTCTTGCTACTTGTTACTGATTTCTCACTACTCGCCTTCTTCTTAGCTGTAGTCTTCTTCTCACTACTCGCTACTTGTTTCTTACTACTTGAAGTTGCTTTCTCATTGCTTTCCTCTTTTTCTCCTTTACTCTCTTCAACTATTCTCTTCGCCCTCAGCAGCTCCCCTACGTTCTTTGCCTTTGAGATGCAGCCGCGTGATCTGAATGGTGGGTTGCCATCGTATATCGCAGAGATGCAGCCTACGCCGTGTTGTTGCAGCTCTTCTTCAAACTCAGCGAGGATAGCCTCTGCTTCTGGCAAATAGCCTGCACCGTACACCTTCAGGTTGGTCTCAATATAGAAGCCTATAAACCAAGGGTGCACCGCGCCGTTGAAGGTAGCCCTGTCACGGTCGAACACGTTGCCCACACTCACTGCCTCGTAAAGCCTGTTCTTAGGGGAGAGACTGCGCAAGCCTTTCGGTGTCAGTAGCTCTTGAGTGATGATATCCAGCACTTTCTTCTTCGACTTATCGCTCAGTGGTGAGTAATCAAGTGCGCAAGCTATCAGCTGGTTAGGGCGCACATCAGCATTCTGATTGGTGTAGTTAGCAAAGTCAGCCAAGTACTTCTTATCCTCAAGCCAGAAGGTGGTGATGAAGTTCTGTGCTATATACTCGGGTGCGTCCTTCCACTGGGCGATAAACTCCTTATCCTTAGCTTCCTCAGCCATCGCCAAGGCATAGCAAACGGCATTGTACCATAAGGCGTTCACCTCTACTACAAAGCCATTGCGGGGCACGAGTGTACCGCTACCTGTGTCGGCATCTACCCAAGTGAGCGAACGCGTGTAGTCCTCACTCCACACTAAGCCATTGTCCTCCATACGGATGTAAGGGTTCTCGCGGTTGCGGTACACCTCTAAGATGCGCTTGAGGGTGTCGCCATATGTCTTCCAGAGTTGCTTTTTAGTCTTGCCACCCAGCTTTTCATACTGCTGCAAAGTCCAGAAGTACCACAAAGCGGTGTCGGCGTCTACCTTAATCTCGTCTACGTGCGTGCTGATGGTCTTGCCAAAGAAGCCGTTGTAAAAGTACTTTTGGGCAGAGGTGAGCACCTCCTCAAAGAGCTTAGGCGTATTGCCCGAGAGGGCTACCCCAGGCAGTGCGATGAAGGTCTCGCGGGTGTAACTATCAAACCAATGGTAGCCCGCCTTGATACGCGTTTCGCCTGCCTTGTTGATGAGGAACTGCCCTGCGGTGTATTGCAAGCATTCTTCAAAGGAATTGCGCTCTTTGCGCTCTTTGAGCTGCTTTTCAAAGCCTTTAGCAAGGGCTTTGCTCTCTACCTCTTCTGTGGAGGCTGAGAACACCACACTTTCGCCCTTTTTGAGAGTAATCTCAAAGTAGCCAATGCCGAGCAAGTCCTCGGTGTAGTCATAGCCGCGTTCGCGCTCTTTCTTGTAGATGACGTTCTCATTCCAATAGGGTAGGGACACAAAGTCCGCTGGCCTGCTCAATTGCAGGTGCAGGAAGGGGAAGTCGGGGTAAGGCTTCACCTTCACGCCGCCGTCTATAGCGGTGGTATCAGCGTTGGCAAGGTCGTTCTTCTTGCAGAGCGAGTGTATATCGCGAAAAGCTACCACAGGCTTTAGCTGCAAGTGCGTTTCGGAATGTGCCTCGAGCAGCGTGTAGCGAATGAGCACCTGAGGCGCGTTGTGCACCATCAGCAGCTCCTTCTTTAGCAGTACGCCCCCCACTTGGTAGGTAACCGCAAAGGCCTTTTCATAAGCTACGTCTACGATGTATTTGTGTCCGCGCGGCTCATACACATCAGGGTATTGGTGTACCCCAAAATTGAAGTCGCGACCGTGTTGCACGATGGTCTCGTCCAGCGAGGAAAGCAGCACATAGTTGCGCCCCTTTAGGTGCTCCATAGGCACTATGAGTAGCCCGTGATATTTGCGCGTATTGCAAAACACCAAGGTTGATGAGCAGTAGCCGCCGCCTCGGTTTGTCCCTAAGAACTCTTTATCAAGTGAGTCCTCTAAATCAATCAATTCGTCTTTTTTAAACTTTAAATAAGCCATATTTTTCAGGTGTGAGGTGTGGGGTCTGAGGTATGAGTTTTTAGGTGTGAGGTGTGGGGTCTGAGGTATGAGGGATCGCTGGCTCATACCCCATACTTCAGACTTCAGACCTCAGACCTCAGACCTTGTTGTTATTAATTTCTTTTAATTTATTTATCAATGCGTGTAGCATTTTTCTAACTTCATTTATTAGTTCTTCTATTTCTTCTGACTGTTCTACGAAATTCAGTTTCTTAGAAAGGGTCAATTGCGTTTCTAACTCAAATAACGAACCTCTTGCCATATACAAAAAGTGTATGTAATCATTAAGAGAGTTGCGTTCTTTGCCTTCAGCAATATTGGAAGAGATAGAGACCGCACATCATTGGAAGAGATAGAGACCGCACATCGCCTCATTTGGTTTATCAAACCAAAGCGTTCTTCGTTAGGAAATAGTGCCGTGATTCTATATATAGACTCAGCCAAATCTATTGCCTTTTGCCATACTGTCAAGTCTTTATATGATTTTACTTCCATATTAATAAGGTTTGGGGTCTGAGGTATGAGGTTTGTCTCAGGTATGAGGGGTCGCTGGCTCATACCTCATACCCCAGACCTCAGACCTTCTCATTACTCCCTTTTCATTACCAATCCTACCCGTGCTGGTAAATACAGCGAAATAAGGTTCTCCCCACCCGTATGTGCTGTAAAATGCTCTGTACTTTCATTGAGCAAGCCTACGCCACCAAAGGCTACATTATCGGTATTGAGCACAGCGGTGTATTTGCCTGCGGGTACGTTAAATTGGTAATCGGTATAGGAGCGTGAGGGACTGAAATTGAATACCCACAGATAACCGCCTCGCTCAAAGGCTAATAGCTGTCGCTCAATGTCGCGCAATAGCACGTGGGGCTCGCTCTCTAATATGCGGTGCTCGCGCACAAAGTGCACCATAGCGGCGTCAAAGGCATTGAGGTCTTTAAAGCGCAGGTTCTTATCATCTACCAAACTCCACAGGCGGCGAGCGTGCTGGTAGCTCCAGCCGTTGCCTTCACGAGGGAAGTCTATCCACTCAGGGTGCCCCCACTCGTTGCCCATAAAGGTGAGATAGCCGCCGCCCGCAGTGCCCAGCGTTACAAGGCGTATCATCTTGTGCAAGGCCATCGCCCGCGATACGATGAGGTTCTGGTCGAAAACGCTCATCCCTGTGTATATCTCTTTATCGGTGAGGCGGAAAAATATCGTTTTATCACCCACTAAGGCTTGGTCGTGGCTCTCGGCATAGCTGATGGTCTTTTCCTCAGCACGCTTGTTGGTCAGCTCGTAATAAATATCGCCTACGTGCCAACGCTCATCGGGCACTTCTTTCAGCAGCTTTATCCAATAGTCGGGAATGCCCATACTCATCTTATAGTCAAAGCCCATACCCTCATCAGCAATAGGTGAGGCAAGCCCCGGCATACCGCTCATTTCCTCTGCTATGGTGATCGCCTCAGGGTAGACCTCGTGCACCACTTGGTTGGCGAGGGTGAGGTAGGTGATCGCATCGCCATCCTCATTGCCATCGTAATAAAAACTGTAGTTGGTAAAAGCCTTGCCGAGTCCGTGGTCGTAATAGAGCATACTCGTTACCCCGTCAAAGCGGAAGCCATCGAACTTGTACTCTTCTAACCAATACTTGCAGTTCGATAATAGGAAGTTAAGCACCTCGGGCTTGCCGTAATTGAAGCAGCGACTATCCCAAGCGGGGTGCTTGCCGCGCTCGCCTGCGTGAAAGTATTGGTACTCGGTGCCGTCGAACTCACTCAGCCCTTCTGCCTCATTGCTTACGGAGTGAGAGTGCACTATGTCGAGTATCACCCGTATACCCAAGCCGTGGGCGGCGTCTATGAGTTCTTTTAGCTCTTCGGGGGTGCCAAAGCGCGAACTCACCGCAAAGAAGTTGGCCACTTGATAGCCAAACGACCCATAATAGGGGTGCTCTTGTATGGCCATCAGCTGGATGACGTTGTAGCCGAGCCGTGCGATGCGCGGTAGCACAAAGAGTCGGAACTCCACAAAGGTGCTCACGCGCTGGTGCTCGGTGCTCATACCGATATGCGCCTCATAGATGAGTGGTGGTTCGCCTCCTGTAGGCCTGTCGTGTTGCCACTGGTAGGGAACAGGTTGCCACACTTGGGCGCAGAACACCTTAGTATACTCATCTTGCACGGCGCGCACAGTGTGCGAAGGCAGTCGCTCGGCTGCTCCACCTTGCCATTCTATGAGTAGTTTGTATAAATCTTGATGATGCAATGCCTCCACAGGCAGACATAGCTCCCAATTACCTCCAGAAAGCTGCTCAAAGCGGAAAGTCTCGTCTTTTTGCCAATCGTTGGTGTTGCAGAGTAAGTAAATCGCAGTGGCGTTGGGTGCCCATTCGCGCAGTATCCACTGACTATTGGTGAAATGTAATCCGTAATAAAGATGTGAGTTGCAGTTATCACTAAGCCGCACTTCTCTACCCTGCATCATCTGAGCAGTCCTAAGGGTGTGCGCATAGCGCGCTTGAATAATACCTTCATAAGGTTTTAACAACGGATCGGTCATCATATCAGAGTTTTTGTAGAGTCTATCTATGTCTATTGGTAGGCTCTGAATTTGACGCTGTAAAATTACAATAATTTTTTGTTAACTACCAAATTTTTTCACAACTTTTTTATTATAATTTTAACATCCAAACCTAAAATAATTATAACTTATTAAAAATCAATGCAAAGAAAATATAATAAAATAAATATATTTTTTAGATTAAACCCTATTCCTTCGAAATTCGTTTTTTATAGTTGTTTTTCACTCCACTTTTATATTATATGCGAAAATAGAAGAACACTTTTATATTATATGCGAAAATAGAAGAAAGCATATAGAAATGAATAACTAAATTATTTTGATAGCGCTGCAAAAGGATAAATACAACAATTTTGTTGTATAAAAACAAAAGCCGCAACTCTCGCTGCGGCTTTTGCAATTCCTAATCCTTAAAAATATGAAAAATTTCCTCTATGAAGAAGATCTCGTGGTACCTCCAGGAATCGAACCAGGGACACAAGGATTTTCAGTCCTTTGCTCTACCAACTGAGCTAAGGTACCTCAGTTTTACGGCTGCAAAAGTACAACTATTTTTATAACTACCAAAACTTTTAGCAATTATTTTTTACCACAAAACCGTAATATATTAATTATAAGGATTTTATAGTTTATAAAAAGCTCTATTTATCTCCATTCTAACTACTTATTTCTTTCTCTTCGCTTCTCACTTCTCAGGATATTTAGCCATAAACTCCCCTACTTTATCTACCATATTTGCCGAGCCACAGAAGAAAGGTACCCGCTGATGTAGCTCCGTTGCTTTGATGTCTAGTATACGACGATACCCGTCCGTAGCCTTGCCACCAGCCTGCTCTGTCAAGAAAGCTATCGGATTGCATTCATAGAGCAGCCTGAGCTTACCCTTAGGCGTACGTGTCCCCGATGGGTAAATGTAGATACCCCCCTTGAGCATATTGCGGTGAAAATCTGATACCAATGAACCTATATAACGCGAAGTATACGGACGATCACCTTCCAACGCCTGACAGTATTTTAGATAGTCTTTTACCCCTTGTGGAAAGTGCACATAATTACCCTCGTTAATAGAGTAAATTGTTCCATCTTTTGGGTATTGCATATTGGGGTGCGAGAGGTAATAGGTGCCTATCGAAGGGTCGAGTGTAAAGCCATTTACGCCGTGCCCTGTGGTGTAGACGAGCATCGTTGAGAGCCCATAGACCACATAGCCTGCTGCCACTTGCTGATTGCCAGGCTGCAAAAAGTCCTCTAATTGCACAGGCGTACCTACAGGTGTTACACGCTTATAGATGGAGAAGATCGTCCCTACCGTTACGTTTACATCGGCATTGCTCGATCCATCTAAGGGGTCCATCAGCACTACATATTTACTGGTCTTACCCTCAATGGGGATGAAAAACTCATTCTCCTCAGAGGCAATCCCACAAACGACATCACGTTTAGTAAGTGCCCTAATAAATAAGTCATTAGCAAAGACATCAAGTTTCTTCTGCACTTCGCCCTGAATATTCTCAGTGCCGAGGTCGCCCAAAATATCCTCTACTAAGCCTGCCTTGTTCACCTCGCGGTTTACGAGTTTTGAGGCTAATTTAATAGCACTCAATAGCCTTGAGAGTTCCCCTGTGGAGTACTCAAAATGTTGCTGGTTCTGAATAATAAATTCCCCCAGCGTCTGGTGTGTTTTCTGTGTTGTCATTATATGTAGGTTTGAGGTCTGAGGTATGGGGTCTGAGACTCAAAGCTCACCTCCCGATACCTCAAGTCTGATTATTTACTTCTCTTAAATCTAAGCCGAATAGTGTCAGTTGCTTAAAGTGCTTGCTATTGCACGTATAGAGTGATACCTTGTGATAGATTGCTGTGGCAGCAATCATCAGGTCAGCAGGCTCAAGACCCATCCAGTGTTTCGACATCTTTACCATTAGCTCAGAGATTGCCATATTGGCGTGGTACATCGGCAACGCATAGATAACTTGCTTATAGCCTTCTCTTTGTACTTTTGTTAAGCCCTGAAAACTACTCAGCCAGCGATTCAGTTCAACCAATATGATAGAAGTTATTGCTATATTTCTAACACCTACTTCTCCTTCTATTATTGAAACAATATGAGTAACTCCCTCCAAATACTGACTTACAATATTTGTGTCACAAATCGCTTTCATCATAGTTTGCATAAGCACGTTTAAATTTTGGTATGGTTTTTCCTTCGGCTTTTAGTTGCCTACTAATTGCTTGGGCATTTCTGATAGCCGCAAACAACTCCTTCTGCTTCTTGGTTAATTTCTCTTTAGGCTCACTATTCTTGCCTGCCTTTGTTTTTGTTGCTACTTCTTGCATAATACATCTTTTTTAGATTTTAGGTGTCAGGCTAATCCCTGATCTCTGAAAGCTGATTCAGATATGCTCCTATGGTATTCTCTAACCCCAAGTACAATGCCTCGCAGATCAGCGCGTGCCCTATAGATACCTCTTCAAGATTAGCGATATTATCATTAAAATATTTGAGATTCTGCAAACTCAGGTCGTGTCCCGCATTTAAGCCCAAGCCTACGCGCTGCGCCTCCAAAGCTGCTGTGATATAAGGTGCAATAGCTGCTGCCTTATCACCTTTGGCATACTTGCTCGCATAGCCTTCGGTATAGAGTTCTACGCGGTCGGCACCCGTCTCAGCAGCCCCTGCCACCATAGCCTCTACAGGGTCTACAAAGAGCGAGGTGCGTATGCCTGCCCGCTTAAATTCTGCTACCACCTCAGTGAGGAAACGCTTGTGTCGCAGCGTATCCCAGCCCGCATTAGAGGTAATCGCATCCTCAGCATCAGGCACTAAGGTTACTTGCGTAGGCTTCACCGCAAGCACCAAGTCCACAAACTTAGGCACAGGGTTGCCCTCGATGTTATACTCCGTAACCACCACGTTCAAAAGGTCAAACGCATCTTGGTAGCGAATATGGCGCTCATCAGGGCGCGGGTGAATGGTGATGCCCTCAGCCCCAAAGCGTTGCACATCGGTAGCCACTTGTAAAAGGTCGGGCACATTGCCCCCACGCGCATTTCGCAGGGTTGCTATCTTGTTGATATTTACACTTAACTTTGTCATCTTCTTTATGGGGTTTCTGTTTCTTCTTGCTGTTGGGTATTCCTGCTATCATCCTCGCTATTACCAGCCCTCGGCTCATTGGCTTCGTTGTTGCGCTCGCGCGCTTTCACATCTTCTTCCTCCACTTGCTTACGCAGAATCGAATCTTGCTTGCTGCGCTTTATAATCACAGCCTTAGGGTCGAACTTAGGGTTGTAGTTGCGCACGCTGGCAGTATCCTTATCGTGGCGTTGAGGCTTGATGTCGCCCACCAGCACTTTTTTCAGCGAAGTGATATAAGCCTCGCTGTTCTTTACCTTCTTCTCCAAGCTATTGCTTTTGAGCAGCAATTGCAGTGTCTCCTGCTTGTTCTCTACAGCTGTATACCCCAGCACGTATTGCCTTAGTGGGGTGTAGATCAGCAGCAGGACGGTAAATGTGATTACTACCAAAGCAAAGAGCGAGCCAAACACAAAGATATTCAGCCTGCTGAGGCGAAATGAAGCCTTTTCCTCAAAGGTTTCATCGTCCATTACCACTAGGCGGTATTTGCTCAGCCACTTGCGCTTTAACTGTTCCTTTCTCGATTCCTTCTGTGTTGCCATATTATTCAGGGATCAGAGGTCAGAGATCAGAAGTCAGTTTTCAACAGATAGATACTGCTTACTGACTACTGATTGCTGATCTCTATGATAAATTAATTACCCTTTCAATCTGAGGGACGTACTTTTTGATAGTCATCTCAACGCCACTCTTGAGCGTCATCTGGTTCACCGTGCAGTTCAAGCAAGTGCCCTCTAAGCGCACTCTTACCTCTCTGTCGTCAATGATGTCTACCAAAGTAATATCGCCTCCATCGTTCTGCAAAAACGGACGTATCTCGTCCAAAGCCTTTATTACTTCACTTCTTACTTCTTCTGATGTCATTATTGTTATGATTTGAATATAAAAATTATTTAATTTAATGCTTTAAGCCGTGCTACTTTCTACTCATTACTCTCTACTCTCTATTTACTGCACCCCGCCATTGTAGTAATCTTTATTGCTTCTGATGGGGGCAAACTCTGGTTACGCTCCACTACACTCTGCACTGTTAGTTTAGCCATCAACTCAAAGGCACGCGCCTGCACAGTACCCTCTTGTAAAGTCGTAGGTCTACCCACATCACCCGATTCGCGAATACTCTGTATCAAAGGGATTTCACCCAAGAAAGGTATCTGTAAATCTTCTGCGAGATACTTAGCTCCTTCCCTACCAAAGATGTAATATTTGTTATTAGGCAATTCAGCAGGGGTGAAATACGCCATATTCTCTACAATACCCAGCACAGGCACGTTAATCGTCTCTTGCTGGAACATAGCCACTCCCTTACGTGCATCCGCCAAGGCTACTTTCTGAGGCGTGCTTACTACTACGGCTCCCGTTACGGGCATTGCTTGCAAAATACTCAGGTGAATATCTCCTGTCCCTGGTGGTAAATCAACTAACAGAAAGTCAAGTTCACCCCAGTCGGCATCAAAAATCATCTGATTGAGTGCCTTCGATGCCATCGCCCCTCGCCATATCACCGCCTGATTAGCCCCTACAAAGAAGCCAATAGAAAGGATCTTTACCCCATAACTCTCAATAGGCTTCATCATCGACTTCCCATCTACTACTACCGATTGCGGACGCTCTCCCATCACATCAAACATCATTGGGATAGAAGGTCCATAAATATCCGCATCCAAAACGCCTACTTTAAAGCCCATTTTAGAAAGTGAAATCGCCAAATTCGCCGTAATGGTCGACTTGCCAACACCTCCCTTACCCGAGGCTATCGCTATGATATTCTTTATCCCTGGGATAGGCTTGCCCTTAATCTCAGGTTTCTCAGGGGCTACCACCTTTACGTTTACGATTACTTTGGCTTTTTCGTGTACCTCCCCGTGAATGGCTTTCATTATCTCCACTTCGGTGCGCTTCTTAGCTTGTAGACTGGGGTTATCAATCACCACGTCTACTACTACTTCATCACCAAAGATTACAATATTTTGAACCGCACCGCTATCCACCAAGTTCTTCCCTTCACCAGGGGCGGTAATCTTTCGCAATGCCTCTACAACATCATTCTTCTGTAATTGAATCATAAATTATTTAATTAATCTTTTAATATCTCGTACGTGCGCCCTCTTGGCGCTCTTTGAGATTGCAAATGTAGTACATTTATCTTAAAAAACAACTCCTTCCTAAAAAACTTAGCTCAAAATTCTCTTTCTCAAACCTAATCAATTGATAAATGAGACCTTGCCTCCCTACTTCGGATACTCCAAATTAGCATCTGTCAAATGATAAAGCACTTCCTCTAAGTATTTCTTCGCTTCGTACTTCGCCATTGGCAAGTTATTATTGTAAAAATTGCCGCACTCTAAGGCAGAGGCACCGGGTATCTCTCCCTCAAAAGCTGCCATATACTCAAAGAGCTCTGTTATCAGGGGTACAATATCCTTTGAGGTATAATCGCCTGCCAATATCAGATAATTGCCTGTCATACAGCCCATAGGCCCCCAATAGATGATTTTGTCTTTCCACGCACTATTGCGCAGCCACGTAGCCGCCAAGTGCTCCATTGTGTGGATTTCTGCCCCACCGAGTACAGGCTCGCGGTAAGGGCGTTTCATACGGATATCAAAAGAGGTCAGCACCTCGCTGCCCACATAATCCTTGCGCGATACGTAGATGCCGCGCTCTAACTTTAAGTGATCAATACAAAAACTCGCTATTCTTTCCATTGTGTTTAATTATTTATCTCCGTAGTGTCCCCAAGCAGATATAAGGAATACCTTCTTATTTTCCTCATCTACCTGATAGATCAATCGGTGTTTGCTGTCTATTCTCCGCGACATTTCATCAGTTCCCCCTTTTAACTTTTCTGGATGTCCTGTTCCTATTTCAGGATGTCTTTTTAATTCATTCACTAAGAGTTCTATTTTCTTAAGTAAGTTCCTCATCCATATCCTTACTACATACTAAATAACTCTCGCTGCTTTTCCTCTGTAAGAGTCATTCTCTTACTGTTCTTTGCTCTATTAATCTTTGCGAAAAACTCTTTTTCAGAGAGTTCAGTGTCATCTTTTTTTATTTCTATCCCAATAGCATCTAATAGTTTTTCTACTACTAAGAGCTGTTTTATAGAAATAGGTTGTTTAAATTCTAATGTTGTTACCATCTCTCTTGTTTTTTATTGTTTTATCTTTCCCAAACCACATCTGTTATTTCAAGACTCTTATCAAAGCGTACGGCTAAGATCTCGTCCGATACCTCTTGTAGCGTAAAATCATAAGTAATCTCTACCCCTCCTTGCACTTCCTCATTAGGGCTAAGCCATAAATGTGTCAATCGCAGCTGCCTAATAATCTCCTCAGCAGTAACCTCCTCTTCCGTGCCATACGCATCTACAAACTCCTCAGAGAGTTCCTCAATGTGCCACTCTATAAACTCAGCGATGACCTCATCGGTTTTGTAGTTGGCTTTGATATACGCCTTCGCTTTGCTGTACATTGCCTCAGCATTATCCAAAAGAAGCTGCACTGTAGCAATATTCTTCTCCTCTACCAATTTATCAAAGATGTCAAAGCTAATTTCTAACTCCTCACCCTCGAAATTCACAACAAGGTCTGCTACAATACCCTCCTCAGCAGGGAAGTTCAACTGCCCAAAATACTTAGTTTTTAATGTAATCTCTGCCATATATTAAACTTATTCATTAAAATACCCCGTCTTCCCTACTGCCTTGCCGATGAGCGTGGTCGAGGTGCAGCTTTCTACCAGCACATCTACAAAGTCGCCTACCTTATAGTCCCCTTTGGGGAATACCACCACCGTATTCTGGGTATTGCGCCCCATCCACTGCTCGGCAGACTTCTTGCTGGTGCCTTCAATGAGCACTTCTACCACCTTGCCCACTTGCGCCTGCGTGCGAATAGCACTGTGCTTCTGTTGCAAGTCGATAATCTCCATAAGGCGGCGTTTCTTTACCTCCTCGGGCACATCGTCTTCTATCTTGCGCGCAGCCAGCGTACCGGGTCGCTCTGAGTAGGCAAACATAAAGCCGAAATCGTACTTTACGTACTCCATAAGGCTCAATGTATCGCGGTGATCTTCCTCTGTCTCTGTGGGGAAGCCCGCAATCATATCCTGAGAAATAGCACAATCAGGAATGCGCTCCCGTATATCATCAATGAGCTTAAAATACTCCTCACGCGTGTGCAACCTATTCATCGCCTTTAAGATGCGATTGCTGCCGCTCTGCACGGGTAGGTGAATATACTTGCAGATGTTGTGATGCCGTGCCATTGTGTCGATCACATCGAGGGTCATATCTTGCGGATTGGAGGTCGAGAAGCGAATGCGCATCTTGGGGTAAGCCGTTGCTACCATATCCAGCAGCCCTGCAAAGTTCACCGCAGTGGCTTGCTGCATCTCGCTGGCCTTAGCAAAGTCCTTCTTGAGGCCGCCGCCATACCACAGATAGCTATCGACATTCTGCCCCAGCAGCGTAACCTCCTTAAAACCACGCTCAGCAAGGTCGCCAATCTCATTGAGGATGGAGTAAGGGTCGCGGCTGCGTTCCCGTCCACGAGTGAAAGGAACAATGCAGAACGTACACATATTGTCGCAACCGCGTGTGATGGACACAAAAGCCGTAACCCCATTGCTGCCGAGCCTAATAGGGGCAATATCCGCGTAGGTCTCGTCCTTAGAGAGGATCACATTCACTGCCTCACGCCCGCTTTCCACGTCCTCCAAGAGGTTGGGAAGGTCTTTATACGCATCAGGACCTACCACCATATCGACTATCTTTTCCTCTTCCAAAAAAGCGTGCTTTACGCGCTCTGCCATACAGCCCAGCACGCCCACCTTCATCGCGGGCTTCTTGCGCTTATAGCTGTTGAACTGTTCCAAACGCTTACGTATAGTTTGCTCGGCTTTCTCGCGTACCGAACAAGTATTGATAAGCACCAAATCCGCCTCCTCAAGTTGATCGGTAGTGTTGTAACCCACCTTCGAGAGGATAGACGCTACGATCTCGCTATCGGAAAAATTCATCTGACAGCCGTAGCTCTCTATGTATAACTTCTTAGTATTCTGAGCATTAGTAGCCATCACAAGGCTTTGCCCTTGCTTAGCTTCGTCTATTTCTTTTGCCATTTGTGTATAGTGATTAGCCCTTAGTAGTAGTGATTAGGGCGCAAAGATACAAAATTTTAATGATAAATAAACAATGATAAATGATTAATTGCCCGTACCACTCAGCACAAACACATCAAAAAGCACCGTTCCAGATTGCCCCATTAGAAGCGTAACCCATTAATAACAAGGGTAAAAGCACCGCACTCACACGCTAAAACCAACCCCTGACCTCTGCCTTCTGAAAAAAAATACTCACTATCCATTGTGCATTATAAATTATTCACTATCTTTGCAGCATCTTTTTAACAATACTGCAACACAACATTCTTCCACAACTTTCTAACTACTAATCACCGACCTCTAACCCCTAAACCTAAGAGGAAGGTAAGAGAAACGTAAGAGCAACTACGGTACCAATACGCTACCAATACGGATGCAGTACGGCACCCTATCACCCCTCTCCCCTACCCTATAAGGGTCTATTTCGGCACTATTAGGTGCTATACATTCTTCAATAATAGATCAATTTTAATACGAATATGATAAAAATTACCTTGCTGCTAACTACCTACACGGTTCACACTGCAATTCGCACACAAAAAAAGCGGGAAGCTTAAACCTCCCGCTTATACCTGATCGCTGATTACTGACCCCTAATCCCTGATCACTAATCCCCTTTACTTAAAGTTACTAATGCTCCTGGGCTCCTTGCTACTATTGACTTTGTCGATAAAGGCACGCATCTCGTCGGTAAGCAGCAGTATATCCGTGTGCTCCCAGAACTCAGGGTTGTAGGCACGCTTAAGCTGGAACATATCCATCTTTGCCGATACATTTGCCGTCACAGGCTCTTCCGATGGCAGTGGTTCAGCGGTGTAGAAATAGTACAAATCGAACACATCTGTGCCCTCCTTCGACACCACCTCCACCTTGTGATAGTAGTAAGCCTTTGAGAGCTGGTACTTACCCGTAGCCTCATTCAGAGCAAAATCGGAACGCTTCTCAAACTTCAAAGTGCGCGTCTTCAAGTTCGGACCGAAAGGCATCAACTGCCCATCGGGATTGTTAAAGGTCAGGTACAGCTGATCGAACGTATACTGACCTTTCTTGAGCAGATAGTGCCCCTTTTCGTTCTTCTTCTTAGCATCTTTAAAAGCAAAGTCTAACTTAGCCGAAAGCGAGTCATTCCCTGAGGAATACGTATGCGAATACTTATCGGCAGGCGTCCACGGCGAAGCCACTGAGTTGAGCAATCCCTCAAAGTTCATCATCTTGATGTAGTACTTCTTGCTGGTGTTCACACTCGCCAAGCGCGCATTCTCGAGCTCAATCCTATAGTTATCCTTAGGCGTTGAAAGCCCTTCCATACTGAAAAGCGTGTTCTTCTCAATCTTCCCTGTAAGGTCGATGAGCTTCTCTATTTCACCATTCTTACGAAGCAGCCCACGCATAAAAAAGCGCTCCTTATGTGGCGAAAGAGCATACCACTTAGCAGCCGCCTTCTTCATCAACGTATAAGGGTCGCCCGCTGTGAGGGTAATAGCCTCAAGCTCAAACGTCTTAGGCTTTAAGTAGATCTTCGACTTCCCTTTCAGCTCTGTGAAGCTCGTCTTAAGGGTCTCGTACCCCAAGCACTCAATGGTCAGAGGGTTTGCTGTCGACTCAATGTAGAAGCCCCCATCGTCGTTACTAATGGCGTAATTCAGCTCGTTGTGCACCGTAGCATAAGGCACAGGTGCCTGAGTTTCCTCATCTAAAATAACCGCTTTGAGCACGTGCTGGCTGTAACCCTTTACCCCAATAAGGCTCATCGCTAAAAACAGTAAACAAAATATCTTTTTCATAAACACAATTTTGAAATTACAGCGCAAAAGTACAAAAATAAAATCAATAACAACCTTATCAAGTAAAAAAACTACAAAAAAAGGAAGCACTAACAGAAAAAACTCTTGAAAATAGCTTAAAAAATGCTATAGGAATTTGTCACTTCTAAAATAAAGCCGTATCTTTGCCTTATCAATTAAATAGTTTTACAGATGAAAAAAGGTATCTTATTAGCAGTAAGTGCGTTAGCAGGTGTATTCGCTGCCAATGCACAAATAGATAGCACGCAGGTGGCACCAGTGCGCGACACCTTAGTGACCCCCACAGTGCAGGAAGCCCCTCGCGACACCACCGATGTGAGTGCACAACGCCCTTCAAGCCGCCACAATGAGGTGTGGAACAAAGTAGGTTTGGAAGTGCGCGGCGGGCTTAACATCGCGTGGATATCACACGAACTATCGCCCATACCAATGCAAGTCAGCCCCAATGTAGGGCTGCACCTCGGCTGCTTGGCAACGCTGAACTTCTCAAAATACCTCGGTATGGAAACGGGGTTGGTATTTACCTCAAAAGGTGAAACGTGGAAGGTTGATGGCTATAACCGCAATACAGGTGCCCGCATAGAAGGTGAGGCGAACCTCTACTGCAATTATTTAGAACTGCCTGTGCATTTTAGGGTACGTGTACCACTGGGCAACGTAACACTATTTGCGCGCACAGGTCCTTATTTTGCTTTTGCTACCCACGGCAATGTGCTTGCTAAAGGCGATTTTGTCACCTTTGCCAGAGGGGGCAATAGGAGCAGTAGTACCGATAAGGAGCGTTTTAAACTGAAAGTGGGCAACACTGCCGACGCTGATTTCCGCAGTTTCGATAGTGGTTGGGCAATTGCCACAGGGGTCGAAATCGGTAAGGCTACCATAGGCTTGCAGTTTAGCTTTGGCTTCTTGGATGTGTATAACACGCCTTTCAACACTTACGACCCTCAAACAGGCACCCGAGGGCAAGCCGAGTGGGGCGATACACGCAATTATGCCTTTACCATCACAGGAGGCTATCGCTTCTTTTAGTAATAAAATATGTAACACTTAAATAGATAATTATATGAAGAAACTAATTTTACTATTGGCAGCCCTCGTAGGGGGCTATACAGCGGTAGGACAAACTACCGTAGGTTTAGAGGTACGCGCAGGGCTGAACGTCTCAGGGCTTTACCTCTCAGAATTGGGAGATGCGGACAATTACCCCAATGCAGGTATCAACGCAGGGGCACTTTTTACGGTGAACTTCCCGAAAGGTTTTGGCTTGGAGACGGGCTTGGTATTCTCAATGAAAGGCAACACCTTGGAAAATGTGGTTGATACGCGCACGGAGTACCGCAAGGATGCGCAATACGTCTTCCGCAACTACTTGGAGATGCCTGTGCATTTCAGGTATCGCATACCTGTAAGCGATAAAGTAACGCTCACCGCACGGGTAGGACCTTATGTGGCACTTGGTTTATACGGCAATGTGAAGGAAGAGCATACCACTGACAACCCTGGCGAGCGACGTCATACGGACTCTAAATGGCACTCCTTGACCGTAGGTACAGGTGAAAAGGACGACTTTAAGCCTTTCGACGTAGGGATTCAGATAGGCACAGGCGTGGAAGTGTGGCGCTTTACAGGTTCAGTACAGTTTGGCTATGGCTTCACCGATGTGCTGCCTCAGCACACTTATGGCAACTCGCGCAATATGGTGTTTAGCATCTCAGCAGGGTATAGGATATTTTAGAATAGAGAGTAAAGAACAAAAAGTAGAGAGCAGAGATCAGATTTAATATGGATCTCTGCTCTCTATATTATATAAACACTAAAAAATCACATTCTTTTTTATACATCTCACCTTACCAAATTCAAGGAGTAAGTATAGCGCAAAACTATTCTTCATACACTAATTCTTGCCTACTTTCTCTTAATCTCCAAAAAATATTGTACCTTTGCCCTATGATTTCAAAGACTACCATCGATAAAGTATATGACCAAATGCGCGTAGAGGAGGTCATTGGCGACTTCGTCCAACTCAAACGGGCAGGCTCTAACCTCAAAGGGCTCAGCCCTTTCTCCAATGAGCGCACCCCGAGTTTTATGGTATCGCCTGTAAAGCAAATTTGGAAAGATTTCTCCAGCGGCAAGGGCGGTAATGCCATTGCCTTCTTGATGGAACACGAACACTTCACTTACCCCGAGGCAATCCGCTATCTGGCAAAGAAATATAACATCGATGTCGAGGAAACAGGCACCCCTTCCGATGATAAAGCCGACGAGCGTGAGAGCCTTTACATCGTATCGGAATACGCCCAGCAGTACTTTGCGCAAACCCTTCACAACACCGAGCAGGGCAAGGCGGTAGGCCTTACTTACTTTAAGGAACGCGGCTTTACCCCCGAAACCATTGAGAAATTCCACCTCGGCTTCTCCCTTGACGAGTGGACAGCCTTTACCGATACCGCCCTCAAGAATGGCTACAAACTCGAATTTTTAGAGAAAACAGGGCTTACCATCGTCAAGGACGACCGCCGTTTCGACCGCTTTAAAGGGCGTGTGATGTTCCCAATACACTCAATGAGCGGCCGTGTGCTCGGCTTCGGGGGGCGTGTGCTCGTGCAAGACAAGAAGGCTGCCAAGTACCTCAACTCGCCCGAAAGTGAGATTTACCACAAGAGTAAGGTGCTCTATGGTATCTACTACGCCAAGCAAGCTATCGCTAAGGCTGATAACTGCTACTTGGTTGAAGGCTATACCGATGTGATCCAGATGCACCAAAAGAGTATTGAGAACGTGGTAGCCTCCAGTGGCACCGCCCTCACCCCCGACCAGATCCGCCTTATCAAGCGTCTTACACCCAACATCACAGTGCTTTATGATGGCGATGCGGCAGGACTTAGAGCCTCTTTGCGTGGGGTTGATCTCATCCTCGAAGAGGGGATGAACGTAAAAGTCTGTACTTTTCCTGAGGGAGAAGACCCTGACAGCTTTGCCAAGAAAACCGCCTACGAGGATTTAGTACTCTATTTAGAGCAAAATGCCGTTGATTTTATCCGCTTCAAAGCCTCCCTTTTGATGGAGGAGTCCCAAGGCGACCCAATCAAGAAAGCATCTACTATCCGCGATATTGTGGAGAGCATCTCCAAAATCCCCGACCTGATCAAGCAGGAAGTTTACGTGCGTGAGTGCGCTTCCATTATGGATATTTCGGAGGCTGTGCTCTTTTCCACCCTCTCACAAATCCTTAAAAACGACGCCTTTGAAGGACAAAAAGTAGAGCGACGTAAGCCTACATTGCAGGTCTCGCACACCCCTGAACAGCAAGCACAGCGCACCACTAATCGCTTAGAGATCTTAGAGCACGACCTGATAAAATACCTCCTACTCTATGGTAACCGCACGTGCACCTTTACCGATATCGTACTGCTAACTGATGAAGAGGGGCAACTTGAAGAAAAAGAAGTACAACAAGAGCTAAAAGTGTATGAGAAAATCTTTTTAGAGCTACAAGAGGATGAGATAGAGTTCACCAATCCTGACTTTAAGGCGATCTATCAGCTGCTGATGAGTAAGTTCCAAGAGAACCCTGACTACAACCTTGATCACTTTGCCGCCGAGCTACCTGTGGAGCTTAGTGAGAAGGTTTCTGAAATCATTATGGAGGATGAGAACTACCAACTTGATAATTGGCTGCGCAAGGACATCGTAGCCAAGGACAAGGATGCCAAGATTGACGTTGCTATTGCTGACATCATTCTTAACATCCGCTCTTTATTGGTAAAACACTTAGTGAGCCACACCTCTGAAGCACTTCCTGAGGCCACTCCTGAGGAGAAACAGAATATCTTAGAGGAAGTGATGAGCTACCTCCAACTACAAAAGATACTCGCCAAGCGCCTCAACGTAGTGGTGAACTATTAAGAGACTTTTCAGCAAACAATAGTGGCTTATTAAAAGAAAATACGTAACTTTGCATTTTGGAAGATTTTAACAATGATAAAGAATTACATCATATTAGCCCATAAAGCCCCTGAGCAATTACAGCGAATGATCACCCAATTGGATGATGAGGACGCTATGTTCTTTATTCACCTTGATGCTAAGGCAGATCTCACCGCCTTTGAGCAGGTAGTAAAAGGTCCAAGGGTACAGTTTATTACCCAAAGAGAGCATTGCCTTCCCTGTGAAGGGAACCCTTCTCTATTGACGCGATGTAGATCTCTATGTAGCGGGTAGCAAGCACACTACAGGGTACCTGCTGTACAGTCGGTTTTGGAATAAGTTTTTAAAGGACAGAGACTATATAATTGTAGAAGAGCCGTTTAAGAGGCTCGTCAATCAGGGGTAATATTGGGTATGAGTGCTTTTGCGTATCGTTTGGAGGGCACGAATACTTTTGTCAGCAAAGGACTTATTGGCGACAAGAAAGCGTAGGTCTTGCACGTAGATATATTCCTCCTCAAAGACGTTAGCGATGAGTTGGACATAGAACCCTTTAAAGCGTGGCGACCCGATTATCCTGAGGCTACTTTTGAAACAGAAGGTGGCAAGTATCTTTGCAGGCGCGAGGTAGAAAAGATGTCGAAATCGAAGTACAATGTCGTTAATCCCGATGATATATGCGAGCAATACGGGGCAGATACGCTCAGGCTTTACGAAATGTTTTTAGGCCCGGTGGAGCAAGCTAAGCCGTGGAATACACTGGGCATATCAGGGGTGTATAATTTCTTGAAAAAGCTATGGCGTTTGTACGTCAGCGAGAGAGCGATAAGTGAGGAGCAGCCCACAGCAGCAATGCTCAAGACGCTGCACAAGACTATTAAGAAAGTAAATGAGGATATAGAGACGTTTTCGTTTAACACCTCTGTGAGTCAGTTTATGATATGCGTAAACGAGCTGGCTGCAGAACAGTGCCACCACAAGACAATATTAGAGCCCCTAATAGTGTTCATTGCCCCCTTTGCGCCCCATCTTGCAGAAGAGCTATGGCACCGCTTGGGGCACAATGAGAGTATGGCGTATGCACCTTATCCCGTACACGAGGATAAGTACTTGGTAGAAAGCGAAAAGGAATACCCTGTGTCGTTCAACGGTAAAATGTGGTTTAAGAAGTCGTTCCCTGCCGATATAAGTGTGAAGGATATTGAGGCGGTAATCCTCACTGATGAACAGACCGTGGCACAGTTAGGAGGGTCGGCTCCTAAGAAGATAATCGTGGTACCAGGGTGGATTATCAATGTGATGCTATAGCTTTTAGGGTTTATTTCTGAGAAAAGAAGAATTAATCATTGCTCATTCATCATTATTTCGTACCTTTGTCCCCGGAAAGCAAAATCACTATATGAAATTAAAAAACATTATCACAGTAGCTACTATGGCAGTAGGTTTTGGCAATTTGTACGCTCAGAAGAAAGTAGTAAAGAAGGCTCAGGCGAAAGAGCAGCAGAACCGTGGGAAGTCCACTGACTATGGCAAGCCTACTGATGTGGAGGCAGAAGCAGGTGCTTTTGCAGTTGTGCCGCTGAAGTACGACTCAATGCCGTAGATAAGTATATTGACACAGAGACGATGTACATCCATTTCTCAAAGCATTATGTAGGTTATATCAACAACCTGAATAAGGCAGTGGCAGGCAGGCCAGAGGCACAAAAACCTATTGAGGAACTCATCCGTACACTTGATATCAACAATGCAGCTCTGCACAACAACGCTGGGGGCTATTACAATCATACAATGTATTTTGACATTATCTCACCCAAAGGGGGTGGGCAACCCACAGGTAAATTAGCAGCAGCTATCAATCGCGACTTTGGCAGTTTTGAGGCTTTTAAGAAAGTATTTGCAGAGGCAGGGGCTAAACGTTTTGGTTCAGGCTGGGTGTGGCTTGTAGTTAAAAATGGCAAGCTCGCCGTAGTAAGCACTGCCAATCAAGACTGTCCGCTGATGGCAGGCTTAGAAGTATCAGGCACCCCTATCCTGGCAATGGACGTTTGAGAACACGCCTACTACCTCAAACACCAAAACAAACGCAGCGACTACACCACTAACTTTTTTAATGTGATTGATTGGGAGAATGTGGGGAGGAGATATGAGAAGATGATAAATTAGAAAAAAATGATCCTGTTGGAACCAAAAATATCAGTAGTCATCAACACTTACAATGCGGAAAAGCATCTACAAACCGTCTTAGAAACTGTTAAGGACTTTGACGAGGTAGTGGTGTGCGATATGCAAAGTACTGACCGCACAATTGCTATTGCTGAGCAATACGGCTGTAAAATTGTTTATCACGAGAGATTGTCGTATGTGGAGCCTGCTAGAAATTATGCAATACAGTCGGCTGCTAATGAGTGGGTGTTGCTTATTGACGCTGACGAGATGGTGCCTACAACGCTTAAAGATGAACTATTGCGAAGGTTGCAAACTGAAGAATTTGATGCCTTAGCAGTGCCACGCAAGAATTACTTTATGGGGCGGTTTATGCGCAGTACTTTTCCTGATTATAACATTCGCTTCTTTAAGAAAAGTAAGGTGAACTGGTTGCCTGCAATACACTCTACCCCTACGATTGATGGTAAGCTGCTGTATTTGAAGAAAGACAAACGCTTTGCCTTAGAGCACTTGGCTAATGACAGTTTTACGGATGTATTGCGCAAGATACAACTCTACACTGATGCGGAACTATTGCGTCGCAAGCCTAAGCGTGTATCATTATTCAAATTTGTATGTGCTCCTATGATTGCTTTTTGCAAAACTTATTTTATAAAAGGAGGCTTTTTAGATGGTAAAGAAGGCTACTTATATGCAAAGATTGATGCCTATTATAAGTTTTTTATGCTGGCAAAACTCAATGAAGCATATCACCAAGCACATCAAAATGTATGAAAACAGAGGAGAAGAAAGAGATCATCATCACCATTGAGCGTTTTAGAAAAGCAGGCGGAACGGAAAGCTATATGTTTGACCTTATTCGTAGTTTCGCTCAACGTGGAATAAAGGTACACGTATATGCCGATAAGTTTGATACTTCACTTGATACCTATCCGCTGATTATACCTCATACAATCAACTTAAAATACATACCCAAGCCTTTACGAATATTTTTCTTTTACCGCTTTTTCAATAAACAGCGTCTGCAAGGGGTTCCTGTTATTACATTTAACTACACAGATAACGCAGATATACTGATATGTGGCGGCAATCGTTTGGGATACCTCAACGCTAATAACAATAGTTTAGATACAAGACAGGTAGGGTGTTTTGATAAATGGCAGATCAATCGTGAACGCGCTGCTTTTAAGTCAGTACGCACGATTGTAGCACATTCTGAGTTAATGAAAGAAGAGCTTATTAAATACTATGGAATAGCTGCTGAGAAAGTAACTATACTCTATCCTCCTATTGATACTTCTCGATTTGAAGTACTCGGCGAAGAGGCTCGCAGGACAATCAGAGCACGCTATGGCTGGAAGGAGGAGAAAACAGTATTTTTGTTCCCCTCAATAGGGCATAAGCGCAAAGGCTTTGAGGTGTTGGCTTCATTCTTTGCTAATACAGACCTACCTGTGAAGTTAGCCGTTGCAGGCACTCCTATAGAACAGTCAATGCGAAATGTAGAGAGTTTGGGGTTTTGCGATAATATGCCCGAACTCTACAATGCTGTAGATTACACAGCAATGGCTTCAGAATATGAACCTTTTGGGCTGGTAGGGATAGAATCGGTATTATGTGGCACTCCTATAGTGTTTTCAAAGAATATGGCTTGTAGAGAAGTGTTTAATGATAAGGCAGGCATTTTCTTTGATAGAAATAGCCCTAAAGCATTGAGAGCTGCCATAGAAGAGGCAGTGGTGCGTAAAGAAAAAGGGGGAGCACGCCTTACTAAACCCAAAGAATGCCTAAAATACGACCCAACAATTGAAAGGCATATTGAATCATTATTAAAATACTTAGAGAAAATAGAAGTTAAAAAAATACAATATGAAATCAGTTATTAAATACGGAGTTAATTACTTACCAGTAGTATGCTTTTTAATCTTTTTAATTGCAAATGTGGTATATATACATCGCTGGCGTGATCTGTGGATCATCTTACCTCTATCACTGAGCATAGAATTTATATACAACAAACGGTGGCAAAGTTTTAAATGGGAAGCAAAGCATTGGTATCTATGCATAGTATTGCTATATTTTAGTTTATTCTATCTACACTTACCTTTTGAGAAACTCTATTATCGCAGTTGGGTAAAGATTTTAGAACGAAATAATGCCTATCTACTACTGTTAGTTTTCTGTGGTTTTTTGGGGTTTGGTAAAGAACACAAACTGAGTTACTACCTCAATACACTAATAGTAGTAGCAGTGCTTTCGGTGTTGTATATTGTATGTTACAAAATTGGTTTAGGAAACTTCATTGCAGCAGAGGACAAGACTTGGGTTTTTGCTAATGAACGGATTGCTTCTGTAAATCACCATATGAAGTACAATATGTACTTAAACTTAGCTCTTATTGGAATATGGTATCTCGTATCGCGGGGTTATCAGCGGATGCGATGGTGGCTTATTAGCTATTATGTGTTATGCTTTGCAATATTGTTTTATATTTTATCCATCACAGAAGGGCGCAATGGCTTTTTGATGTGTTTGATTACACTGATCTTTATAGTAGTTATAGAGACTTGGAAGCGCAACAAATGGTTATCGGTAGTGTGTTTAGTAGGGGTACTTATCGTAGCTGGGTTGCTATTTGCGCATAATAAACGGCTTGATAACAATCACCTAAAGGAGGAGCCTCGTCTGTTTCTTTTTAAAGTAGCTAAGGAGATGATTAAAGAAAAGCCCCTATTAGGTTGGGGGGCTAATGAAGGCCAGTATTTTTTCACACAGCATAGGATGGCGCACCCTGAATGTGAATATTATAACGGTCATTTTTTAGATAGTCAGGTTTATCCTTATACTGATTCGCACAGCCAGTATTTACAAACACTCATTGTGTATGGTACGGTTGGTTTAGCTGTACTCTTAGCAACATTCACAATGCCCTTCTTTATCACTCGTAAAAAACAACTTGCCTTTCTTATTATAGCCTTAGTAGCAACCCAATCGGCTACTCAGATGCTAATGATTGATGAGTCAATCCCTATATTCATCTATGGAATATGGTTTCTATTGTTCTTTACTGACGATATTCTCCTTCCAAAAGGCGATAAAGCCACGAGCTAAAAGCATAATACTGCACGATCTCCTCAGGTACTTCTTGATAATCAGAGTGGAGAAAATCGCCCAATCGCTCTAAGGGGTCTTTGTGAAGAATAAAGATATTATTAGGATTATAGAAATCATAATTAACAACAGTCGTATTGTTAGTTATGATTTTCTTTTTGTATTTTAACGCCTCAAAGAAGCGCATTGAAAGTCCATTGTGTTCTACAATCTTAAAGTCTAAGAGCACCTTGGCAGATTTGGTACGTCTGAGGTTCTCCATAAAACTGAATGAAGCAAAGTTTATATGAGTTCTGTCGTAGAGGTATTTATGAGGTTCAATACCAGAGATGTTGATATCTAAAGGCAAATCATATTTTGTAAGTTCATTTACTAAAAAAAGTGTATCTTCAATGCGATTTGCTACATAAGCTCCTGCGTAATAAACAGAGTTGTTGGGGGTTACCTCTCCAACGCGATCATCATCAAAGTAGAAATTAGTACAGAGTTTCAACTGTGGATATTGGTCTTTATATCGCTGGTAATCGTCAGGGTCGAAGGAATAAAAGTGCTTATACTTTTTTATATACTCAAAAATTTCAGGATAGCGATTCAGTCCATCCCATTGGTAAGCAACGACTCTTTTGCCAAGAGAAAAAACTAAGTCAGTTTGCTGTAAAGGAATAGCATCTGGGCGAATAATGAGTACATAATCTGCCTTTTCTTTCAGAGAAGCAGTTTGCTTGAGTACTTCCTCAAAATTATATCGCTTCTCTAATGCTTTTTTGAAAGTGCGATCTTTATAGAAAGTCTTTCGGAATGCATTGTGCAGTTTATGCCCTAAGTGTTTATACTTAAAAGGTTTTGATGAAGCTACAGTAACTTCCATCCCTAATCGCTCCACATTGTACTTCATCAATTCTGGAATTTTGTAATGATTAGGAATAATGAGGATAATTTTCTTTCCTTTAAAAACGCTATAATCCATTATTTATATGAATATTAATATAATATAAACTTAAAATTGAAAACAAGTCAATCACACACAAAAGCCATACCTATGAATCCCTGACTGATCCCTATTTAGTTAATACCATAGTATTACGTTAGTATTAGGTTAGTAAGAGGATAGTATTAGGTTTAGCAAACAACTATCGAACAATCAACGGATTATAATACTGTCAAAAAACCTCTATTTTACACACTTCATACAGTCATAAACCCGCTTTTTCCATACGATTGACCTGAGTCGAAAAAATATTTTTGCAAAGATAGATATATTTTTTGTATCTTTGCACTTTCATATAAGAAATTTATGAGCATAAGGAAAAAGATACTTATTGACGTTGAACGTCTTCGCTATCCACATACAGGCCTTGCTAATGTTTGTGAGAACCTGATGAAGGGTATATCAGCAGAGATAGACCTTGATGTTGATATATATTATTTTGGACCCAAGCGTGCATTGTCGAACTTACCAGATTCCGTTGTGGTAGAATATAAAAAATGGCACAAATTTTACGAATGTTTTAGTAGATCATACGATATTATACATTCTACACATCAGTTGACTCATTACTTCCGTAAAACCTATAAGCATACTAAAAAAATTCTTACTTTGCATGATTTGAATTTTTTATATGAGGAAGGCGACTATACAAAAGCCTTGAACATTGTAAATAGAAATCTGCAGAATACAGATTACTTGGTCTGTATTTCTAATTTTGTAAGGAATGATATCTTAAAAAATAAAGAACTGTTAAACCTAAATAATGTTAAGGAAATTGTAGTAATACACAATGGAATCCAATTTCCTGACAAACAAGAATACAGTTTAGAAAAATACCCTTTTTTGAAAGATAAAAAATACATCCTCAACATAGGTGTTATTGCTTACAAGAAGAACCAAAAAGCATTAGTGCAAATGTTGCCTTTTATAGAAGAAGATTTAGTGATTGTCTCATCAAGCCAAAAAGATTCTTACTACAATGATATGTGGACTATTGCTAAAGATTTAGGAGTTGCGGATAGAGTACATATATTGAGTCATATCTCAGAGGAGGATAAAAAAGCATTAATAGCCAATTCTCAGGCTATGTGTCATCCTTCTTTAGCAGAAGGCTTTGGTATCCCCCCTATTGAGGCAATGACCTTTGGTAAGCCTGTATTCTTGAGTAGATACACAAGTTTACCTGAAATAGGAGGAGAGGTAGCTTTCTACTTCGATAGTTTTACACCAGAGGTAATGGCTAAAACTTTTAAAGATGGTATGCAGACATACCTTTCAAACAAACAGAACTACAGCAACCAATTGCAACAATGGGCTTCACAGTTCGACTATCGCGTGATGACACGCAATTATTTACAACTATATCAACGAATATAACCCAATATGATCAACATAGGCTTTGTACACGGGCGTTACCCTTATGGAGGAGGAGAAAAAATCACTTCAAATATAGCACCTTATCTAAAGGAATTGGGCTATAGAACTTTTGTTTTCTCTTCTAAGATCAATGAAGCAGCCATTGAAGAAAAAGACCATCAACACATCACTTTTATTCACGTTGATAAAACCCACTTCCTCTCTCCAGCCAAAGTATCATTGGCAGATAAAGTCAATGAATTGGACATAAAAATACTCGTTTTTATTGGCAAAGCTTTCAAGGCAGGGCGCGAAGGCATTTTTAAGAAAACAGACTGTAAGTGTATCTTCGCCCATTACGGAATGACCTTCTGGCAGCTTGAAGATGCCCTTGAGCGTTTACAGACAAAAGCACATACAAACTTCTTCAATCTCTTGTGGTATGGTGGGGTAAAAATACCACTTTACCACCTCCAACGGCGTATTAAGATTGAAAAATACCGCTATATATTAAACCACTACCACGCTTTTTCAGTGCTTTGCGAAGCTTATAAAGAAGAACTTACCTCTGCTTTACATCTTACCGATAATCACAAGATAGTAGCTGTACCTATGGGGCTGCTTCCTCTCTCTAAGCCTTACAGTTTGGAAAAGAAAAAGCACCTGCTCTATATCGGGCGAATGTCATATATGGACAAGCGCGTAGACCGTTTAGTAGAGATATGGCAACATCTATATAAGGACTTCCCTGATTGGGAAATGCGCTTAGTAGGCGAAGGACCAGAGCTACCTCACCTAAGGCAAATGGCAGCTGATTATGGCTTAGAGCGCATTACCTTCTACGGGCGACAAGAAAGCACCATTCCTTTCTACAACGAGGCTGCCATCTTCTGCCTCTCCTCACAGATCGAGGGGGCAGGTTTGGTGCTTATCGAAGCTCAACAAGCTGGCTTAGTACCTATTGCCTTTAGCTGCTCAGCGGGAGTAAGAGAGCTCTTAGCACCTAATGGAGTCAATGGCTTTGTAGTACCTAACGACAATATTGAGGCTTATGTAACGCAGCTCTGCAAGCTGATGACCAACCCTGAACTGCGCACACAAATACAGCAAAACGTACTTAAAAACGCTGAAAACTACGCAATGGAGCCCGTTGTAGCCAAATGGGACGCTATGTTCAAGCAAGTATTAAATAACTAAATAAACAGCAGACAAATGCATTTTCTAAAACATATCCGCTTTTCCGAATACCGTACTTTAATTTATAGACTTTTCTTGGTCTATCTATTTTATTTCTTAGCACGCGCTTCCTTTGTGCTCTTCAATGCCGATTACCTCACTGTGGGAGGCTTCTCTGGCTTCTTCCGCTTGGCATTCTATGGGTTACTGTTTGATACTACGGCAATCATCTACGTCAATATGCTCTTTATCCTACTGAGCATCATTCCCGCAATTATCAACACAAGCAAGGGCTACCAGCGAATGCTCTTCTGGGTGTATTTCCTCACCAACCTCCCCGCTTACTTATTGTGTTTTATAGACATTGCCTTTTTTGACTATAATAAGACTCGCCTTACTTGGGGAGCTACTGCCATCGTTGAGAACGAACATAACCTTACCCCAATCCTCTTTGGCTTTTTAGTGAAATATTGGAACGTATTTGTGTTGATGCTCATCTTATGTATCTTCTGGATATTCCTCTACCGCCTGAAAAGGCAACGCATCGTGGGTATTGCAGCGCGCAAGCCTTATTTTATTTCCTCTGCCATTACAATCGTACTGCTCACTCCCGCACTGATATGGGGTATCCGTGGCTTTTCGTTCAAGACAGGGGTAGTACCTCTTACCGTAATGGATGCTAATAAATACGCTAACGACGTCTCACAAGTGAATGTGTTGCTCAATACGCCTTTTAGCCTCATACGCACCATAGGGAAGGACAAAGGTTTCCGCGAATACCACTTCACAGATCAAAAATATATCACTGAGCATATCAAGCCTATCAAGCAATACGATCGCGAGGTACACAAAAAGCCCAACATCGTGCTGATTATCTTAGAAGGTATCGGTGCTGAGTATGTGGGTGTGCTCAATGAACACACAGGCATTGCAGGCTATCGTGGACATACCCCTTTCTTGGACTCCTTAGCACAACAAGGCTTTTACTTCACGAACATTTACGCCAATAGCAGCCATTCCATTGAGGGTATTCCCGCCATCACAGCAGGCATTCCTACTTTTGAGAGTACGTTTATGAACTCAGGTTATGCGCAGCGCCGTCTATCTTCACTGGCAAATATAAGCCGTGAGTTGGGCTATCAAACCCTTTTTGCACACGGGGCTACCAACGGCTCAATGAATTTCGACGCTTTCACCCATCAGATTGGCTACGAACGTTATTTAGGGCGCACTGAGTTCAACGACGAACGTTACTACAACGGTAGCTGGGGCATTGACGACGAGCCTTTCTTGCAGTATTTTGCTAAGAATATCGACCAAATGCACTCACCCTTTCTCGCTACGGTCTTTCTGCTCTCTTCACACGGACCTTATACCGTGCCCGAACCCTATAAAAACCGCTTCAATAAAGGTGATATCCCTATGCACAATGTGGTGGAATACTCCGACTATTCCATCGGTCAATTCTTTAAGACCATCAAGAAAATGCCTTGGTACGAGCATACCATCTTCGCCATTATCTCCGATCACACCACTGAGGACTTTTACGACTATTACAAGCAGCCCATTACGCACCATCGCGAACCGCTGATACTCTTCTCACCTGACAAGACTCTTGTACCACAGGGGCATTCTGATGTACTGGGACAACAAATTGACCTCTTCCCTACACTCGTAGACCTGATGGGCTACCACAAACCTTTCCGCTCGTGGGGGCGCAGCTTGCTGAGTGATAGTGACGAGATGCCTCGTGCCTACATCCCTAACAAGACTTTTTACCAGCTGATGCAAGGTAACTACATCTACCTCATTGACCACGCTGGCGAACTCGCGGGTATCTATGACAAGAATGACTTCGCGCTGGTTCACAATCTCAAAGATCAACCCCTGAACCAAGAACAGCGCATAGGTATCGCCGATATGCGCGCCTTTATGCAAGACTTTATGGATCGCATCATCAACGATAAAATGAGGTAACTCCTATAGGTACAGCGAGATAAACATATTCCTAAACAAATAAATAAGAGAGAGTTGTGGCACCGCTCCGATGAGCCAGCTCAGCAGTAAGTTGGGTGCTGACTGACGTGTGAGGTACTGTTGTGCTGAAAAGCAAAGTCCGTTGGCAAATAGCAGTCCTGCCACTAAGTAAGTCATATCAATCTCGTGCGAAATGCTCAGCAATACCGCAAAGCACGTAAGGGCGCCTATTCCCATACAAAACGGATTCCCATAGAACCTGATATACTGCAAAAACACCATCAGAAAGCAACTGATAGCCAAGTTCATTACGTAGAAATACAAAATCGGATACTTCTCAATCGGCACTACTATAAACGCCACCAGCAGCAATACTGCAATATAGCCATAGAGCAGCCATTTTCCCTTCTTCTCAACGATGATAAACGGGTTATTCATCCAGCCTACCATAAACAGCACCGAGTAAATCAGCGCTGGCAGGGCAACAGTACCCAATAATAGCGATAGCCAAGTCGCCCTTATCTCTTCCATAGGGAGATAAACAGGGATATACGACAAAAATACCATCGCCCCATAAATCGGTATCCAGATGGGGTGTACAAAAAACGATATAAAATAACTCAGATAGCGCATTGTGCCTAATTTTTTCGCAAAAGTACCACTAATATCCCAACCCACCAAATATTTTCAAGAGAACTTGAGCCAGTAGCCAGAAAGCAGTGGTCAGAGGTTAGAAAGCAGTGAACAGAATTAACCTCTGACCACTAACCCCTAATCACTGACCCCTGCCCTCAGCAATCAAGTTCAACGCACTCCCCGCCTTGAACCACGCTATTTGCGTCTCGTTATAGGTGTGATTTGCAGTGATCACATCGCGCGTGCCGTCTTTGTGCACAAAGGCTATATGCAAGGGCTTTTCAGGGGCAAAGTCCGTAAGGTCGAGAAAGTCAATCGTATCATCCTCCTGCACCTTGTCATAGTCAGCCTCGTTGGCAAAGGTCAGCGCCAGCATTCCTTGCTTCTTCAAGTTCGTCTCGTGAATACGCGCAAACGATTTCACCAGTACAGCCTTTACCCCTAAGTGGCGTGGCTCCATAGCAGCGTGTTCTCGCGACGAGCCTTCGCCGTAGTTGTGGTCGCCTACGATGATCGAAGGGATACCCGCTGCCTTATACGCGCGCTGCACCTTAGGCACTTCGTCATAAGCTCCCGTAAGGCAATTCTTCACCGAGTTCACCTGATGCGTAAAGGCATTCTCCGCACCGATAAGCATATTGTTAGAGATATTGTCCAAATGACCGCGGAAGCGTAGCCACTTGCCAGCCATTGATATATGGTCAGTTGTGCACTTGCCATAAACCTTGATGAGCAACTTCGCCCCTGTGATATTCTTCCCGTCCCAAGGCGCAAAAGGCGTAAGGAGCTGCAATCGGCTCGACTGTGGGTCTACTACCACTTCCACACTTGCCCCATCAACAGCAGGCGCTACGTAGCCCGCATCGTCTACCGCAAAACCACGAGTGGGCAACTCATCACCGTGAGGAGGTTCTAAACGCACCTGCTCACCCTTGTCGTTTACAAGTGTATCAGTGATAGGATTAAAATCTAACCGACCAGCAATTGCCAAGGCAGCTACCATCTCAGGCGACGTTACAAAAGCGTGTGTGTTAGGGTTGCCATCAGCACGCTTTGAGAAGTTGCGGTTGAAAGAATGCACTATCGTGTTCTTCTCCTGACGCTCCGCTCCCGCCCTGTCCCACTGACCGATACAAGGTCCACAGGCATTGGTAAACACCTTCGTGCCTAAGGCTTCAAACACTTTCAGCAGCCCATCGCGCTCAATGGTATACCTGATTTGCTCCGAACCTGGGTTGATGCCAAAGGCAGCCTTAGGGGTAATACCCTGATCCACCGCCTGCTGCACTACCGATACCGCACGACTCAAATCCTCATACGAAGAGTTAGTGCACGAGCCTATAAGCCCCCATTCTACCTTCAAAGGCCAGCCCTCAGCCCGCGCCACTTCCTTCATCTGAGAGATAGGCGTACCACGGTCGGGCGTAAATGGACCGTTGATATAAGGCTCCAATTCCGATAGGTCAATCTCAATAAGCTCGTCAAAATAGGCTTTGGGGTCAGCGTATACCTCAGGGTCAGCCGTGAGGTAGTCAGCTACAGCATCCGCAGCAGCTACCACCTCCGCTCTGCCTGTGGCATTTAGGTAACGCCGCATTGCATCATCGTAGCCAAAGGTAGAGGTCGTAGCCCCAATCTCAGCCCCCATATTGCAGATAGTGCCCTTACCCGTACACGAAAGCGACTGCGCTCCCTCGCCAAAATATTCCACAACAGCCCCCGTACCGCCTTTCACCGTAAGGATATCTGCCACTCTGAGGATCACATCCTTAGGAGCTGTCCAACCGTTGAGCCTCCCCGTGAGTTTTACCCCTATAAGGCGTGGGAACTTCAACTCCCAAGCCATACCAGCCATCACGTCTACCGCATCAGCACCTCCCACACCGATAGCAATCATCCCCAAGCCCCCTGCATTGACCGTATGCGAGTCAGTACCGATCATCATCCCCCCAGGGAAAGCATAGTTCTCAAGCACAATCTGATGGATAATGCCCGCACCAGGCTTCCAAAAGCCAATGCCGTACTTGTTAGAAACCGAAGCGAGGAAGTCAAACACCTCCTTACTCTGCTGTAAAGCAAAGGGCAAGTCGGTCGCAGCGCCTTCCTTTGCCTGAATGAGGTGGTCGCAATGCACCGTTGTAGGCACTGCCACACGCGCCTTGCCCGCTTGCATAAACTGCAAGAGCGCCATCTGCGCCGTAGCATCCTGACAGGCGATGCGGTCGGGTGCAAAATCCACATAGTCAGCCCCACGCACAAAAGCGCGCGTAGGCTGCCCCTCCCATAGGTGGGCATACAAAATCTTCTCAGTGAGGGTCAAAGGGCGTCCCAGCAATGTGCGTGCTGCATCCACACGCGCTGCCATTCGCGCATATACCCCGCGTATCATCTCAATATCAAAAACCATAATCCTAAGTGTTTATTAGCTTTAAGTATGCGCAAAGATACAAAGGTTTTCCAACACTAACAAATATTTAATGAAAAATATTTAAACCTAATATTATTTACAACGATTACATATTTATAGTATCAATAATTTGTATAATACAAAAATATCATAAAAACAAAACAAATCACCTTTTTTTATGAAAACCACAAAAAACGCCTCCCTTCTTTACATCGCTTCCTCTCAGCATAAATCTGAAATTTATAATCATTCTACCTAATTCGAACCACAAACGAAGCCGTAACGGACAGCACCCCGTATACTCCACTCTGGTAAACTTTCCTCCCGTCAAAGCCCACCCCGAGCTCGTTCCATCTCCTCCCTTAATCAATTATACATTATACATTGTCAATTATAAATTATTTCATATCTTTGCGCCTTCAGAACTACCCTTTGAGTAGCAATAAAGAAAGAGAACGCACCACACATTATAAATTATCCATTATACACTATACATTATAAAATGATACACTTCTTTAAAAATCAAGCGGAGACAATTTACGCGGTGCAGGCCGCAGAGGGGCTTTCGGCAGAGAGCGTGGAAAAACTCTCGTGGCTCTTTGGGCAGGCGGAGCACTTAGGTAGCGATACACTTCAAGGCACTTTTGTGGGGCCGCGTGCAGCGATGATCACCCCGTGGAGCACCAATGCGGTGGAGATTACCCAGAATATGGCTATCGAGGGCATTGTGCGCATTGAGGAATTTGCTGAGGTAGCGGCCGATTTTACAGGGTTCGACCCGATGCTACATCAGCGATATAACAGCCTTACGCAAGATATTTTTACGATTGCTATCACCCCTGAGCCAGTGCGACAGATTACGGATATTGCGGCGTATAACACAGAAGAGGGGCTCTCGCTGAGCACAGAAGAAGTGCAATACTTAGAACGGCTATCGGCAAAGCTGGGGCGGCCACTGACCGACTCTGAGGTGTTTGGCTTTTCGCAAATCAACTCGGAGCATTGTCGGCACAAGATCTTCACAGGCACCTTCGTTATCGATGGGAAGGAGCAACCGCTATCGCTCTTTAAGCTCATTAAAAAGACTTCGGAGGCGCACCCTAATCGGCTTGTATCGGCGTATAAAGACAATGTGGCGTTTATTAAAGGTCCTGCAGTGGTGCAGTTTGCCCCTGAGCGTGGGGACGTGCCTTCGCCTTTCACGGAAAAGCCTTTTGAGTCAGTAATCTCGCTCAAGGCTGAGACGCACAACTTCCCCACTACGGTTGAGCCGTTCAATGGGGCGGCTACAGGCTCGGGTGGTGAGATACGCGACCGCCTTGCGGGTGGGCAAGGGAGTTTACCGCTGGCGGGTACGGCGGTGTATATGACCGCTTACTCACGCTTAGAGGAGGGCAGACCTTGGGAAGGGGCAATGGCAGAGCGCGCGTGGCTCTATCAGACGCCTATGGATATCCTCATCAAGGCCTCGAATGGGGCAACAGATTTCGGTAATAAGTTTGGGCAACCGCTCATCGCCGGGTCGCTCTTTACGTTTGAATATGAAGAAAAGGCAACGGAAGGCGGGCGCAAGCTCGGTTATGATAAGGCGATAATGCTGGCGGGGGGAGTCGGTTATGGCAAGGAATCGCAAGCCTTAAAACATACCCCTAAGGCGGGAGATAAGATAGTAGTGCTCGGCGGTGATAACTACCGCATTGGTATGGGGGGCGCGGCCGTGTCCTCAGCGGATACCGGAGCCTTCGGATCGGGTATTGAACTCAATGCTGTGCAGCGTTCTAACCCTGAGATGCAGAAGCGCGCTGCCAATGCGATACGCGCCTTTGTAGAGGCCGATACGAACCCTATTGTTTCGATACACGACCACGGGGCAGGCGGGCACCTCAACTGTCTTTCCGAACTCATTGAGGAGACCGGCGGTCGCATCGATTTAGACGCCTTGCCTGTTGGCGACCCCACGCTCTCGGATAAAGAGCTCATCGGCAACGAGTCGCAGGAGCGTATGGGGCTGATCGTCCCTGAAGAAGCCCTGCCACAGTTGCGTGCGGTTGCTGAGCGAGAGCGCGCGCCTATGTACGTCGTAGGCGAGGTAACCGATGACAAGCACTTTGCTATCGTCTCAGAGAAACAAGGCACGCGTCCGCTCGACTTAGACCTCTCGGATATGTTTGGCTCCTCACCTAAAACCATTATGGAAGACCAAAGCGTGGCGCGCACTTATGAGGAATTCCATTACTTTGAGGGCAATATACTGCGTTATGTAGAGCAGGTGCTGCAATTGGAAGCCGTAGCCTCAAAGGACTGGCTCACTAACAAGGTAGACCGCTGTGTGGGCGGACGTGTAGCGCAACAACAATGCGTAGGTCCTTTGCAATTGCCACTCAGTGATGTGGGGGTAATGGCTTTGGACTTTAAAGGCAAAGAGGGCATCGCTACAGCTATTGGGCACTCGCCCCTGACAGCACTCATCGACCCAGCAGTGGGCAGCCGTAATGCGGTAGCTGAGGCACTGACCAATACACTTTGGGCACCCATAGCAGGTGGGTTATCGGGAGTATCGCTATCCGCTAACTGGATGTGGCCTTGCCGCAATACGGGAGAAGATGCGCGATTGTATAAGGCCGTAGCTGCCTGCTCCGACTTTGCTATCGCGCTGGGGATCAACATACCCACCGGCAAGGACTCCCTCTCGATGAAGCAAAAGTACAAAGACGCGGAGGTATTGGCACCTGGTACGGTTATCATCTCCTCAGTAGGGCATTGCACCGACATCAAACAAGTGGTGCAGCCTGTACTGAAACGCGGCGGGGGCAGTATCTATTATGTGAACCTCTCCTGCGATGCGTATCAGCTTGGCGGTAGTGCCTTAGCGCAGGTGCTCAGTAGTATCGGCACCACAGCTCCTGATGTGAAAGACGCAGCATACTTTAAAAAGGCGTTTGACGCTATTCAGACACTCATAAAAGAAGGAAAGATAGTAGCAGGGCACGACATCAACAGTGGGGGGCTTATCACCACCCTGCTCGAAATGTGCTTTGCCGATAACGATTTAGGGGCTACTGTAGACCTGACCGCCTTAGGTAAAGAAGACACCGTGAAAGTGCTCTTTGCAGAGAATGCGGGGGTAGTATTTCAGGCTGATAGTAGCGTTGAGAGCTATCTCGCTGCGCAAGGTGTAAAGGCAGTGAAGATAGGCGAGGTGAAAGGTGCAGGGGTGTTGCACGTGAAGAATGGTGAGGCAGCACTGCACTTCGATATTGCCGAGCTGCGCGACCTGTGGATGCTCACTTCCTACCTATTGGATAAACAGCAGACCCAGCGTGACAAGGCTACAGAACGTTACCAAAACTACACCGAGCAGCCTTTGGTATACGCCTTTCCAAGCCACTTTACAGGCAAGAGGCCCGCACGCCCTACCAAGCGACCTGTAGCGGCAGTGCTGCGTGAGAAGGGCAGCAACTCCGAGCGCGAGATGGCCAATGCCCTCTATTTGGCTGGCTTTGAGGTGCGCGATGTTTGTATGACCGACCTTATCTCAGGACGCGAAACGCTGGAAGAGGTACAGTTCCTCGGAGCAGTGGGCGGCTTCTCCAACTCAGACGTATTGGGCAGTGCCAAGGGCTGGGCAGGGGCATTCCGCTACAACGATAAGGCTAAACGAGCGTTGGAGAACTTCTTTAAACGCGAGGATACGCTATCAGTGGGTATCTGCAACGGCTGTCAGCTCTTTATGGAGCTGGAAGTCATCAACCCAGAGCACGCTGAGCACGGTAAGATGCACCACAACGACAGCGGTAAACACGAGAGCGGGTTTGTATCGGTGGTTATCCCAGAGAATAATTCGGTAATGCTACAAAGCCTTGCAGGTACACGCCTCGGGGTGTGGATCTCTCATGGCGAAGGGAAGTTTCACCTACCGCTACCTGAGAGCGACTATAACATCGTGGCAAAATACGCCTACGAGGGTTATCCTGCCAACCCTAACGGCTCCGACTACAATGCGGCAATGCTCGCCGACAAGAGCGGTCGCCACTTGGTAACGATGCCCCACATAGAGCGCAGTGCCTTCCCTTGGAATTGGGCGTACTATGAGGAAGGTAGAACAGATGAAGTGAGTCCGTGGGTAGAAGCCTTTGTCAATGCGCGGGAGTGGCTTACAGAGAAAGTTTAATGTATGGGTAGAATAAAATGGACTTTATTACTTATTGTCTTAGCTATGAATGTCAATGCTCAGACTGCTCATCATAAGCATCCTTCTGCAAAGGATAGTGTTATATTGTCTGATGGGGTAGTTGTCTTTCAGCGGAATATTAAGAGTCTTCAAGGGAATAAATGGCAATTGTGGTTTAGGAAAGGAGAAGAAGTAACCCTCATTGATGAAGTAGAGCACAAAAAGACATCGGATGAAGGGTTTCTTCGCTATTGGGATTCACAAAGGACGCCACTGCCCTACTTGTCAGATGCTTTTGAGGATAAAGGTCATCTTTACGTATTGCTCTTTAAAGACTTTGGAGCGATGTTGCAAGTCTATGACCTCCAAACGGCTATGCATCAGCAGGAGGTGTATATAGCATCTTGTGGAGGAGGAAGTATTGAGAATTTTGGCAGTTTTTTTGTTAAAGGGGTGTGTTGGGAATTTGACGGACAGTTATTTCTATATATTTCTACTGGGAGAAGTGTAGCTGCAAAGACAGAACGATTTGTATACAAAACAGATACCGACTTGGGTTGGGCTGCCGTCTACCCCTATTCACGTGATTACTATCAAGATGAAATAGTGCCTAACTTCGATCCTTTGAGTAGAGAAAGCAAAAGGTTACACTACATAGGTAAAGCACCATTTGTTGTGGGGTATTCTCATTATTACTTCTACAAACAGAACGATGGTAGCATTCGGATTTTAGAGTATAGCGAAACATCTCATAGATTGGTTACAGATAACAAGATATTTATTGCCGAATGGGCAGATAAGAACAAAAACAGTATTCAATTTAAAGAGGTTAATCTACAAAAAGATTAGCCTCTTTCTCTCTTATATAAAATGTGTAAAACGAGTAAGATACACATAGTTCGGTGTAATAAGTATACGAAAGAAGCTGTTTTTGAGTAAGAAACAAAAAGTTCTCTAAAATATTTATTTCGCTGACAATAAGTGTTTTATGAATAAAATAAGTATCTTTATAAAGTTTGGCACGCTATTTTCTATATATTAAGTGTAAGTTTGAGGGACGGGAGTTGCCAAGGGCTTACTAAAGTGCATTTAAATAGATTAAATGATAAAACAAATTACTGAAAAATTGCTATAAGAAACATTGTTAGATAAAAATTAAAATTAGACATTAAGACAAACATCTGAAAAACTAAAATTGCTAAAATAAACATTGTTAATTGAAATTACTATAAGAAACATTGATCATTAAAGCAAGAATTTGAAAAAAATTAAATTACTGAACAAAAATCATTTATTAAACTATTTAAAACAATTATTTTTCTATTTTTAAAACAGAAAATTTATGAAGAAAAAATACTTTTAAGTTTGTAAGTTCTTTATGAACTTAAAAGTATTAATTTTGGAGTTAGTAGTAGTATTTATATGCATTGTGAAAAGAGACTCTCCTGAAAAGGAGGGTCTTTTTTTATGCGTTATTGTTACCTTCTTCAATGGAAAGCCTTACCGTCTCTACTTTTGTCTCAGAACAAGCCTCAACAACGAACTTATAAGGGGGAATAGATATCACCTCTCCTTGCACAGGAATTTCCTGATTATGAAGTATTAATAAGCCGCCTAAAGTTTCGTAGTCTTCACTTTCAGGTAGGTCAAATTTGTAAGCTTCATTGAGGTACTCCACCTCCAAGCGAGCTGAAAATAAGTATTCACTATCTGAAATCTTCTCCTCAATAAAGTTGTCTTTGTCGTGCTCGTCTTCGATTTCACCGAAAAGCTCTTCTACAATATCTTCCAAAGTAAGTATTCCCGAAGTACCACCATACTCATCAAGCACCACAGCCATACTCTTGCGCTTGCGTGTCAGTAAGTTGAGCACTTCATTAATCTGCATTGTCTCAGGGATATTCACTATTGGGATAAGCACAGCCTTGATATTTTTAGGCTTTTTAAACATATCAAACGAGTGCACGTAGCCTACAATATCATCAATATTATCTTTGTATATCAGCACCTTAGAAAACCCTGATGAAACAAAAGTAGCAATGAGATTCTCAATGGTCTCATTGATGTCTACCGCTACAATCTCGGTGCGGGGTATCATAATCTCACGAGCCTTAACTCCTGAGAACTCCAAAGCATTCTGAAATATCTGTACTTCAGCATCTACCTCCTCTTTCTCAGGAATGTTCTCCATCTGCTCTGAGATGTAGTCCACCAACTCTAATTTAGTGAATGAAAGCGGCACATAATCACCTTTCGTTTTAAAGAAAACCCTCAACACAAAGTCTGATATCCAGATGACAAACTCCGACAAGGGCGAGAAGAGCACATAGAAGAAATAAGCAGGAATGGCAAATATTTTCAGTAGTTGATTGGCGTAGATCTGAAAGAACACCTTTGGCATAAACTCCGCAGTAATCAAAATGACAAGCGTAGATATCACCGTATGCCATACCACATTCTGAAAGAAAGGAGGTAGCATTGCTGTCATCACTTTGCCCATCACAAACCCGTATACTACCAAGGCAATGTTGTTTCCTACAAGCATTGTCGCCAACAACTTTGAGGGGCGACGCGTCAGCTTTGTAAGCACGTTGGCAATTACCCCTTCCTGCTTCTTGAGGATTTCAATATGCACTTTGTTCGACGATACATACGCAATCTCAAAGCCTGAAAAAAAGGCTGAAAGCACGAGAGTGATTAAGATAATTATTACCGAGACAGAGTCAATCATACTACTTTATATATTAAAAAACTGAGATGCCATTCACTGCAAAAAGCCCCCCAGCAATTTGCACGAACAACACCTCAGAAATATTCTATTGGATATCTTTACTTAGTTGCTTTAGCCTTGACAACCAGTTCAATATCATCGTTGATAAACTTATCCTTTAAGTTGTCAAACACTGATTTAGAACCGTATTTTACGCCAAAATCAACACGATTAATCTTAAATGATTTTGATACAATGCTCACAGCGTTGTCAGTAACAGTAACCGTTGCAGGGAAGCTAATTTCTTTGGTTACTTCCTTGATTGTCAAATCACCTGTAAGTGTCTTACCGTCAAACGATTTAAATACAAACTTTGCTGTTGGATACTTCTTCACATTGAAGAAATCGTCCGCAGCATCGTCTTTACCAGTGCCTTTAAGGTGCGCTTCAAGCATCTCCTTGCCGTCGCCAGCCTTCAAGTCTAAATCAGTGATGGTATTCATATCCAACACAAATTCAGCATTCTTAATAGCACCATTCTCAACGTTTACTCCACCAGAAGTTACATTTACAGTACCATTGTGTTTGCCCACTGGCTTCGAACCAATCCATTCCACTACCGACATCGGGTCTACTGCATAAGCAAATTGAGCAGCCTCAGCCTCGGTACCTTCTGGCACCATCATTTGCTCCGTTGTAGTGCTCTCTGTGTCAGCATTTTGCTGGGTGTTAGTGTTGTTGCAGCTCACAACAACCATAGCAGTTACTACTGCCAAACTTAGTGTGAGTTTTTTCATAAAGTGATCTTTTTATTAAATTAACACGGCAAAGGTAGAACAAATTTACAGAAACAAAAAATATTTATTGTTAAAATATGTTAATACGCCTGAAATTACACTTCAAAACCCTATGCCACAACCCCTAACCCCTAACCACTAACCCCTAATCCTCAAATACACATTCCTTCCACGCCGTAGCTTCTTTGTAGGCTGCCATTTCTCTATGAGGCACTACCACCTTGCCGCGATAGCCAAAGCTCTTGCTCACCGCGGGCGGCACTGTTGCCTTGCAGTGCAGTTCCTCCAAGCCACTCTTCTCAAAGGCTCCTAAGCCTATCTTCTCTACCGTGGCGGGCAATTTCAGCTCCTTTAAGGCAGTGCACCCGTAGAACACCTGTACGCCCAACGAGCGTGTGTACTTCGAGAGCTTTACTTCCTCCAAGGCAGTGCAGTTGTAGAATAAGCGCGAAGGCACCTCTACCACTGAGCGCGGTAGCTCTACGCGCTTAAGCGACTCACAGCCCGCAAAGGCGTATGCCCCCATAAACTTCACCTCCTCTGGCAGTGCGACCTCCTCTAACGCCTTGCAGCCGTTAAAAGCCCCGTATAGCAGCTCTGTCAATGCCAATGGAAACTGCACCTCACGCAGCGACACACAGCCTCTGAAAGCCTGCATATTGATTTTCTCCACCGTATCGGGGATCACCACCTGACGCAAACTCACACAATCCATAAAAGTATCGTTTTGAAGATGTTGCAGTCCGTGGGGCAATTGCGCTGCCACCAAACTGCTGCACCCGTGGAAGGCACTCGCCCCCAGAAATACCACCGTATCGGGCAACGCCACTGTCAGCAGCGACTTACACCCCTCAAAAGCATCGTCGCCCACACTCTCCAAGCCCTCGGGCAACTGCACCTCTCGCAGTGCCACACACAGGGCAAATGCTCCACGCTTTATGCGTTTTACCCCCGCAGGCAACACCATCTTCCTGAGCGACTTACACCCGTAGAAAGCCTCCTGCGGCACTACTGCGAAGCCTGCACCTTCGTAGCTCACTTCGCTCATCTTCGCACAATCCTTAAAAGCCGCAGCTCCCAACTGCCGCAGTCCTTCGGGTAGCGTTACCTTCTCCAAGGCAGCACAACCGCGAAACGCCTCATCGCCAATACTTTCCACCGAGTTGGGCAAGGCGATCTTCTCCAAGGCAGCACACTGCGCAAAAGCACCACGCCCGATCTCTACCACCGAGTTCGGCAGTGCCTCGACCGCCCTGAGTGCCGTACATCCCGCAAAAGCCTGTTCACCCAAGCGGGTTACCATACCGGAAAGCACCACGCGCCGCAGTCGCACGCAATCGGCAAAAGCGCGCCTATCAATGGCAGTAACTGTCCGCGTGAGCTCAATGACCCCATCGGAGGGAATCGCCGCGTTATCGCACCGCAACACCACCCCATCCTTGACGGAGAGTGCCCCCATACCCCTCTGTGCCACAACAAATTGACTGCAGATAAAAAACGCTATAAGAACGCAGTTAGTAATATATCTCATCGTAAAACTACTATTGAAAAACAAAATCCTAAGCGGCAAAAGTACGAAATAATGCCCAATGAGCAATGATTTTTTTAGAAATTAGAATTTAGAAATGAGAAATCAGTGGTCTTATGGCAGTGAACATAAAGTCGTAATCAGAGTGCAAAAGCCAACACAGAGGCTTGTCATTCCCCACTTCTATTTTCTATTTTTCTAATTTCTCACTTCAATTTTCTACTTTCTTATTTCTAATTTCAAAAAAAGTTGTATCTTTGCGCCATCTTTTTAAGAATACCGCAACACAACATTTTTCCACAGCAGCTAACACCTCATACCCCATACCTCACACCTCAAACCTAAGAGGAACCTAAGAGCAACGTAAGAGGAAGGTAAGAGCAACTCTACACGATACTTATACGATGCCTATACGATAACTATAAGATAATCCCACCTCAAAAGCACCATTTTACTGCGATATAGGCACTACCCTCGATTACGTATTATGCAATGATTATAACAATTTATTGAGAAAACAGTAATCAGAGAGCAGAGAGCAATGAGTAATGAGTAGAGAGCAGAGAGCAGAGAGTAAATTGCTAACGCACCGTACTCATTACTCATTACTCTTTACTCTTTACTCTCTACTTTTTACTCTCTACTCATTGCTCATTAAAAATTATTTCGTACTTTTGCCGCGAAATCAGCTTTCAGGCGTCAGTTTTTAGTTTTCAGAGTACACCGCAAAGGGCTTTTGCTCATAATCTGATCTCTGACCCCTGACCTCTGAAAACCTAAAAATCAATTTAACAATGAAAAAACATTTAGCAACATTCGCCGCAGCCCTGCTATTATTAGGAGCGTGCAGCAAAAACGACGACAACCCAACACCACCAACGCCCAACCCTGCACCCGCACCAACACCCCCTCCTCCTGCTGAGGAGAACTCGTTACTCCCTAAAAGAGCAATCTCTACTAATACCGATGGCTCTGTTGAGACGATAACCTACTCCTACGACGGCAATAGATTTAAGGGGAATACATCGCAAATCAAGAATAGCAAAGGCTCCCGCCAATCCTCAAGTACGCTCACTTATGAAGGAAATCTTCTCAGAATAGCTGAATCTAATGATGGTGAAAATCATTACAAAGGCACTTTTAACTACGAAAATGGACTGCTAAAAAGCAGAATATCTGAAAATTATACCGTATGGGACGATGGCACTATATACAGCTCTGTCGTCACCAACACCTACACTTACAGCGGTGGGCAATTAGCCTCTTGGAAGCAAACTTCCATAGGCACTGAAACTGCGAAAGGTAAGACAAGGACAACTACTTTTGTTGAGGAGAATACCCTTGAATATCTATCACCCACAGAGGTAAAAATCAAAGGGGTACACAATTCTGGAACAAATAGTGAGACCACTTATGCCAAGGTTTATTTAGATGCTGATGGCGATGTGCTGCGACACGAAAGTTTTGCAAAAGACGGCACCACCGTTGAGTACCATACAGAGTTTACTTATACCTCTGAGGGAGGCAACGATAAAATACTCGGTAAATTCAATGACACTTCTAAGTCTTCCCCAGAAAACCGCTTTGTCAATGGGGTGGAGCCCAGCAAAAAGAATAGGCTTACCAAAAAAGAGTACAGTGGTAGTAACCTAACGAAAGAAATCAATAACGAATATTTTTATGACGCCCAGAAACGCCTCGTAAAAACAATTGAAACCACTAAAACCCTCTATGCTGGGGCAACCTCTACCCAAACCACCGTATACGAATATTAATCTCAGCTTTCAGGCGTCAGCTTTTAGCTTTCAGAGCATACTGCAAAGGTGCTGTCTCAAGCCTAAAACCTGAGGCCTAAAGCCTTAAAAATCAATTTAATAATGAAAAAACATTTAGTAACATTCGCCGCAGCCCTGCTATTATTAGGAGCGTGCAGCAAAAACGACGATTCAACAGAAAGGGGTATATTCCCTAAAAAAATGAGAGTTACCACTGATGATGGCTCTTACGAAGCTACTTACACTGTGCGTGATGGCAAGCTCATCAGCATCAAAAGTACAAATGAAAATCTGGGTAGTTCCATAACCTTTACTTATGAGGGCAACCGCATTGTCAAGCAAGCATCAGAAAACGGTGATGGCGATCACAGCACCGATTCCTACACCTACTACGAAAACGGCTTGCTCAAAACTAAGGTTTCTGACCTTACAGAAATAGCGAAACGTGAGGGTAACGACCTCTCTAAGTACGACACTCACGAGGTTACTTCCTACACCTACGACGAGCAGAAAAGGCTTACCCGATGGGTAGAGGATAGAACCACGGTGCATATCGAAACAAAAAGTGGCACGACTACCACGACCACTGACAAAACTGAATACACCTACACCGCCGATTATAGTGCTTATCCTAAAGTAGTTGTAAAGATGACCTATAAGAGTAAAAACCCTAACGAGGTGCAACCTTACACCAGTACAACGGAATACCATAGCACCTTCGACGCCAAAGGCAGGGTAGTGCGCTATGAGAGATTTGATAGTAATGGCAAACTCGCTGAAACCACTGCCTACACTTATGAAGATGGCAAACACTTCCCTCTGGTGTATGACGCATTTGTTGCTATTCACCCTGAAGCTTTTTATAGAGGAGGTTCAGGAGCAGATTACCTGCCGCTCACTGAAAAAGAGACAGATGCCGATGGGGAGCTCCGAGAGGAAACAACCTACGAAAACACCTACGACGACCGTGGATTTCCTATAAAAATAGTAGAAAAACACAGAAGCCGCTATAAAGTGAATAACACTTGGAAACCTTGGGAGGAAAACACCGAAACCACCGTGTACGAATACTGATATTAGAGAGTAGAGAATAAAGAGTAGAGAGTAATGAGTTCGGTGCGTTAGCAATTTACTCTCTACTCATTACTCTCTGATCTCTGATCTCTGACCTCTGATCCCTAAAAACTAATCAAATGGCAAAAATAGCAAAAAACAGCCCTATGGCAGCCGTCTCGGGCAAATTAGGAACCCTTATATTCAAGCAAGTTAAGGGGCAAACCATCATCACTCGTGCCCCTGAGAAACCACGCAAAGAATCTGAAAAACAAAGGGAGCAACGCGAGAGCTTTCGCAAGGCTATCACCTACTCGCGCCGTGCCCGTAGCAACCCTGAGACCAATGCACTCTACACGGCTATTGCTGCTGCCAGTCCACGGAGTCTCACGGCGCACAATGTTGCCGTAACCGACTACCTCGCGCGCCCTGTTATCACCGCAGTAAATGCCGAAGGCTATACGGGCAGAGCAGGCGAGACCCTCGTCATCACCACTACCCACCCCGTGAAGGTCGTGAGCCTTAAGGTGCAACTCCTCACCTACGTAGGCGTAGTGGTTGAAGAAGGCATCGCCATCGAACACACTTCGCACCGCAATGAGGAGTGCCTTACCACCGAGTGGCATTACACCACCACAAAGGTCAATCCCCACCGTGAAGGCACACGCCTATCGCTGGTAGCCACCGATATACCTAAGCACGAAGTAAAAAAAACGTTTAAGATATAAGGGCAGAGAGCAGAAGTCAGTGATCAGTCCTGATCTCTGTTCTCTGACCCCCTAATCACTAACCTCTATGAAACAACCTTCATTACTCGGCGGTGCGATGATAGTCGCGGGTACCACCATTGGCGCAGGAATGCTCGCCAACCCCACAGCAACCTCAGGGGTATGGTTCGTAGGGGCAGTACTCGCCCTTATCTACACTTGGGGCTGTATGACGGCATCGGGGCTGATGCTCCTTGAGGTGAATATGTATTACCCTGAGGGTGCCAGCTTCTACACGATGGTCAGAGACCTGCTCGGCAGGGGGTGGAACCGTATTAACGGGCTGGCGATGGCTTTCACGCTCTATATCCTTACCTATGCCTATATCACCTCTGGGGTGGCATCACAGAGCGACTGCTCTCTGGAAGCACCCTACAGGTAAGCCATAGCGGTGGGGAACTACTCTTCTGCGGGGTGCTCACCTTTGCCGTATGGCTATCGACCAAGGCAGTGGATAGGTTCAGTACGGTGCTTATAGGGGGTATGGTCATTGCGTTCTTCTTCTCGACAGCAGGGATGCTATCTGGCGTTAAGGCTGAGATACTCTTCAACACCCTCGGAGAAGGTGATAGCCATTATCTGAGGTATCTATGGGTAGCCTTGCCCGTATGCTTAGTGTCCTTTGGCTTTCATTGCAACGTGCCCAGCCTTACCAAGTACTACCATAAGGATGCCAAGAAGGTATCGCGGGCTATCCTCATCGGTACGGGGTTGGCACTGCTGATGTACCTCCTATGGCAGACAGCGGTACAGGGCAACTTGCCCCGAGGTGCTTTTGCAGAGGTAACAGCCAAGGGCGGAGACGTGGCGACCTTGCTCGAGGCACTTGGGCACTATATCCGTGTGGACTATGTGGCTCCTGCGCTCGACTTCTTTGCCTATATGGCAATTGCCAGCTCTTTCTTAGGGGTAACGCTGGGGCTGTTTGACTATATCGCCGACCTCTTTAAGTTCAACGGTAGCCTCTGGGGCAGAACTAAGACGGCATTGGTAACCTTCCTACCCCCCTTAGCGATGAGTCTGCTGTACCCTTATGGCTTTGTCAAGGCGATAGGCTATGCAGGCTTGGCAGTAGCTATCTGGACGGTGATAGTGCCCGCCCTCCTCGTACGCGCTTTCCGCAAACGACACCCCGAAGGCGCAGGCTACAGGGTCTGGGGTGGCGAAGTAGTAATATGGCTGGTATTGGCATTTGGGCTGCTGAATATCTTAGCGATGCTGAAGACTTTAATATTTAATGGGTAATGAGTAAAGAGTAATGAGCAGAGAGTAATGATGTATGCTCAACTCTAATCTTCTATTTTTCTAATTTCTAATTTCCAATTCACTATGAAAAGACTTTTCTTTATTTTACTATCATTTTTTGTAAGTATTACCGCTTATGGCCAGCACCATCTCAGGGCGGTGTTGTGGGATAAGCAGGCAAAAGCACCTGTGGTATATGCTACGGTGGTCAGCGGTCAGGCGTATGCTATCAGCAATGAGGAAGGCGGCTTTGAGATTTCTTCCTCAGAGGGGGCGCTGCACATCGATTGCTTGGGCTATGAGTCGCTGAGCAGTAGCTTTACGGCTTTGGCAGGGCGTGATACCCTCTACCTTAGCCCCAAAACCTTTGTGCTTGAGGAGGTAACCATAGACCCGAACGAGAGCTATCGACAGATGGTGAAGGCTATTGATAAGTGGTATGCGCTCGATACGCATAAGGAACGGTTCTTTATACGTTGCTTATTGCGCAAGAATGGACAGATAGAGAAGCTCATCGACATTGTAGGTAAAGTTGAGAAGAAGGCTTTGATGGGTACGCCAACTAAGCCATTTCCCAAGAAACCCTACAAGGTAGAGATAGAGCAGCTGCGTGTGGCGGCAATCAATAGCAGTAAGGTGTATAAAGTAAATATGCCTGAACTAGCTGATGCCTTTATGGGATTGGCGGTGATGGGTACTCCTGTGGATCACTTTTGGCATAAGAAGCTCAAAGGCGAAGGCAGTGCTGAGGATAAGATTGAGTTTGGCAATAAGGATACGAAGCAGGTGAAAACGAGCGGTTATTACCTGATGGACAATGAGCGTTGGGTGCCTAAGCAGTTTGCGATGAGCGCTGATAACATTGCTATGGACTACAAAAAGAACTTCTGGGGACTGAAACATAGAGTTTTACATAGAGAACACCGCTCAGACTTTGCGCTTAACCCTGCTACGGGTAAATATCAATTGGCGCGAGGAACGCTCCTCAATAAGCAGGAAGTGCTTTCAAAGGAGGGTACGGATATTTTTGAGCTTTATTACTTTTACGATGCACAACCCCTGCCAATGAGTGAACCCTTGAAAGAGAATGCTTCTGTGGAGAAGGATATGTTTAAGCTCAAATTCCCTTATAATGCAGCGTATTGGGAACACAACAATGTGCTGCTTCTCACCGATGAGATGCAGGCGTTTATCAAGCGCGTAGGTAGTGAGAAGGAGTTTAAGACAGTAACAAACTTGAGGAGTAGTGAATAATGAGATATGTCCTCTGCCCACTAACCTCTGATTCCTAATCCCTGACCGTTGACCTCTGAAAAAATTCCTCATTCCTCATTGCCAATTATTCATTAAAAAGTAGTACTTTTGCCGCCGAAATAGATTTCTAATTTCTATTTTCTAACTTCAGATAAATGAATAAAATACTAATAGCAGGCACATTAGCTTTTGACCAGATAGAGACACCCTTTGGCAAAAGTGAAGTGATTATGGGTGGGGCTGCAAACTATATCGCTATTGCAGCAGCACAGTTTGGCGTACCGCAAGCAGTGGTCTCGGTGGTAGGTGAGGACTATCCACAGGCATTTTTAGACTTACTCCGTGCCCGAAAAGTTGATACCTCAGCAGTCGAAGTAGTACGTGGAGGAAAGAGTTTCTTTTGGAGTGGTCGTTACCACAACGATATGAACGTCCGCGACACCTTGGATACACAGCTGAATGTGTTAGCGGATTTTAAGCCTGTAGTGCCTGAGGCGTTTCGCAAGGCAGCTATTGTGATGCTAGGGAACTTACATCCCCAATTGCAGCTCGACATCTTAGCACAGATGGATCACAAGCCCACCCTTGTAGTGCTTGACACGATGAACTATTGGATGTACCACACTTGGGATTTACTCCAAGAGGTCATCGCTAAGGTGGATGTGATCACTATCAACGATGAGGAGGCACGGCAACTTACTGGAGAATACTCTTTAGTGAAAGCCGCACAGCGCATTATGGCAATGGGAGCTCGCTTTGTGATCATCAAGAAAGGCGAGCACGGGGCACTGCTCTTCCATAAGAGTCAAGTGTTCTTTGCCCCAGCCTTGCCTTTGGAAGAGGTGTTTGACCCTACAGGTGCTGGCGATACTTTTGCTGGGGGCTTAGTGGGTTACCTTGCTAAGAGTGGCGATTACAGTTTTGCCAATATGAAGAACGCAGTAGTGCACGGATCGAATTTAGCGTCCTTCTGCATTGAGAAGTTTGGTTTAGAGCGTATGCTTAGCCTCAGTGAAGAAGAATGTAACGAACGACTGAGACGCTTTGCAGAACTGACCCAGTTTGAGATAGAAGTTAATACTTAGAAGTCAGAGATCAGAAGTCAGTACGGAGAACTCTACACTGACCCCTGACCTCTGATCCCTGATCAGTAAAAACACAAATATGTTATACAAAAGAAGTAGTGAGCTATTTGCTCAAGCCAAGAAAGTATTGCCTGGCGGGGTAAACTCGCCTGTAAGGGCTTTTAATGCCGTAGGGGGCGACCCTATCTTTATTAAAGAAGCGAAGGGAGCTTACCTCTACGATGCCGATGGGCGGCGGTATATCGACTATATCGCCTCGTGGGGTCCGCTTATCTTAGGGCACGCCTATCCCCCCGTAATTGAGGCAGTAGTCGAGCGTGCACACAAAGGTACGTCCTTTGGTATCCCCACCGAAGTAGAAATACGCATTGCAGAGCTCGCTGTGAAGATGGTGCCTCATATCGATAAGATACGCTTTGTAAATAGCGGTACGGAGGCTTGTATGAGTGCTATACGCTTAGCGCGTGGATATACGGGTAGAGAGAAGATCATTAAGTTTGTAGGCTGTTATCACGGGCACGCCGATGCCTTTCTCATCGAAGCAGGCAGTGGAGGGGCGACCTTTGGCAGTCCTAATAGCCCTGGTGTTACCCAAGGCACCGCTAAGGATACACTGCTGGCAAACTATAACGACCTCACCTCCGTGAAGACACTCTTTGAGGCAAACCCTGAACAGATTGCCGCTGTGATCATCGAGCCTGTAGCAGGCAATATGGGTTGTGTGCCCCCTGCTGAAGGATTCTTAGAAGGCTTGCGTAAACTCTGTACTGAAAATGGAGCTTTGTTGATATTTGATGAAGTGATGACAGGATTCCGCTTGGCAAAAGGCGGTGCTCAGGAAGTGTTTGGCATTGCCGCCGACATCGTAACCTTTGGGAAGGTCATCGGTGGGGGACTGCCCGTTGGTGCCTTCGCAGCACGCGCCGAAGTGATGGATCACTTAGCCCCCGACGGGCCCGTTTACCAAGCAGGCACCCTCAGTGGCAATCCACTGGCGATGAGCGCGGGGCTGGCAATGCTTACCGCCCTCAATGAGCACCCAGAGGTCTTTGATAGCCTTGCCAAGAAGACCGCTTACCTCCATAAAGGCTTTGATAAAGTACTCAATGAGGCAGGCATTCCCCACCAGATCAACAGCTTTGGCTCGATGCTTACGCCCTTCTTCACCGACACGCCTGTGATGGACTTTGCCACCTCTGCTAAGAGCGACACTGAGCGATTTAAGCGGTATTTCCACGGAATGCTGGCAGGAGGTGTATACCTGCCGCCAAGTGGCTTTGAAAGCTACTTCCTGAACGATGCGCTCACTTATGACGACCTTGACCAGACTATAGATGCACTTCGCAAGTGTAAGCTGTAAAATGCTTCGCAGGTCTGAGGTGTGAGGTATCAAAAGCGAGAAGCAAGTAGTGAATGACTAACTACTTGCTTCTCGCTTTTTTATTATTTGTTAAAGGCTTAATAATACTTAATAGTGCGCTTCGTAATGCTCTTTTCTTTGCCATTTTTGTATTCCTTTTCTTCTATCCAATTGTTATGAGAGTCGTACTTATAAACGTAAGTGATAATATCTTTAGTATGGCCTGATATATCATTTAAAACCATTTCTGTCATATCACCCTGAGTGTTGTATTTCATCGTGGTGATAGCTCTTGTTTTACCTTCTTCTATATGTTTAATTTCTATATTATTACCCTTGCTATCGTACTTGTAAAGAGTTATATCGGTCTCTTTTACATTCTTGTGATTTACCATTGTAAATAACTCTTGGATGAGCTGTCCTTTGCTGTTGTAAGTGTAGTGCGTGCTACTATTGAGTTTCCCTTTGGGGTCATAGCTTACATCTTTGGCAATATTTCCGCTGGGGTGGTAGGTGATATCTTGCCATTGCTTATTGCTGGGGCGAATGATGTGCCAAGCAATAAGTTTCCCTTCAGAATTATACTTAAATTGATAGTAAGGGTAGGTTTCTTCCTCAGTATAGATTTTCAGCATAGTTATGTTACCTTGTGCATCATACAGATAGCTAACTTTGGCTTCAAGAGCTTTATTTTTATGTAGCCACAGCCGTTCGGTAACGTTGCCCTTAGCATCTTTTTTCTCACTGTAAGTGCCTTTTACCATCAAATCCCAATCATTGAGAATCGAGTGCCCAGCCTTATCAAATAGACGTATTTCAGTCTCAATAGGAGTCCCTTTCTTATCAACTTCCACAATCTCAGCATACGAGTCGCCAACATATTTATGGATAAACTTACGAGCCCCCTTATCTTCAAAATGAGCAATAATGCTGCCTTGAGAGTCATACGTATAGCCATAGAGATCATACACTACGGACTTTACATTTCCCCTAAGTCCATCGTTTTGTCGGTCTGACTTCTTTTGTGCTACAGCCGATAAAGTCATTAAGCTGATGATGATAAATAATTTGTAACGCATCTTTTACTGTTTTTTATAGTGGTGCAAGCTATTTCAGATTCATTTATATGGCAAAGATACAAATAAATTCCTTAGAAAAGAGTATCTTTGCACTTTAATTTAATTTTTAAAGTAATGAGGGGATATTTTTACACTCTTTTGAGTCTGTTTGCTGTGGGGTTCTATAGCTATGGACAGGATTATTCTGATTATATAGAGGCAGGACTTTACGCCTCTACCTATCAGGTAGAAGAAGTGGTGGTCAGTAGTGATCATAAGGAAGCAGTGCTTGCTTACACCATCGACTTGAAAGCTGAAAAGCTCGCCGAGGGCTATAAGGTACAGTTGCAAACGCGTCATCAAGACTTCGACACCAAGCTTGAGGATTTGGCGGCCGCTTGTATGCAAGCTATTGAGCCTCTGCATTACCGTATTGGCAAAGAGGGCGGTATTGCTGAACTCTTAGACCACAAAGGGCTTGTGGATAACTTCAAGAAAGCGCGCCCTAAGATAGAGGGCTACTTTGTAGGAGATATTGCCAAGCGCTTTATCAATGCTTTTCAGCAGCGTATCGGTGATGAGGCATTTGTGACTGATCGTTTAAAGTCGCTCTTGCTCTCACAGCTCCTTTTTCCTAAGAAGTTATGGTTTGCAAAGACAAAGTTCACCACTGACTTTTCCCCTATGCAAGGGGCTGCCTTTTTGCCTTATCAATGTACGGCAGAAAGTACTGCAAAGGGAGGAGTCATCACTGTGCATATCAAAGGGACGGAACAAAAGTCGGACAGTGAGATAGAGCTCACTTACCACATTGATAAGAAAAGCAAGCAGTTGCAGCGTATTGAGGCAAACATAGAGATGGGCTCAGGAGAGAAACATACGATGAAGATTAAAAAATAAGGGTAAAAAGGTTTTCTACAAAAGAGCTTTTTAATAGAATAGCTACTGATTTAGAGTGTATTCGATGGCGGTTCGTTGTAGATTCGTTTTTTATCCGTATCAGGTATAGGGCGGGTCGTAGAAAATATTTTTATTTGTTTAGCGCCGTTTGGCATATTTTTTGAGGGAGGTTTCCCGCCAACTTTATAGTCGAACATCAAATGTAAACCTATTATGAAGTATTATTTTTTAATTTTTGTAGCGGGCATCTCGTGCGCATTTTGCACGAATAAACGCCCTGTAAGTAGGAGCACTACAGAAGCTCCACAAACAGAAGAGATTGCAATGAAAAAAGCTAATGACAAACAAGGACAGAAGTCCGAAATTTATTTTGCTGGAGGGTGCTTCTGGGGTACAGAGCACTTTTTTAAACAGGTGCGAGGGGTTGTATCCACTGAGGTGGGCTACGCTAATGGCAAGACGAAGAACCCTTCGTATGAGGATGTAAAGCACGGCAACACTGGTTTTGCCGAAACTGTCAAAGTGGTTTACGATACACAACAGATTGACTTAGAGCAGCTCTTGGATCTGTATTTCAAAATTATAGATCCGACTTCGCTCAACAAGCAGGGCAATGATGTGGGGACGCAATACCGCACGGGGATTTATTACACTCAGGCGGGGGATAAGGCGCTGATCAAAGCGGCTGTGGCTGAGGTAGCTAAGCAATACAGCGAGCCGATTGTGGTGGAGGTTTTGCCTTTGAAGAACTTCTATACGGCTGAAGAATACCATCAGGCGTATTTGGATAAGAACCCCGATGGGTATTGCCATATCTCGCCTGCGCTGTTCGAACTGGCACGCAAAGCGAACCCTGCACCTTCTTATAAGAAAATGACAAAGGCTCAGCTAAAGAAGACCTTAACCCCTGAGCAGTATGCTGTTACACAGGAAAATGCCACAGAACGTCCATTTGAGAATGCCTACTGGAATGAGTTCCGCGAAGGTATTTACGTGGACATCACTACGGGCGAGCCTCTGTTCGTATCTACGGATAAATTTGAGTCGGGTTGTGGCTGGCCGAGCTTTTCTAAGCCTATCGACAAGAAGCTCATCAAGGAGAATGTGGACACTTCGCACCAGATGACGCGTACGGAAGTGCGCAGCAAGACAGGCAATGCGCATTTGGGGCACGTATTTACCGATGGGCCTAAGGAACGGGGCGGCTTGCGCTATTGTATCAACAGTGCCTCGCTGCGATTTATTCCTAAAAAGGATATGAAGAAAGAGGGTTACGGAGCTTATTTGTCTCTTTTGAAGAAGTAGAAAAAGTTATTATTTGTTACTCTGTAGCACGGTCGGAGGGCTTATTCACAAGGCTTTCGCACCGTGCTACTATTTTGTGCGAGACCACCTGAGGTTGTAAAAATGTTAGAATAATGACGGAAATGTTTGCGTGTTTTGTACTATTTTCGTAATTTCGCAGCGTTATTCTGATATATTATGGATTTTAAGGGTCATTTGCGTTATATTTTCTCGGGATTTATCGTTGTTTTTCTCGCCTTGTGGAGTGGTGTACTTGCTGCCCAAAGCCTGCTTGAGGGCTTTACCCCGCCTGTGGGCAATATCTTGCCGAGCACTTATGGGGCGGGTATGCAGAATTGGGGCGTGGCTCAGGATAAGCAGGGGGTGCTGTACGTGGCAAATAACCAAGGACTGTTGGGCTACGATGGCAGGCGTTGGAGGTTGCACCTGTTGCCGAGCAAGAAGACAGCGCGGGCGGTGTTTTCCGATGGCAAGGAAGCGCGCTCGCGGGTATATGTGGGGTCGTTTGAAGAGTTTGGCTACTTTGAGCGCAACGCCCAGAACAGCTTGGTATACCACTCCTTAAAATCCCTGTTGAAAGACTATAAGTTTGAGAATGACGAGGTTTGGAAGATAGTGCGCTTCGGTGGTAAGGTCTATTTCCAGACATTCCGCTCGTACTTTGTGTACGATGGGCAGCGGGTGCGTGCGGTGAACCCTTCGCCTGCCCCTTATACGATGTTCGTAGTACAGCACAAGCTCTATATGCAGACCATCTACGGCGGACTCTATGAGATTGACGAGGATGGGGCTACCCGCTTGGTGCTCAGCAAGGAACGCTTGGCGGGCAACCACGTGATCGCTGGTTTTGAGAGCGAAGGCAGACTGCTGCTGCCCACGATGCGCGGCGGGGTGCTACTTTACGACCCTAAGAGCGACCTCTTGCAGCCTTTTAAAACCGACTTTGACCCGCTCTACCCCCAGACGACTCTCAATAGGGCGGTGCTCACCAGCGATGGGAAGCTCATCCTCGGCACCCTCGGCGAAGGCGTGCTTGCCATAGAGGCGAAGAGCGGCAAACGCCTATGGCGCATCAGCAGAAGCAACGGACTGAATAACAACACGGTGCTCGGCTTGCTCGAGGACGCCCAGCACAACCTTTGGGCAGCACTCGACAACGGCATTGCGCAGATACAATGCCAATCGAAATTGCTGTTTTTAGGGTTGCCCAACACCATTGAGTTAGTGAGTGATATGGCACAAGCGGGCTCGGATTACTACTTAGGCTCGAACAAGGGCGTTTACAAACTGCGTGGGGGTAGCATCAGTGCGTTTGCGAATTTCAACAACCAGACGTGGTTTGTGAAGCGGTTTGACAATCAGGTGTTTGTAGGGCATAACAAGGGCACTTCGGAGATAGAAGGCGATCGGTTGGTGTCGCTGCCCAATGTGGGGGTAGGCGGAATGTGTCTTGCCAAGGGCGTGATTCACGGGCAGGAGGTGCTCATAGGCTCGTCGTACACCTTTTTGACGGTCTACAAGAAGAATGCGCAAGGCAGGTGGATGGCAGACCACATCATCGACGGTTTTTCAGACCTTATCGACCGTGTGGAGATAGACCCAGCGGGCAACCTGTGGGCTGAGCACCTTTACAAGGGCATTTACCGCATTGCCTTGGAGAAAGACTTGCGGCACATCAAGCAGCAAACCCCTTACAATGCACTCGGCAGCAATGCCCCTTATGGGCGGGTGAAGTTGCTGCGCCTTCGCGGGAAGATAGTGCTGGCGGACGGCTATCAATTCTACACCTACGACGAAGACCAGCAGCAAGTGGTGCCTTACCAGCTGCTCAACCGCCAGCTCAAAGACCTTGTGAAGACGCAGCGCATCGTAGCCGTGAACGACAATCTGTTTTGGTTCATCACCGACTCCGATTACTTTTTGGTGCATCACAGCAAAGGCAGTTACGCAGCGGTAGACCGCATTCCGTTTTCGGGGCTTGCCAAGCCTGCCAACGAGCAGCGGGCAACGGTGTTTGTGGACGAGCGCGGGCAGTCGTTCTTCTGCTTAGATGGCAGCATCGCTATGTACGTGCCTCAGCAGGCGGTGAGCAAGGTGCCCAGCGGACTGCAATTGCGCTCGCTGCTGAGCTATGACAGGGATAGCGACCAATACGTGCACGAAGCCCTCGGTGGGCACTTGGAGATCGACTACAACCGCAATTACTTGGTATTCCAATTTCAATACCCCAACTTTACGCCCGAGGGCGAGCGGCTGCTCTATTTCTTAGAAGGCTATGACAAGCGTTGGGGCGAAGCCTCAGCGGATTTCAGCCTTGTGTATCAGAGTCTGCCACAGGGCAAATACACCTTACAAGCAAAGGTGGTGGACAACTTAGGCAAGGAGCTTTCAAGCTTTTCACTGCCTTTTGAGATCACCACACCGTGGTACAAGAGTCTTTGGGCGTATGTGCTCTATGGATTGCTGTTTCTGGCGGGCTGTGTGATGCTCAGTGCGCTATTTTTCCGCTACCGAATGAAGAAGAAAGAGCGTGCTTTCTTGCGCGAGAAGCTCCGCAAGCAACGCCAATTGGAACAGCAAGAGCGTGAGATCACCGCTCTGCAAAACCAGATGCTCGCCACGGAATTGGAGCACAAGAGCAAGGCACTGGCTGAGGCGACGATGATGAACATCAAGCACGACGATTTTTTGCAGCACCTCACCGTACGGTTAGAGCAGTTTTTCGCCGACCACAAAGTAGGCAAGATGCAAAGTCGCCCCCTCATACAGTACGTGCGTGAGAATCGGTCGCAGGAAGACCAATGGCAGGTGTTCCAGGAGAACTTTGATATGATTCATACAAACTTTTTCCACAACCTCAAGGAGCAATATCCAGAGCTGACTGCTACCGACCTGAAACTGTGTGTACTACTGCGATTGAACTACACCAGCAAGGAGATAGCAGCGATGCAGGGCGTATCGATACGCGGGGTGGAAACTGCCCGTTATCGTCTGCGAAAGAAACTGAAACTCGCAGAAGAGGAGAACCTCTACGATTTTTTTACGAACTTTAACCGATAGAGATTTAACATTTCAGAGATCTGATTACCATATTATTAACGATTGTTGTAGTAGTGCTGACGTAGTACGTTAAATGGCGATTTTAGGCGTGTAGTAGCAAAAGCGAAGGCGAATATTTGGCAGGTTACACTAAGTTTCGGAACTTTGCTCCACGAAATCAAAATTTAGTTAGTAGTATGGAAATAATGAAACGATTTATTTGTACGATAGTGTTTTCGCTCAGTGTGCTGGGGGCGGTATACGCGCAGCAGCTCACTGTGAAAGGTACCGTTACCGAAGAAGGCACTAAGAGCCCTATCGGGGGTGCGAGCGTGATAGTGAAGGGCACGCAACACGGCACTTCTACCGATATGGACGGGCATTTTACCTTGGCAAATGTACCCTCAGGGGCGGTGTTGGTGGTAAGCTATATCGGTATGCACACCCAAGAGGTGAAAGTAGGTGGGCGCACTACCCTGAACATCACCTTAAAGGAAGATACACAAGAGCTAAAAGAGGTGGTGGTGATCGGTTATGGGACTACGCAGAAGCGCGACCTCACAGGCTCCATTGCCAGCATCAAGACCGAGCAGTTTGCTGATCGCCCTTCGACCAACCCCGTAGCCTCTATACAAGGGAAGGTAGCAGGGGTGCAAATCGTTAATACAGGACGTGCAGGGCAAGACCCTGAGATACGTATCCGCGGCACGAACTCTATCAATGGTTATACGCCTCTATACGTAGTAGACGGGCTTTTTACCGACAACATCAACTACCTCAATCCGCAAGATATAGAGTCGATGGAGATACTTAAGGACCCCTCGTCGCTGGCGATCTTCGGGGTGCGTGGTGCCAATGGGGTGATCATCATCAGCACTAAGAAAGCTAAGAAGGGCACTACAATGGTGAACATCAACAGCTCGCTGGGCTTTAAGACGATCTACGACCGCATCAAGATGGCAAACGGCGATGAGTTTCGTGAGCTTTTTAAAGAAGAGCTTGCCAGCCGCGAAGATGTTGATAACAGATACTTTGATTTTAGTAAATGGACAGCCAATACTGATTGGCAAGATGAGATATTTCGCAAAGCTGCTTGGGTGACGAACCACAATATTAGCATTGCTTCATCAAATGAAAAAAGTAAGTTCTACCTCGGTGCGGGATATACAGAAGAGGAAGGTTCTATCAAGCACGAGAAGCTCAGTAAGACTACGTTGAGCGTTAGCAGTGATTATAACTTGACAGATTACTTGCGTTTAGGTTTTCAAGCCAACGGATCTCGCACTTTACCAGCAGATGCTAAGGGAGTAGCAGGAGCTTTGAAAGCGGCCCCTATAGCTGAGCCTTATGATAGTGCTACTGGACTTTTGAACTATTTGCCAAATTTCCAAGGCACGCAAGTAGGTAACCCCTTGATTGATATAGAGAAACTTGCCAATCATAACAAAGCAGTAAATCACCGCTTAGCAGGGAATGTATACGGAGAATTGGACATACTGAAAGACCTGACTTTTAAAGCAACACTTTCAATGGATTATCGCGTAGGTGAAAGCCGAGCTTACACACCAATCATTTGGGTTTTTAACCGTGACACCAACAAACGAATCAACACGAATGAGCAAGAGAGTATCTCACAGAGCAAATCTACTACGATGGCTACTCAGCAGGATTATATCTTAACTTATAAAAAGATATTTGATAAGCATAATCTCACTTTGATGACAGGGCTTACCAGCAATTATCTTGAACACACTTCATTGAATGGTTCTCGCCAACAAAAGATGGAAGATATTATTTTCTCTATCCCTGATGAGAACGATAGCAAGTGGTGGTTATCATCTATTGGGAATGAAAGTGGTGCTAAAAATGGTTCAGGTCAATATCGCCGTTTTACGATGTCGTACTTATTCAGAGCTTTGTATAACTACGATAATCGTTATTTAGTAAATGCTTCGTTTCGCCGTGATGGAGCCTCAGTGTTCCACAACTTAGGCAATACGTGTGATAACTTCTATTCTTTTGGAGCTGGTTGGGTAGTGAGTGAAGAAGCCTTTATGAAACAGCAAAAGGCAATAAGCTACTTAAAGCTCAAAGGCTCGTGGGGGTTATTGGGAAATCAAAATACGCCTAATAATTACCCTACTTACCCAATATTGCAGAGTTCAGGTAGTGCTGTCTTTGGCGACCGTATTATTACAGGTTATGCACCGAAATACTTAGTACAGAACTTAGGTTGGGAAAAGACCTACGCTTGGGAAGCAGGTGCTGAAATTCGGTTTTTGAATAATCGTTTGAGTATTGAACCTGTATACTATCGCAAAAACACAAAAGACCTTATTGTAGAGCTTGCAAGTTTTGCCGGAGCTAAGAACTCATTGCAGAACTTAGGTGAAATTGAAAACAAGGGATGGGAGCTTTCTGCTTCTTGGAATGATAAGGCAAAAGATAGTGATTTTAGCTACTCCTTTTCAGGCAACCTCACTACAATTAAGAATACTGTGCTCTCACTTGGTAGAGGTAAAGATGATGCCCTCTATAACGGAACAAAAGGTATATCACGCACCTTAGAGGGGCATCCTATTGGACATTTCTATGGCTATAAAGTTATAGGAGTATATCAAAATAATGATGATATTAGCAATTCACCTAAAAATACATTGACTGATGTACTCCCTGGTGACTTAAAGTTTGCAGACATTAACGGTGATGGCAAAATTACCCCTGCTGACCGTACCGAAATAGGTAACCCTACCCCTGATTTTACTTATGGTTTTAATGTAAGCCTCGCTTATAAAGGTTTTGACCTTACTGCTGACTTTATGGGTGTTTATGGCAATGAAATCTACCGTGGATGGGGCGAATCAGAGTATGCAATCCTCAATTATCAGGCACATCGTATGGGACGTTGGCGAGGAGCGGGAACTTCTAATTGGGAACCTGTAATTGACAACAGTCGTGCTATCAATAGGATGAACTCAAATTATTACATAGAAGATGGCAGCTTCTTCCGATTCCGTAATTTGCAGATAGGTTACAGTCTACCTCAGCAAGTATTAGAAAGATTGAAGGTAAAGAAGATACGCGTATATGCCAATGCACAAAACATCAAGACTTGGCATAAGAATACAGGATATACCCCTGAAATTGGGGGTAGCGCCTTAGCTTTTGGTATTGATGGAGGTACTTACCCAATGCCAATGATCTTAACTTATGGTATTAACCTAACATTTTAACAAAGTAAGACTATGAAACGAAATACAATCCATAAATTATGTATTGCGGGGCTGATGGCAGTATGCCTAAGCCTACCTATGAGTTGTGCTAAATTTGACCAAGAGCCACAAGGCGAATGGAAAGATGGTGACCAAAACAACATATCAGGTAGTATAGAGGCTAAGATCTTTACGATGTATGCTAAAATACGGGGGTTCAATATTACCTCAGGAAATGTTGCCTTGGCAATCCATTCTTTCCGTAGTGAAGATGCTGAAAAAGGTTCTACTGCCTCAGATGGTGCAGAACACGGAAGAATGTATGATAATTTTCAATACACATCAACCAATAGCATTATATCGGGTTACTATTCTTCACATTATGAGTTGATACACTTGTCAAATACAGCTATTAAAGAGATCAACGAGATTGAAGAGAGCAAGCGCACTGAGTCGGACAAAGTAAACTTTGCTGAGGCACATTTTTTCCGCGCTTTTGCTTACTTTAATTTAGTACGAGCCTTTGGCGAAGTACCTTTGATTGATTTTGCTATTAATAATCAAGATGAAGCTAATATACCAAAGTCGTCAGTTGAAGACATTTATAAGCTCATTGATAAGGATTTAACCATTGCAGAAGAAGGACTTCCAAGAACTTGGCCTGCCGCTTATGTAGGTCGCCTCACTTGGGGAGCAGCACGCTCTTTACACGCAAAAACTTATCTGATGCGTTCTGATTTTCAGAGTGCTTACACTGCATCTATCGAAGTAATTCAGTCAGGGCTTTACAACCTTAACACTCCTTTTGAACAGATTTTCAGAGAAAGTGGAGAGAATAGTAGTGAATCTATTTTTGAGATACAGTGTACAGCAAATGAAACCTACAAAGCATCAAATGAAGTAGGTAGCCAATTTGCAGAAGTGCAAGGGGTTCGTGGACCTGGTGAATGGAACTTAGGATGGGGTTGGAACACTCCTACCCAAGAACTTGCTGATGCTTTTGAAGCAGGTGATCCTCGTAAGAATGAGACATTACTTTACTTTGTGAAATCAGAAAGTCAGTTAGGTACTATACAGCCTAATACACCATACAACGAAAGACCTATTGCCAATGGTGATGTTGCCAATAAGTACTACAATAAGAAGGCATACACCAACCCTGAATTACGAAAGAAATTTGCAAAGAATGGTTTTTGGTTTAATATCCGCATAATTCGTTATGCAGATGTAGTACTAATGGCAGCTGAGGCTGCTAATGAAATAGGAAACGCAGGTGAAGCATTGACTTATTTAGAGATGATACGGGCGCGGGCACGAGGAAGTAATAGCAATGTATTGCCAAGGATAACCACTGCAGCCCAATCTGAACTTCGTGAGGCAATACACCACGAACGTCGTGTAGAACTCGCTATGGAGTTTGACCGCTTCTACGACTTAGTGCGCTGGGGTGAAGCCTCAGCTGTATTGGGTTCTTTGGGGTATCAACCTAAACACAGATACCTACCTTTGCCTAATAGCCAAGTGACAGCCTCTAATGGAGTATTAAAACAAAATCCTGACTATAATTAATCATTAAATTTAAATAGCGATGAAAAAGATATATATTCTAATGATAAACATAGGGCTGCTCGGTTTTGGGAGCTGCTTTCAAAAATTAGACCAAGACCCTGAGTTCAACTACCCAGAGCAACCCCCTATTACTTATAGCCCACGTAAGTTAGCTCTTACTTTTGAGAATAAGAATAAAGATATGAGTAATTACCACGTAATTACGCAGCAAGATGGCAATATTACTTATCCTGATGGCAAAGTGGGTAAATGCTATCAAGGAGCAGAGAAGTCATACATCCTTGTTAAACCGTCAAAAGCAACTTATCTTGGTGATATCTCCTTGCGTGATACAATTGCCCATCTCGAAAGCTTTACGGTAGCTTTTTGGATGAAAGCTAATGAGAGTAAAACTGGCGGGCTATTTACCATCTCTGACACTAAGGATACGTGGGGAAATTTGGACATTTTCCTCAGTGGGAACAATGTGCCTAATGAAGGTTTCTTTAAGATACAAATGGCACATTACACTGAGAGGACTGTCAATGGTGAAAAGCAGTATAGCAAGTCAAACATTTGGTATACTCCTAAAATAGCAAATACTATTGGCGATTGGGTACATCTGGCTTTCCGCTATGATATTCAAACACGTAAGTTTGATATACTGAGAAATGGTGAAGTAGTTGCTACAAAAGATAACTTTGGCACCCCAGCATTTCACAATATGGGACCTATTGTAATTGGCACTTTTGGTAATGGTGTTACTCCTCCACTTGCGCCAAGCAAGAAGGTAGAGACTTGGATGAATGCTTTCCCTGGTGAGCTCGACCAGTTCTATTTCTATAACAAGGCACTCAGCGATGAGGCTATCAAAGCGTTATATAATGAAAAATAAGCGTTTATATCCTTATTTATATTGTTTTTTTGCACTATTTATACTGTTGGATGCCCCTGCGGCGCGGTCGCAGAATGAGGCTTATGCCAAGGGGGTATTCATTACGCAACAGCACGACTCTATGCCTTATCGGCTGCTCGCACCTCAAAGCCTTAAAAGCGGCAAGAAGTACCCTTTGGTGCTCTTCCTGCACGGGGCTGGTGAGCGCGGGTCGGACAATGAGAGTCAGTTACGCAATGGCGGTACGGTATTCACCAACCCTGTGGCACGCGAGCAGTATCCCTGCTTTGTGCTATTCCCCCAGTTAGGGGTAAAGGACTATTGGTCGCTGGCGAAACGCCCTGCACAAGGCTATAAAGGGGCAAATCCGCTACCTAAGGAAGTGCCCATTACCAAACATTTGCAGACAGTAAAAGCCCTTTTGGACAAGGTGATCGCTGAAAATCCTGTGGACGAAAGCCGTATTTACATCATCGGCATTTCGATGGGGGCTATTGCCACCTACGATATGGTGTATCGCTTCCCCGATAGGTTTGCGGCGGCAGTGGCGATCTGTGGGGCTACTAATATAGCGCGTATGCAAGAGCTCGGTGGCAAGACAGCCTTCCGCCTTTATCACGGCGACATCGACGATGTGATCCCCGTGCGCTACTCACGCGAGGCTTATGAGGCATTGCACCGAAAGGGCAGAAAGGTAGAGTACATCGAGGTGTACGGCGCAGGGCACAACGCTTGGCATCCTGCCTTTAACCGCCCCGACTTCCTCTCGTGGCTCTTTAAGCAAAAACGTTGATCGAAAATGTTTTTTTCACTTATTTACATACTTCAGTTCTTTTCAGTATAGAGGCTAAAACTTCCCATCACCTCACAGCCTCTATACTTGAAGAGAACCCCAAACCTATTATTAGAAAAGAAAATTGCGGGGTATGGGTTTCCCCGACCTTCTGCAAGTCCGTATGCCCCCTTATGGGGGTGGACTAAGGAAGGTTTTTTGTAGTATTATTTTCTATCAATGTAGATGATTGCCAAATTTAGACTTATCTAAAAAGCACTTGACTCCATCCGTACTGATACCGTACCTCTTCCGTACTGCTGACGTTAGAAAAATTTTCTTTTAAGAGGAAGAAAAGAAAGAGGGAAGGTAGTAATTAGAAAGATAGGTTGATTATTAACGATTTAAAGAACAATACTGATTTTTACATGAAAAAAATAAGTTACATCACTTGGATATTATTTTTTATTCTTACCTTTGCCTCGTGTAGTTGCACTAAGGAGGCGGCAAAGCACAGCAATCCGCCGAAGGTAGTGCCTCCGAATGAACAGCCCACACCTCCCACTGAGAAGCCGAGGGCTGTGGTGCCTCGTGAGAAGCATTTCACTAATGATGATGCTTTTTTGGATTATATCCAGAAGGCACATTTCAACTATATGTGGGAAGGGGCGGCACCCAATTCGGGTTTGGCACCTGAGCGCATCCATATTGATGTGCCCAGCAGTGATACACACGTGATCACCACAGGCGGCAGTGGCTTTGGCATTGCAGGGCTGTTGGTGGGCATAGAACGTGGCTTTATCACTCGAGGGCAGGGCTTGGAACGCTTTGAGAAGATCGTGAGTTTCTTAGAGAAGGCTGACCGCTACTACGGGGTATGGTCGCATTGGATGAACGACAACGACGGCAAGACGGTGCCTTTTGGACAGAAGGACAACGGCGGCGATTTGGTAGAAAGTGCTTTTTTGATGCAGGGCTTACTCTGTGTGCGTCAGTATTTTAAAGATGGTAGCAAAGAGGAGCAGGCATTGGCGAAGCGCATCGACACTTTGTGGCGTGCTATGGAGTGGGATTGGTATCGCCAAGGCGGTCAGGAGGTGCTTTATTGGCATTGGAGTCCGAATTATGGCTGGGAGATGAATTTCCCTTTGAAGGGCTATAATGAGTGCTTTATCACTTATATTTTAGCAGCTTCCTCGCCTACGCACGCTATCCCTGCGGAAGTGTACCGCAAGGGTTGGGCGCGTGATGGGGCTATCAAGAGCAGTGCGAGTGAGTACGGCTTTCCGCTCATCTTAAAGCATAATGTTACGGGCGACCATACGGGTCCGCTGTTCTGGGCGCATTACTCGTATATAGGGTTAAACCCCAAGGGCTTGAGTGATGATTACGCATCGTCATACTGGGATTTGAACCGCAATCATACGCTGATTAACTACACTTATTGTGTGCAAAACCCTAAGCACTACAAGGGCTACGGCAAGAACTGCTGGGGGCTTACAGCGAGCTACTCTGTAAATGGATATTCAGCCCACAGTCCGCAGAATGATCTGGGGGTGATCGTGCCTACGGCAGCCCTATCGAGCTTTCCGTATACCCCAGAGGAGTCAATGGCTGCTTTAAAGCATTTTTACAACGACTTGGGCGATAAGCTATGGGGTAAATACGGCTTCTACGATGCTTTCAGTGAGCAAGCGGAGTGGTATCCTGAGCGTTATTTGGCCATCGACCAGCTGACCATCGCTCCGATGATTGAGAACCATCGCACGGGCTTGTTGTGGAAACTCTTTATGAGTTGCCCCGAAGTGCAAGAGGGCTTAAAGAAGTTAAATTTTAAAGTCAAATAGATGATGAAACTTAAGAAGTATACAACTAAAACGCTTTTGGCGGGTGGCGTGCTGAGCTTAGTGCTGGCGTGCTCATCGCCTTCAGGCTCTTCGAAATGGCAGAGCTTCAGCGGCGATAAGAACATTGAGCGCAAGGTAGACTCGGTGCTTGCCCTGATGACCTTAGAGGAGAAGATCGGGCAGATGTCGCAGTTTTCTGCCAATTGGGACGTTACAGGACCTGTGATGCCCGATGACTTTCAACCTTATTTGGAGAAGGGCTTAGTGGGCAGTGTGTTCAATGCAGTAACCGTGCCAGGCGTTCGCAAGATGCAAGAGATAGCGGTGAAGAAAACCCGCTTGGGCATTCCGATCCTCTTCGGTTACGATGTGATACACGGTTATAAAACGATTTTCCCGATGCCGCTTGCCGAAGCCTGCTCTTGGGATTTGGAGCTGATGAAGAAGACAGCTGCCATCGCTGCAGAAGAAGCGGCTGCTGACGGTATCAAGTGGACGTTTGCCCCTATGGTGGATATCACCCGCGATCCGCGTTGGGGGCGTGTGATGGAAGGTGCTGGCGAAGATCCTTTTCTTGGCAGTGCTATTGCCAAAGCACGCGTGGAAGGCTTTCAGGGCGGTAGCGATTGGCATAGCCTCTCGAAGACGAATACTGTCCTTGCTTGCGTAAAGCACTTTGCAGCTTATGGTGCTAGCGAATCGGGGCGCGACTACAACACTGCTGAACTCTCACAGCACACCCTTTGGAATGCTTATCTACCGCCTTATAAGGCTGCTATTGACGCAGGCGTAGGCTCGGTGATGGCATCGTTTAACGAGGTGAATGGTATCCCTGCGACTGCTAATAAGTACCTGATGACGGATGTGCTACGTAGGCAGTGGGGCTTTAAAGGCTTTGTGGTTACTGACTATACAGGCATCAATGAGCTCGTGCCTCACGGCATCGCTGAGGACGAGAAACACGCAGCCGAACTCGCCGTGAATGCGGGTATTGATATGGATATGACGGGCTCTACTTTTATCAAGTACTTGAAGAAATCTGTGGAAGAAGGCAAGGTGTCGGAAGCAGCGATTGACAACGCTGTGCGCCATATCTTAGAGCTGAAGTTTGTGCTCGGTTTGTTTGACGATCCATATAAATTTTTAGATGAGAATAGAGCTAAGAACACCATTCAGAAACCTGAGTTTATGCAGGTAGCACGCGAGGCGGTTGCAGGCTCAGTGGTGCTGCTCAAGAACCAGAACCAGCTATTGCCTATAGAGCCACAGACCCCTAAGAAGGTAGCCCTCATCGGTGCGATGATGAAGGACTCTATCAACGTAAATGGCGAGTGGCAAGGGCGCGGCGATCGCAACCAGAGTGTATCGCTCTACAAAGGACTGAAAGAGGTCTACAAAGGCAGTGCAGTGCAGTTCTCTTATGCTGAAGGCTGCACACTGACCAGCAATACCCCTGAGAGCATTGCCAAAGCAGTGGCTACGGCTAAGACTGCCGATATGGTGCTCGTAGCTCTTGGCGAGGACTTTAACTGGTCGGGCGAGGCAGCTTGCCTTACTGATATACGCTTGAAAGAAGCGCAACGCCAGCTCTTGGCAGCCCTCAAGCAGACAGGCAAGCCGATAGCCTTAGTGGTATTCAGCGGTCGCCCCTTGGCACTCAGTTGGGAGGACGCCAATGTAGATGCTATCTTGCAGGTGTGGTTCCCAGGTACGCAATCGGGCTATGGTATTGCCGATGTACTCTCAGGGGCATACAACCCCTCAGGACGTTTGGTGATGACCTTCCCACGCAATGTTGGGCAGATACCTATCTACTACAACCAGAAGGCAACAGGTCGCCCTGCTGACCCTGCTAATCCTGATGTCGATTACCATTCCAAGTATGAGGATTCACCGCTAACACCGCTTTACCCCTTTGGCTACGGACTGAGCTATACTACCTTTGCGGTTAAGAATGCTAAGCTCAGTAGCCCTACGATGGCAAAGGGAGGCAAGCTCACCATAACAGCAGAGGTGAGCAACACAGGCAAGCGCGATGGGGCGACAGTGGTGCAGCTCTACATCCGCGATAGGGTAGGCAGCGTTACGCGCCCTGTGAAAGAGCTTAAAGGCTTTGAGCGCGTGGTACTCAAGGCAGGTGAGACCAAGACGGTAAGCTTTGAGATTACCGAAGAGCTGCTCTCTTTCTACAATGCTGAGTTGAAGAAAGTAAGCGAACCAGGTAAGTTCACTGTGTGGGTGGGACAACACTCAGCTGATAATAGCAATGAAATGAGCTTTGAATTGAAGTAATTACCTTATATCATAAAGTTAAGGGGCTCCCGAGGGTGGGAGCCCCTTTTGTTTTGTCTTGCAATAAGCTATAAAAGCCATAGATTGTCTTCTTTTGAGGGGGAGAGGAACCTACGTAAAACGATTTCGGCGCGAGCGAAGCTCGCGCCGAAATCAAAGGTAATGCTATGAAAAAATCTACTTGAGATCAAAAGTTACGCGACCTCGAAGGTCTGCTGAAGAGCTACCGACAATAGCCTCAAAGATGCCTGACTCGGCTACCCATTGGTGCTTAGCTGAGTCAAAAAAGGAGAGAGCTGCCTTATCAATAGTGAAGGTCACCGTCTTGCTTTCATTAGGTTGTAGAAATACTTTCTGGAAGGCTTTTAGCTCCTTATAAGGTCGTGGGAGACTGCTCTGCACATCACGTATGTAGAGTTGCACTACCTCTGCCCCAGCACGTTTGCCAGTATTCTTTACCGTAAGCTGAAAAGTCATATTGCCGTCGATAGTTACGGGCTTATCAGCTTGGAGTTTTCCGTAGGCGAAGGTAGTATACGATAGCCCGTGGCCAAAGGCAAACAGCGGTTTTACACCTTTGGTATCCGCATATCGGTAGCCCACTAAAATGCCTTCATTATAGCTCTCATCGTCTCCCCCAGGATACTCACCCAAGGCAATTGCGGGGTTATCTTCTAATTTCACAGGGAAGGTGAAAGGGAGCTTACCCGATGGATTTACATCTCCGCTGAGGACGTCGGCAAGTGAGGTACCCGCCTCTGAGCCGAGATACCAATCTTGCACAATTACAGGCACTTGACGCTCCCAAGGCATCGCAGTGGCATTACCTGAGATGAGCACCACTACCAATCGCTTGTTGGCTTTGGCAAGTGCGCTTATCAAAGCATCTTGTCCGTAGGGAAGCCCGTAGGATTTGCGGTCATTACCTTCGCAATCCTGCCCATCGTGCTTGTTTAAGCCCCCGATAAATACCACAACATCAGCATTTTTGGCAAGTGCGATTGCCTCACGTTGCATTTCATCGGCAGGGCGATGATCTGTGATATCGTTACCTTTCAATCCGTCCTGATCTTTATAATCATCACTGGAATAACCTCGTGCAAATTCTACCTTTACTTGATTTGCGAAGCGTGCCTTTAGCCCGTCGAGAGGAGATACCTCTTTTGCGGCCTTCAATTGCGAGCTTCCTCCCCCGATAGTCATCATTTTGATAGCATTTTCTCCAATTACAGCTATCTTTTTCACCTTTTTGGGATCGATAGGTAGTATATTCTTCTCATTTTTTAGAAGTACAATAGCTTCATCTCCTATTTTACGCGCAATTTCGAAGTGTTCGGGCGACGCAAACTGCCCAAAAGGGCGATTAACACTCATTGTAGTGCGGAAAATCAATCGTAAAATGTTGCGTACCTTAGGATCGAGCACCTCTTTTTCATTATATTCACCCGATTTGAGCTTTTTGAGGAATGGATCTGCCAAGAAATAGTTATCGTAGGCATTTGATTTATTCTCAAGCATCCCGTCCGTCCAAGTTCCGAACTCCATATCCAGTCCATTTAGGGCAGCAGCCTCGGTGTTGTTCACTCCGCCCCAATCAGATACCGTTACGCCATCAAATCCCCATTCTTTGCGAAGGATATCTTGCAGTAAATACTTGTTTTGACAAGCCCACTCGCCCTTATATCGGTTGTAAGCGGGCATTATAGCCCACGTTTTGCCCTCAAGCACTGCGGCTTTGAAAGCGGGCAGATATATCTCATACAAAGCTCGGTCGTCAACCTTGACGTTCACAGTATGGCGGTTCTTCTCTTGATTGTTCAATGCGAAGTGCTTAACACAAGCTGCCACCGACTGCGATTGCACTCCACGGACATAAGGTACGACCATTCGAGACGCCAAAAACGGATCTTCGCCCATATATTCGAAGTTTCGACCATTGAGCGGCGTGCGATAGATATTAACCCCAGGACCCAAAAGTACGTTTTTATTGCGATAGCGCGCCTCCTGCCCTATCGCAACCCCATAGAGATGCGCCATTTCGGGGTTCCAAGTTGCCGCAAGCCCTGTAAGTGCGGGAAATGCGGTACATTTATCATTCGTCCATCCTGCTTGATCCCACTCGTCCCAAAGTACCTCTGGGCGAATGCCGTGAGGTCCATCGGTCATCCAATTTTCAGGGATGCCCAACCGTGGTACACCCGCAGAGCTGAACTTTGACTGGGCGTGACATAGGGCTACTTTTTCCTCCAAAGTAAGTCGCGAAAGCGCATCTTCCACGCGTGCCTCGATGGGGGCGTCTACATCTAAATAAAGTGGTTTTTTCGCCTCTTGTGCAACCGAGTTTTGCCCCCAGAAAATAGCAAAAATGGCTGCGGAAATCAATTTTGTCTTCATAAAGTTCCTTATTTTGTGAGATACGGTTTGATAATTTTAGTCCAAAGTATATAACCTTCTCGATTCATATGAAGATTATCCTCTAAAAATAGATCAGTTCGCAGTTTTCCATCGCTATCGTACATCACTTTTGTGATATCAATATAGGTGTAACCAGCTTCAGCAGCGTTTTCTTCCAATAAACTGTTGACTAAAAGTTGATCTTTTAGCTGATCTTCCTTATGTTTGGAAGGTTTGAGGGATACGACATACAAAGGCACCTGAGGATAATCCTTTTTCAGTTTTCCGATGAATATGCGGAATAGATCAAAGCACTTGACCGCGTTTACGCCCTCCTTGTGCTGCCCTAAATCGTTCTCGACGTAAAGCACGATATTGCGAGGTTGGTATCCGTGAGCGATCACCTTATAATTATAGATCATATCTCGCAGTGTTGCACCCCCGTAGGAACGTCGGATAACCTTAAGTGGCGCAAAATCCTCGTAAATTGTATTCCACATATTTATAGACGAGCTTCCGAGGAAAAGTGCATCACATTGTTTATCCTTAAGTCGCTTATTTTCCTTCTTGTAAGCATCTATATCCTTTTGATATCGCTTGATCCACTCAGTTTCATCAGTTTGGCGAAACGGAATCACCGTATCGATCGTAATGGTTTGTGACCACGCAGACGCAGAAAAGAGCGCTGCTACTAATACATATAATTTTTTCATCTTAAAATAGTTTTATATTATGAAATTTATTAAGTTACATTATTAAAAGTTCGTAGTATTTATAAAATTCATTAGGTTTTACATCTTTAACTTATTATCATTTGTAAAAAACAACGAGTTTAATACGATTATACCCATAAAATTTGTGATTTATCATAGCTAAACTGTCGTTAAGCTGTAAAAACATCGGATAGTTTTACAAGTTAATTGTAGTTTACTTGTATTTTCTTACAATTTTTCATAAAATAACAGCTGTTAACTTATCGGGAATTGTTATTTATGGTAAGTTAACAGCTGTCGTATGAATGTATTCTATGATTTTTGTAAAGTTGAAGATGTTTTACTTGCTTTACGCTACCGTATCAACAAAGATACGACTGCGTTAGCGGGTATCGTTTGCGTAGTTTTGCTATTTCCGACCTGCAAAGTAAGTGTATGCGACTCTTTTTCCTTGTTGATGAGCACCACACCTATTGATTTGTCGGGGTTTTCAAAAGCTAAACACTGTACAGTCGGCATATTTTGGTACTTCACACCGATGCGCACAGCCTCAGGCTTTATCACCGCCGAAAGATGCCCGATAACGAAGTAATGAGAGTTGCGCGTGATCTGTGTATAACCATTTGAGGCAATATCAACCGCGCCAAAGCAGGTTTTGCAGCCACCTTCGCGGTTCGGAGCTCCTTTCTCGTCGAGCATCAGGTTCCATACCAGCACCGCACTACATCCATTTTGCAACGTACGCAAGCCTAATTCCTCCATATCTTCGGTCAATCGGCGTGAGAGGTTTCTGCCATCATTCCAAGTTCCGATCGAGGTTTCTGTAAAGATGACTTCCTTATCGGGAAATGCGTTTTTCACGCGTGTAATCTCGTCTGCGCTACCTCCGTAATTGTGAAATGCCGAACCCGCAACGTATTTAGCAGCCTCAGCGTCCTCCAATATGCGTGTTGGGTAATTTTTCTGGCTTTCAATCCCGTCATAATTGTAATTATGGTCGAACAAATACACCTTAGTTGCCAAATTGTGCTGCTGAAGGGTTTTGCCGAGGGCTTGCTTTATGAAATCGCGCTGCTCTTCCCAACCCATATACATCGAAGCTGAGTTCCCGCGGTTGAGCGGTTCGTTTTGGATAGTCAAAGCTGTGATCGCGATGCCATTATCGCGCATTGCTTCAATCCATTTTGCAAAATATTCAGCGTAATCGGAGTAAAACTTGGGGTTAAGCTGCCCACTTGTCCATTGATTATGAGTTGTAAGGTCGGAAAGTGAGTTCACCTTCATCCAACGGGGAGCTGTCCACGGCGAACCTATGATTTTCAACTGTGGATTGATAGTTAACACCTCTTTAAGTATGGGAATGATGTAATTCTTCTCTTCGTCGGTAAGGGCAAAGTTCTCAATGCCTTCTTTATCGCAAAGTGTGTATTCGCTAAGTGAAAAATCCGAGCAACCAATGGAGATGCGCACATAGCTACTTCCCAGCCCTTGCGATGGAGAGAAAGTTTGGGTAAGGAAAGCTCTGCGATTTTCGGGAGTCATCTGCATTAAGTTGTAGCAAGTTGAGCCTGTGAGTGCTGCCCCAAAACCATAAACAGTCTGATACCGTTGTGAAGGTGAAATGACGATAGAAGCACGGTCGTAAGATGCGGCAGGTAATAGCCCTGCTGTGGACTCGACGAGCTCCTGACTGCGATCGCCAGTAGTGGTGAGGATTTTAACAGTCTTGTATTCGGTTTGTCTTTGGGCAGTGCAAGACAGAGCAGCTGCCCAAAACAAACCTACTATTAGAAAAGATGAAAATATTCGTGTCATAATCCTTAATAACCTGGGTTTTGAGTAAGTTTGATATTCTTATTTCGTTCTACCTGTGGCACAGGATAGAGGATGGTTTGCTCGTTAAGCGGATACATCTGCTTAAGACGGCTACTATCGCGGTTATTAAGTGTGTTCATTGTTGAAATAGCGGCATCATTACGTACCAAATCAAACCAACGGTGTCCTTCAAAGGCAAGCTCGAGGCGTCGTTCTTTCAGCACGGCTTCTTTCATAGCCTCTTGTGAAAGCGTAGTTGCTATCGGTGCGAGTTTTACCCGAGTGCGCACTTGGTTAACTAGTGTCGCTGCTTCTTGCACTTGACCTAAGGCTGCGTGAGCTTCTGCCTTCAACAGGAGAATATCAGCTAAGCGTAGCTTAATCACGCTATTGGCTCCTGAACGGATTTTGTAAAGGAAGGCATATTTATCCGACGGGTAGTAAAACGACCACGAAACAGGGTCATATACAATTGAGGCTTCTTTACGGATAGCATCGCCCTCAGCATCAAATGCCGCTGCTAAATCACGAGAAGGTGTACACCACTTTCTCCAGTTATTTCGGCTATTACTGTTGATTAAATCAATACCAAAAAGCCCCGCTAACCAGTTTCGTCCACCTGTCGAATAGGTAATCTCGAAAATTGATTCTGTAGAGTTTCTTAGCTTAGCGTCAGACTTGGTATCGTTCACTGCAAAGAGATCACGATAGTCGGCAACTAAGGTAAACCCTGAGTTTATAACGTCGTTACAATATTGAATTGTCTTATTGTAATCGCGCATAGGCTTCTCGGCGTATACTTTTGCTAGCAAAGATTGTGCCACAGCTTTCGAAAGTATAAATTTATTTCCCGATTGCACTTGTGGGGCATCTGCAACAGCTTCTTCTAAGTTACTGATGATTAGCTTGTAAACATCTTCTACTGAACTTCTCTCCACATAGAAACGCTGGTAAAGATCTTCAATGTTTTCTGAGGTAATCTCAGGAAGATCCTCAGGTGGCAGTGGCAAACCTCCCCAAAATCGCACCATATCAAAAAGCATCCACGCCTTAAGTATACGCGCTTCGGCTTTCCACTGACGGCGTTCAGCCTGAGTAAGCGAACCATCGGGCACTTTGTCAATATTTGATATCACACGGTCGGCAATAGTCACGCCTTCGAGATATTTAGGCCAATCGCGTGTGATATTCTTGTTGATGGGGTCAGGGTTGCATTGCTCTACTTGTGTAAGCTCGACATCGGCAGCACCTGCGTAAGCATTATCCGAACGTGTTTCCGTATTTACCATATAGTCGAGCATCCAAAACTCTTGCCCAGCACCTCTCATAAAGGTATAGATAGCTTCGTATTGGGATTTCATCTGTTCCTTGGTGTCTATCTTTGTAGATGAACCACTATTCTGCATATTCTTTTCGTTAAATTCAGAGATAGGATCTTTATCTAAACTACACGCAGTCAGACTTATAAGTATTGTTGATATGTATATGAATCTTTTCATATCGATTTTCAATTTGCAAAGTTATAAAAAATATTTCATATTAGAACTCTATATTCAAGCCAAATATAAAAGTTTTTGTTTGAGGGTAAGTTCCATAGTCGATACCAAGGAATGACCCTGATAGATTTTCATTTACTTCTGGGTCAAAACCTTTATAGGAAGTAAGTGTCCATAGGTTTTGAGCGGTAAAGTAAGGCTGTACCTTGTGTATTCCATACTTCTGGAGTGCGTCAGTAGGAACACTGTAGGCAAGTGTCAAGGTTTTGAGCCTCACATACGATCCGTCCTCCACCCAACGAGAAGAGGCTTTGATGTTATCTGTACCACGAACGGCGCGTGGTATATCAGTCACATCGCCTGCCTTACGCCAACGGTTTAGCACATCAATTGATTGATTCTTACCGTCGTACATCCCTTCGGTCTCAATACGTGAAGCGTTGTAAATATCATTGCCATACGAACCTTGGAAGAATACGCTTAGGGTAAAGTTCTTATAACTGAAATCATTGGTAAAGCCAAAGGTGAAATCAGGGTTCGGATCACCAATGTAGGTCTTGTCTGATGAGTTAATCTTGCCGTCGCCGTTTAGGTCGCGGTATTTGATATCCCCTGTCTGAGGGTCTACTCCATCACTTATCAAGCCCCAGAACTTACCCAATGGTTGTCCTTCGGTAAGGCGTACCACATTTTCAGAGGTCACATTGTTGATCAGCGCCCCATCATAGATTTTTTGGAGCGTAAGCTTAGTGAGCTCATTCTTGTTAAACGAGATGTTGAAATTAGTATTCCAAGTAAACTCGCCTGTAAGGTTACGGCTATCAATATTAACCTCAAGCCCTTTATTGGTCATTTCCCCTTCGTTGCGGTAAATCTTCCTAATAGGGGATGTCGCAGGGAGGTCAACTTCTAAAAGTAGGTCTGTCGTTTTTTTAAGATAAGCATCAACGGCTAAATTCAATCTGTTCTGGAACAACCCCAAATCTATACCGAAGTTCGTCTGTGTAGTAGTCTCCCACGTAAGGTTCGGATTAGAGAAGGAATTAGGCGCCAATGTTATCATAGCATCTCCCTTGCCTGATTCCCACCAGTTCTGGCGCGTAATACTATAGCGCTGCAGGTAGGCATAGGAGGAAATCCCTGCTTGGTTACCCGTCTGCCCCCAACCTCCACGGAGCTTGAGTTCACTAAGCCAATCAACATCCTTTAAGAATTCCTCTTGTGAGATACGCCATCCTGCTGATACCGAAGGAAAGTATCCCCAACGCTTCCCTGGGGCTAACTTAGAAGAACCATCCGCACGGAAGTTAGCTGTAAGCAAATAGCGACTATCATAGTTGTACGACACACGTGCCAAATACGACATCATCGCCCACTCTTGTGCCTGCGTAAAGCTACCCTTAGGGTCTATCTTATTGCCTGCATTGAGCGTTCTAATATCTGCATTGAGAAAATGAGAAGCATACATTTTGTTCTCGTCCATTTTGTAATCGGTGTATGAAGTACCCGCCAAGAGCGAAAGGTTATGCTTGCCAAGTGTTTTATCATACGTCAGGATATTATCAAAGGTAAGCAAGGTATGTGTATCTCTGATATCCGCAGCCGTACCGTGTTGCTGGCGACCATAAGAGGTGAGCTTAGGGTCGAGCCAATTTGTCTCGTGATGTGTAAGGCGGTCTATCGCAAAGGTCGATTTATACTTTAAGCCTTCCAACAGCTGAATGATTGCCGAGCCACTCCCCACAAATCGATTATTCTTTGAGAGATCTTCTGCCTTGCGCGAGATATTTTCTACAGGATGCGTAATATTCACCCCTTTAAAGTCATTGTAATACTGCCCTTCCTCTCCTGCTTTGCTACTCCAAATAGGCGCATATCGAGGCGTATTAATCACCGAGAGCACCACCCCCGCACGGTTGGCACCATTCCCAGTGATAATGTTGTTCGAGGAATAGTCAGCATAAGATAAGTTCGTTTCAAAGGTAAGCCACTTGCGCATCTTAGCCTCTAAGTTCAAGCGCACATTGTAACGCTCAAAGAACGAACTGCGAACGATTCCATCGTCCTTCGTATGCCCTGCTGAGAGGTAATACTTCGTATTTTCAGAGGCATTCGATACCGATATCTGCTCATTGCGGTTAAAGCTGGTGCGGAAAGTTTCCTTATACCAGTCAGTCTGGTCAGTAAGCCCTGCCAAGTTCGATTCTGCAACAGCACCGTTGTCCTTCATCAGCTCGCGGTACTGCTCCGTATTGAGCGAGTTGATCTTCTTGGCAATCTGCGACATCCCTATATAGGTGCTCACCGATACCTTAGGCTCATTGCGGCGCCCTTGCTTAGTAGTGATCAGCACCACCCCGTTGGCAGCTCGCGAACCGTAGATCGCTGCTGAAGAAGCATCCTTAAGCACCTGCATATTTTCGATATCGGTAGGGGCAATACCACTGATATCCTGCACAGGCACCCCATCGACTACATAAAGCGGGTCGTTCGATGCGCTGATAGAAGTATTCCCACGGATACGCACCGCTAAGCCCGCCCCTGGTGCCCCACTGGGCTGCACCACTTGGATCCCCGCTGCACGCCCTTGTATTGCCTGTGCCGCTGAGGTAACGGGGCGCTGGTCGAGGTCCTTGGTCTTCACCGCAGTGATAGCCGTAGTAACGTCGCCTTTCTTCTGAGTGCCATAGCCCACGAGCACTACCTCATCGAGGTCTTGAGTAGCTTCTTGAAGCTTTACCCGCACAGTGGCTGAAGTCACCTTTACATCCACCGTCTTATACCCCACCGATGAGAACTCAAGCATCCCACCACGAGGCACATCATTCAAAGAAAAGTTACCATCAAAATCCGTAGCAACTCCCTTAGTAGTACCCTTTAGTAGCACCGAAACACCTGGTAGCGGTGCCCCCTGTGCATCGGTAACCGAGCCTTTTACCTGCTGAAAGTTCTGCCCTTGGGCAAAACCAATAAAAGCTAGGAATAAGGCACATACCATCACAATTTGTTCCTTACATACTTTCATAAAATCACAATAAAGTTTAACAGTTTTTTAATTTATTTACCATAGAAACACTTTCGTTTCTTCACGATGCAAAGATAAAGCGAAATTGCACCACCATTGCGTTAAGGAGTGTAAAAGTACTATTCAGAAAATATACTACGCTGAATGTTAATATTATATGAATTTTTATCCCCTAAAAAAAGTACTTCATTTTCGTAAGTAAAGTGCCAGAAAGATGTTTACGGAACTGGATAATATAGTTAATAAGCGCTTGTTTTAGTTGTTAAAGAGATGCAAACTACTTGTGTGTTTTTATATACTAGCCCTCAAGCTCTGATCTTCTTTACTTCCTCCTCAAAGGCATCACGCTCACCCTTGGCTTTATTGCGCACCTTGGTGCGGTAGTTGTAGACGGTTCGCAACGAGTAGCGCAAGAATTCGGCTATCTTGTTGCTATCAGTGATCCCCAGACGTATGAGCGCGAAGATGCGCAGCTCGGTGTTGAGCAGTTCCCCCTTCTTAGGGTGTATCTGTTCCTCGTCAAGGAGTAGGGCGTTGAAACGCTCCACAAAGTGCGGATAAATATTTAGGAAGATCGTATCGAAATTCTTGTACAGTGCCTCGAGTTCTTCCTCTACTATGGTGTTGGATTTCAGTAGCTTTGTGATATCTTCATACTGCTTTTTAGCAGCTTTTTTGTAAAGGAGCTTGCGGTAGTTCTCTATCTTATCAATATAAGCCGAACACAGGTTGAAGAAGTGCGCAATGTATTCCTCCTTAATCAAGTTTGCTTCCTGCAAGTCGTGATTCATCTGCGAGAGTTCGCTGTTTAATACTGCCAGCTGTTCGTTGCTATAACTCAGCTCACGACGTGCTTTGGTAAGCCGTTTTACTTGCTTGAATACGAATAACAGTGCAACGATCAGCGCCAGCGATAGCACGCTGATAAGGAGTAGATAGCCCTGCAACACCCGCTTTTGGTGCATTTCCTTCTGCTGATAAGCCGCATTGATAATCGTGTAGAACGAGGCTCCTTCTTCGGCTCTGTGGCGCACATTGCAGAAAACAGCATCGTCAATAGCCATTTGGATAAAGCGGTAAGCCTTGTCAATATCGCCCTTCTCATAATAGGTCAGCGCGAGACTTTGCAGCGAGGCGTTGTCTTTATTCGTGTTGCGTATGTCGGCAATAGCAGAGACAGCAAAGTAATACTCCTGTAAGTCGGCATTGCCTTTATCCTTGTTGATAAGTCCTAAGAAGTAAGCGATGATAGCACGCTTAGGGTCGCTATCGGGAGTTTCTTTCAGTAGCGAAAGGAACCTTTGTTCTGCCTCACTTTTCCCATCATAAAAGGCTTTAATGCTACTATCGATCTTATATGGCAGCGACTGGCTATCCAAGTAGGTAAGCAACGAGTCGCGGTAGTAATTAGAGATGGTAAAGTAGTGAGTGTTATTCGCACTTTGTCCGTAATGACTATAAAAAGCATAATAAGAATCATAGTAGTCACAGAGTGCCTCGCGTGAGAGACGTTGTTTCTTAGTACTTTTGAGCAACTCCAATGATTCGACGTACATCCCTTTCATCGAGTAAAGCCGCGAGAGAAGTATGTGCACCTCATCCTGTCGTGCTGTATCTCCCAACTGCTGCGCTATCTGTCTATTCCTAATGAGATACGCCACCGCTGAGTCAGCTTTAAACTTGTAGTACTCTTCATATAAAGCTTTGTTGAGCCTATAGTGCGCCTCTTGAGTGCTGGCTTTGCGCAATTGCAGCTTAAGAGCAGCTATCTTGCGCTCCTTTTGCTGTATATACTCAGGCGATTGTGCTATGGTCTTGTTCAGTAACGCCAGCACTGAGTCTTTAGGCTGCTGTGCCCAAAGTCCCAATGTTAATAAGCTGATTAAAAAGAATGTATAGTTTCTCATAAATTTTGGTATCGCCTCTCCTCTACTACTCTTCACCAAAGGTCAGCTCTGTTTGCGTGCCATCCGTAGTAGGCTCTTCAGGGGTGGTCATCTCCTCATCTCCAAATGCCTCAACAGGAAGCTCCTCCTCTACAGGCTCTTCATAAGGCAGCGGCTCTAAGTGCTTTACTTCCTTCACCTTGTCAGTGGTAAGCTGATTGCCTAATGCCTTAATACCTTTCACTGCAATAAACTCCTCAAGATTGACTGTTAGCGGCTCTTTGTCCTTGCCCTTTTCTTTGGTGAAAACCACTTGTGCCATAGGTCGCCACTCGGTAGAGACAAACAACAACTGCGACTTAGGGTGCTCACTGATGATCGTCTCCTCGCGGTTTTCATTCTCCACCACAAAGCGCTTCACAAACACACGCTCCTTCTCCCCATCGTAGTAGATCACCGAAATAGGCTTCTCAGGTACCCATTTCTCCATTACAAGGATATTATTCTCAAAGTGCAAACTCAGCTCAGGGATGATGGTCTTTAGTTGCCCTTCTTTGGTGATAAGCAGCATACGGTCGTCGCCTTTGAAAGCTCCCAAAAGCCTACCGCGTTCGTCGGTATTGAGCCTCTTGACAATATCGTCAAACCATATCTTGCGCGGCTTGAGTGTGGAAACACCCTTCTCCTTGAGCTCTATGCGCTTGATAGCAAACTTCGATACCAAGTTGCCCTTCACTGCACGCCCTTTGATGAGCGTATCGGCAAAGTCAATATCCCATTTGAGCTTGCGGATACTGCCTGCCTGCCGCAGATTGACCGTTACCACCTCAGCCTCTCCATTCGGATTAGCCGTAAAGTACAGCACCCGCGAATCCTTATGTGCTGGGATAAGGCTGTACTGCTTATCGCGCGTAATGCCCGTAACGTTAAATCGCTTGATATACGAGAAGCCCGTAGTGCCGTCCTTGTAAATCATATTGTAGATCGTGCGCTTGTCATCCCTCTTGAATACTGCTGCGTGGATAATGCCTTTCTCAAAGTATTGCTTCTCGCTGACCTTCGCCACGTACATCGCACCGCTCTCGGTGAATACAATCACATCGTCAATATCACTGCAGTCACCTATGTATTCATCCTTCTTTAAGCCTGTACCCACAAAGCCCTCTTCGCGGTTTACGTATAGCTTCATATTGCGCACCACCACTTTGGTAGCCTCAATGGTGTCAAAGGTACGGATCTCCGTGCGGCGTTCCTTACCTTTAGCATAAGTCTTTTTCAGTCGTTCGAAGTGAGCAATAGCATAGTCCACAAGGTGTGCGAGGTGGTTCTTTACCTCCTCAATATCCGCCTCGATCTTCGCAATATTCTCATCTGCTTTGAAGGAGTCGAAGCGCGTAATGCGTATCATCGGTATCTGCGTGAGCCGTTGGAGGTCATCATCTACGATTGCGCGCAAGAGGTCTTTCTTAAAAGGTTCAAAACGCTTGTAGAGGTATTGATAGAGGCTCTCTCGGTCGGAGTAATTCTTAAAGTCAATATACATCTCCTCGCGGATGAATATCTTCTCTAACGATGCCAAGTGCCACTGGGTTTCCAATTCTTTCAGGGCTACCTCCAACTCCTCTTTGAGGATCTCAACCGTACTATCGGTACTGCGGCGCAGCATCTCCGAGACGCCCAAGAAATGCGGCTTATTGTCCTCAATCACGCAGCCAATCGGCGATATAGAAATCTCACAATCGGTAAAGGCATAGAGCGCATCAATCGTCTTATCGGGTGAGATGCCATTGGGCAAGTGCACCATTATCGCCACGTCCTTAGCCGTATTGTCCTCTACCTTCTTTATCTTGATTTTGCCTTTCTCGCTTGCCTTTACGATATTCTCTTGCAGCTTATCCGTAGTGGTGGAAAACGGGATTTCCGTAATGCAGAGCGTCGCCTTATCCACTTGGGTAATCTTCGCCCGCACACGCACACGCCCGCCGCGCGCCCCATCGTTATAAGCACTTACGTCCATAATGCCCCCTGTTGGGAAATCGGGATAGAGCTCAAAAGGTTTCCCTTTGAGATAGGCAATAGAAGCATCGATCAGCTCCACAAAGTTGTGTGGCAATATCTTGGTTGAAAGCCCCACGGCAATCCCCTCCGTACCTTGAGCCAACAGCAAAGGGAACTTCACAGGTAAGTGTATTGGCTCTTTCTTGCGCCCGTCGTAGCTTGCCTGCCACTCAGTAACCTTGGGGCTGTAGACCACATCCAAGGCAAACTTCGAGAGCCGCGCCTCGATGTAGCGCGGTGCCGCAGCATCATCACCGGTGAGGATATTCCCCCAGTTTCCCTGCGTATCGATCAGCAGCTCCTTTTGCCCCAACTGCACGATGGCATCGCCAATACTCGCATCGCCGTGCGGGTGGTACTGCATCGTATGTCCCACCACGTTCGCCACCTTGTTGTAGCGCCCATCGTCTAGCTCTTTTAAGGCGTGCATAATGCGGCGTTGTACGGGCTTAAAGCCGTCCTCAATCGCTGGTACGGCGCGCTCCAAAATCACATACGAGGCATAGTCGAGGAACCAATCTTGGTACATCCCCGTTACTTTGATAATCTTATCACCCTGTGATGGTGCTTCTTGCGTTGTATTTTCTTCCATCGGTTACGAATGTTACTTAGTGGGGCAAAGGTATATCTTTCATCTCAATTATTAGGAAACTCTTCTTGTAAAAATCTTGCAAAAGAACCTTAACGCCTATCTATCAGCCTCCTAAAAGAGTTAATGAATGCCTATCCTAACGATACGCTGATTTAAATATTTATAACAATAAGGAATTTTATACATCAAACGCGCTATTAGTGGAAAGCGCTTTTGGTCATAATCACTCATAAAGTACTCTTTGTCAAGGTGTATCTTCGGGTTCCACTGCTCCATATCACGCGTGTGTTTCTCACTCCATTTGAACTCCGCAGGGGCTCCTCCATCCATTGTACGCAAAGCATCGTGTTTACTCGCTTTATTTACAAGCATAGGAGCTAACATATCAAATAGCACCGTAGCCTCCTTAAATTCAGCACATAACTTATCAAAAAATACTCGTACTTCTTCTCTACTGAAATACATCAGCACTCCCTCAACAATGATAAGCACAGGTTTCTGATGTGCTTTTACAATTTCAATCCATTGATAATCAAATAGCGACAGCTCCAAAAACGTATGCTTAGGGCTTTCGGTAAAAAACTGTCTGCGCAGCGCTATCGACTCAGGTAAATCCAACTCATACCAATGTGTAATATCTGGGCATCCCAAGCGCTCATAGCGTGCATCCAAGCCTGCCCCCAGCTGTATCACTACCGCATCAGGATGTTGTGCAATGAAGCCACTCGTCTCATTATCAATCAAGCTAGCGCGTATACATACCCCTATTTGCGACATTACCACCTTCTTGAACTTCGAAAAGTCGTAGTTGATATGCCCTATAATTTCCACAGCCTTCTCGTCACGCAACAGCGGCGAAGGCTTACCCGTTTCAGTAGCCTTTGCCCACAGCGTAATGAGCATTGTCTCAGGTATCTTACTCAGTGATTCTGTATTTACTGACATAATTCGCTCTTTTTAAATTCGCCGCAAAGATACAAAGTTTTCCCTCAATCACAAAAACAGTTCCTCTGGCAGTGGCACAAAACCCGTAAGCCACCTATCTGCTTGCGGAAGTACCTCCTTACTGCCTATGCCTATAGCCATCATCCCAGCACTCTTTGCCGCCTGAATGCCCGCCGAAGCATCTTCGAACACACAACAAACCGACGACGGAAGCTCCAACCCCTCAGCAGCCTTCAAAAAGACCTCTGGGTTCGGCTTGGCTTTGCTCACCATAGTGCCATCGACAATTGTGTCAAAAAAACTGACGATACCCGTCCTTTCCAGTACCATACGCGCATTTCTGCTGGCTGAGCCCAATGCGATCTTCTTACCTTTCGCTTTTAGCGCCTCTAAGAACTCCTTCACCCCAGGTAGCAGCTCGCTAGCGTCGATATGGCGTACTTGCTCCAAAAAAAACGCGTTCTTGCGTAGCGCCAACTCCTGAAATGCCTCTGGTGAACAGTCCTTACCCGCCCATTCTAATATCCTCTTGAGCGAATCCTCTCGCCCAATACCTTTCAGCGCCTCATTATGCGCTGGGGTAAGATCTAAACCAAGCTCTCGAGCGATGGCTTTCCAAGCCTCGTAATGGTGTTTGGCTGTGTCAACCAACACACCATCTAAATCAAAAATATATCCTTCCATTGTTATTTATTGCGTTTGTCTTCCCCCCACAGCAGTTTATTGCGAAGGGTTTTTATAAAGCTATCTCCCTCTAAGCGTATCATCTTTACGGTGAAGTTCGCCTTACGAATTGTCACAGACTTCTTCTTTGAGAGTGAAATCATATTCGAGTCTATTGAGAGGAGGTACTTCTTCTCACGCCCTTCCACCGTAAGCCTTATCTCCGTATCGTCGGGTATTATCAAAGGACGCGCATTGAGGTTGTGCGGTGCGATAGGCGTCAGCACTAAGTTTTTTGCAGCAGGCATTATCACAGGTCCTCCACAGCTGAGCGAATAGCCCGTCGATCCCGTAGGGGTAGCCACAATAAGCCCATCCGACCAGTAAGAGCTCAAAAAGTCATCGTTCAGGTACGTATCTATGGTGATCATCGAAGCGGTATTCTTGCGACTGACGGTAATCTCATTCAGTGCAAAGTTAATTTCATCAACAGGTGCTCCCGTTTCGCTGAGCACCGCTTCAATCACTGTGCGTTCAATCACCTTATAGGTCTTCTCGCGTAGCTCAGTCATCACCTCCTTAAGGTGCTCCTTTTGCGCCATCGCCAAGAAGCCTAAGCGTCCCGAGTTAATCCCTAAGACAGGAATATTCAAGTGCCGAATGTAAGTAATAGCCTTCAGCAGCGTACCGTCGCCACCAATAGTGAGCATCACATCGAATGAGGGGTTCAGGTCGGCAAACTCCGCAAAAGTCTGCGCACTGTCAAAGCGCGAAGAGCGCTCCGAGAGCTTCTTAAAAACCGTCTCTTCGATGAAAATATCGTCCGTAGAAGTAAAATAATTGAACAACTCTGCCAAAATAGCCTCATTCTCTTCGGAATACTGCCGTATGTAAATAGCTATTTTCATCGCCTTAAACACTTAAATATCTCTCAAAATAGGCAGAAGTATCCTTCAGATTTTGCCAATAGAGATCATCTTCTTTTTCGAGCAAAATACCATAGCCATAACGCCTAAACGATTGCAAAATAGCACTTATATGATCACTAATCACCTTAAGGGTGATGTGCACATCGCCCTCCTCAGTAGCCTCTGAGATAAACAGTCCGAGCAGCTTGCCGCTATGGCTTTCTACAATCTGGGATATCTCACTAAACGAGTAGCTCTCAGCCGATTTCTGCAAAAGTAAAAATTGTCCCTTTTCCTTCATAAAAGGCGTATCCATTAGCTCTTGGGCAAAGTCTGGCAAATGATAATAACCGATGTAATTATGTTGCTCATCAAGTACAGGCACGATATTCGTATCATAAGGAGCGAAGAGCTCCAGCACCTTGTCCCATTGCAAGCTCTCACGTACGAAATAGCACTCTAAGTCGTCTGTGTAATCCGATAGCAGTGCTTGGGCAGGCGCCTCACTAAGTACCTCCGCCGAAAGCATCCCAACAAACTGCCCTTCCTCACTTATAGGCAAAGAAGAAACCGCATAGCGTGCCAACAGTTCGCGTGCCTCTGCTACCGCAGTTGATGGCTTTACGCCAAGTAAATTATGGTGTATATTCATAATCATCATTTTATATCTTTAATAACAATCGAGCTTTATCTGCTTGTTATTCTGAAAATCACTCAATGGTTTTTGTAGCCTTGCCCTACACAGGGCGTCCAAAGTTTCAGTGACATCTTTCTGCATCGCCACCGACCCACAGATGTACACCACTGCACCACGGGCTAAAGCATCGGCTACCATTGCTGCCTCACGCTCCACTACTGCGTAGATGTGCTGTTGGGCGCCTTCGCGGGAGAAGGCCGTATGCAGCGCTTTGAGCTTCTCTTCCTTAAGTGCCTCATTGATAAAAGGTTGGTACAGTGCAAAGGCAGCGGCTGTTCTACCTCCCCAGAAAAGAGTTATAGGCACCTTGCGCTCATTCTCAGCAAGCATTCCCAAGAAAGGTGCAATACCCGTCCCTGTGGCAATACAGATGAGTTCTGGTGCTTTCTTCGCAAAATGAAAGTCGGTGTTATTGACCAAGCCTGCCTCTACCCTATCGCCTGCATTGAGGGCATTTAACTGATTGGAAACAACTCCCTGCTCGTGGCGTTTTACACTGAGCAAAAGGCTGCCATCACTCATCTTTCCTATGGAATACAAGCGCTCGTGAGGGTTGCTCGCAGGGGTAATACTCAACAGGTCGCCCGACTCAAATTCAAGTGCTTTCTCAGGCTGCAAGCGCACTAAAAAAGTATCGTTGGGGTCTATAGGCGTCTTCTCTATCACCTCAAAAGCGTGCAGCTCGCGTTTCTTATCTTCTCTGAGAGGCTCTAAATGCAATGTCAAGCCCTGTACTGCCGCCCACGCATTCACCCAAGTGGTAAAAGCCTCATAAGATTGGTTGTGTATCGTCTGCAAAGGGGTTGCTTCCCTTCCTTGTCCAGAAGTAGAGAGCATTGCCTGCACATCACGGGCGTATTGGCAGAAGCTGGGATATGCCAGCGAGCCAAAGCCCACCACAGCATAGTCAAACGGCTTGTCTATAGGGTTTGCTTGCCACAGTGCTTCAAAATCCTCCGCACTGGCAGGTGCATTGCCATCACCATAGGTAGACGTGAGCACCACCAGGTGCTGCATCTTAGCATAAGTGCTAAAGCTGTTCATCTCCGCCAAAAACGACTTCTTACCCTGCTGCAATAGCGCCCTGTGGAGCGCGTTAGCAAAGCGCAGTGTCGCTCCTTCCTCGGTTCCTACTAAAATGATATACGGGCAACTGTCTTTTTTAAACGGGTTGCGTACATTTGCCTTTTTGCGTCTTAAGGTGATAGCAAAACCCGAGTACAAAAAGAACAAAATAGCTATACACGTCAGCAGCAGAACACTTGCCCACACTACAGTCCCCTTGCCGATATGCAGTACCTTCACAGTACTCGAAAGCCATTTGAGCACACTCGGCTGCGTGCTGATCACCTCCCCAGTGAATTGATTCACTACCAGCTGACCATCAGTGAGCTCTACCTTGTACACCTCTTCTGGGTCGTCAAAAGCAGGATAGTCTACCTTCACTACCTCCGATAAGGGAATGTCAAACACAGCAAAAGTGCTGATATCTTGCTGAGGCGACTCCTGCAAAGCGCTGAGGTCATAGGGCTCCTTTGCCTTAAACTTAGGGATTACTTTAAGAGTTTCTAAGCCCATATACACCCCCGTAAGGCTAATGATAATAATTGGGATAAGCGCCCATCGCCCAATAACCGTATGGAAGTAAGCAAAGAAGTCTTCTTTGACTACCTTCCGAAAGAAGTTGCGCCAGCCATTTTGCCTTCGTACAATCAAGAAAATTCCCGAGAGGGCTACCCAACTGAGCAATAGCGCCACTACTGCCATAATCACCCTACCCGTTTTGCCAATAAACAGTGAGCGATGCAGGTTTTTGGTGAACTGGAACACCTCCGAACGCTTGTACTGCCCTTTTATTTTCTCTGCTGTCTTAGGGTGGATATAGAACGCTTCACCATCGGCAGTCTCTACCTTCACAAAGTGGTTCTTGTCAATGCTGAGCTTGAGCACCTCGGGGTACTTTGCTTTCACCGCACTAAGGGTCTGCCTCAAGTTCACTTCCGCAAACTGATGACTCTTATAGGGCAAACTCTGGTTATACGCCGACTCAAAGGCGAGTATCCCCCCTGTAACCGCTGCTAATAAAATGAGCAACCCTGCTACCAAAGCAATCGTTAAGTGTATGTTACGCCAAATATGATTCGTCATAATTCATCGGTAATAGTGGAAAACACCCCTTTTACAAAAGACAAAGGTACAATAAAAAACTGACATAACAACAGCCCTGTGCATAAAGTTTGCTAAAATAGCTTTTCCCAGCACTCGCCACTCCCTTGCGAAACCCTTAGTCCGACAGCTGCTGTATCCTGCGGTTCAGCTCCCACGAGAAGACGCCTGTCGCTTGCTGTATATACTCATAGAGTAGCCTCATTTTCTGCTGCTGGACAGCATTGCCTGAGAGGGCGTAGGTTTGATAAAGCATCTCGGCAACCATCTGCAAGTGTTCTATATCGAGTTGCCCTATGAGTGCCTCAGCACTTTGCCGCTGCCAATACTCTAATGAGTCACCTGTGTAGCGCACTCCAAGGGCGTCTATCTCGCGCAGGCGTTCCTCCTTAGGGTGCTCGCGTTGCAAGAGTAAAGCCAACTCGTAGAAAAACTTATCTACTTGCTTTTTGATATAATCTCGCTCGAACATTACAACTTATTCAATATAAACTCGGTCATCTTCCCGAAGAGCTGCAAACGCGTTGCCCCACCGTAGATACCGTGGTTGCGATCGGGATAGATGAGCCAATCGAAGTGCTTGTTCTGCCCTACGAGGCTGTTGATGAGCACCATTGCATTCTGCACGTGTACGTTGTCATCAGCAGTGCCGTGTATGAGCAAATAACTACCACTGAGCTTCGCAGCGTGTGTAATTGGTGAATTGCTGTCATACCCCTCTGGGTTCTCTTGCGGAGTGCGCATAAACCGCTCCGTATACACTGTGTCATAAAAACGCCAGTTAGTTACAGGTGCCACCGCTATGGCAGTCTTAAACACTTTGCCGCTCTGGAAGAGACAGTTGCTCGACATAAATCCGCCGAAGCTCCACCCCCATATCCCTATGCGGCTGCTGTCCACATAAGGACGTTTTGCCATCTGCTGTGCAGCGGCAGTCTGGTCTTCCACTTCGTATTTGCCGAGCTGCTTATAAGTGCACTTCTTAAAGTCTGCCCCCTTAAAGCCCGTACCGCGTCCGTCTACACAAAGCACCAAATAACCTTTCTCAGTGAGCATTGCGTGCCAGTAATCATTACTGCCCCACCACTTATTTGCCACCTCTTGCGAGCCTGGTCCTGAGTATTGATACATCAACAAAGGGTACTTTTTCTTAGGGTCAAAATCCTTCGGTTTAAGCAAATAAGCGTCGCACAGGTTGCCGCTCAGCTGCATTTCAAAGAACTCCTTTGTAGGTAGCGCAAAGTCTTTCAATCTGTTTGTGAGGTTTTCATTATTGATGATGGTGCGTTGCGCCTTCCCATCCCTACTGCTGTTGAGCGTATAGCGCGGCGGGGTCTGTGCATCTGAGAAGCTATGCACGTACAAGCTGTAGTCACCACTGAAAGTTGCCGCATTGGTGCCTGCCTCTGCCGAGAGTGCGCGCTTGTGCTTGCCTTTAAGGTCTACGGCATACACCCCTCGGTTGATACTGCCATTCTCCGTTGATTGGTAGTACACCACACCTTTTGCCTCGTCTACACCATAGCAGTCAGTAACCTCCCACTTGCCCACTGTAAGCTGTTTTTTCAATTTCCCATTGAATGCATAGTGGTACAAGTGGTTATAGCCGTCCTTCTCTGACGAAATCACAAAGCTATTGTCCTTTAAGAAGGTAAAGGTTTCAGGCACTTCCACATAAGTTTTGCTCTGTTCTTGATAAATAACCTGCTGTGTTTTATCGTGTTGCAACCCCACAACCACCACCTTAAAATCATTTTGTAGGCGGTTAAGCGTCTGCACTGCAAGCCGCTTAGGGTCGTGTGTCCAAGCGATGCGCGGCACGTAATATGCCTCAACAGCGATCTTATCCGCTTTATCAGTCTCTAAGCTATACACCCATACGCTCACCTCCGAGTTGGTCTCGCCAGCCTTAGGATATTTAAAAGTCTGCTGGGTAGGGTACAGCCCCTTGCCGTACACATCCATAGAGAATTCAGGCACCTTCGTCTCATCGAAACGCACAAACGCCAATGCCGTCCCGTCAGCATTCCACTCAAAAAGCCTCACAATGCCAAACTCCTCCTCGTACACCCAGTCAGCTGTCCCGTTGATAATGCAGTTCTTCGCCCCATCGTGGGTAATCTGCTGCTCCGTTTTAGCCGCTATATCATAGATATACAAGTTATTCTCATACGAATAAGCTATCTTCTTCCCGTCAGGCGAGAACAACGGACTGCTGATCTTGTGGTTACTCACCTTTTCAATCTTATTAGTCTGCAAGTTCAGCACGTAGTAATCCGCCACTGCCGACCGCCTGTAAATAGCCTTGCTATTCGCCCCGATGAGTAACTGCTCCTCTGCCGCATCAAATTGGTAATCACTCAGGTTGAGGATCCCCGTAAAAAGTGTCTTGAGCTGCTTTCCTGTGGCAAAGTCATAAAGGTTAATCATAGGCACTTGCCCTTCGTACTCCAGCACAGTGTAGGTCGGTGCCTTGTGCTGCACTTGTATGTCCTGCATCCGCTCGGTGTAGAAAGTCCCTCGCCCGTAGATGTCCTCCAGCGTAATCTGCCTGCCTTGCCCCAGTGCCACTCCACTGACCAGCCCCGCTATTACAAACGCTAATTGCCGTATCTTTTTCATATCGTTATCACATTTTTTTCTTTACACATTCCTACCCTTTTCCTCTGGGTATAAGCTATATACAGGGTCGCTCTGCCAATACGCTCGCGTGTCGATGTCATACACCGTAATCCGCCCACGAAAGGCAGCCCCCGTATCTACATTAGTTACCCCATTAAAACTCAAAGGCTTATCGCTGCCCAAGCGCGTAGTAGGTGTATGCCCTATAAATATCTCCTTGTAAAGCCTCAATCGATGCGGGTAATGCACATCATCTTCCGACAATCGCACTGCCTGCGCCAGCTCCCAGAGCGTCCTATCCCAATAGAACATCTTGCTGAAATGCTCAAAAGCAATCCCGCGCAAGTTCGTAAACCCAGCGTGCACAAAAAGGCGATTTTCCTCATCGAGATAATAATTCTCTAAACTGCGTAAAAAACGGATATGCCGCTGCTTGCGCATCTCATCCACACCGCGATAAGCCCGCTCAGTAGCCGCGCCCCCGTGCAGCCGCCACACATCCTCCATCGCCGCCCCACTGAGGAACTCCTCACACAGCGCATCGTGATTACCCCTAAGGTACAAGCAGCGGTGCTCCTCCCGATAGTCAATCAAGAAGTCGAGCACCTCAGGCGTCTGGCTCCACCCATCGGCGTAATCACCTAAGAATATCAAAAAGTCGCCAGGCTGCACCTCCGCCCTATCCAACACCTGTCTGAGTGCCTTCAGCGCCCCGTGCACATCGCCTATTACTAACCTACGCATCCTTTATTTACACTATTAACCCCTAATCTTAAACAATCCCATCACTAACCCCTAAAAACCAACTACTAACCCCTAAAAGCTAATCCCTAATCCCCAAACAGTCCTTCCCGCATCAGCCGCTCTATCTCTCTTACCACCCCTTCGTGGTCATTATCAAACTCTGTGGTGTACTGGGCAGCTGCCTTCACCTCCACTGCCCCATTCTTCATCGCAAAGCTATAAGCAGCTACCCCCATCATTTCCAAGTCGTTAAGCTGATCACCAAACACCGCCGTCTCCTCATAACCGATCCCTAACGCCTTTTGAAGCTGTGCTACCGCCTCCCCTTTGTTAGTCTCCTTCTTCATCACATCCAGCCATACCGCCCCCGAGATAGCCACGTTAAAGTCCTTCGTAAATCGCTCCAAATGTGGGTACAGGTGCGTGCGAATATCCCTATCGGTGCAGATCGCCAGCTTAAAGACCGTATCAGTGATCCCCTCAAAGTTATCTACCCTCTTATGGGCGGGGTAATACTTGAGGTATTCCTGAAAGATCGCCTCGCTATCCGTTTTGATATATGTATAACGCTTGCAACACAAGCCCACACTCACCCCTTCGATCGCCTCGCACACCTCAATGATAGGCACAAAGCGCGCGTAATCCACAGGGTCTTCATACAGCTCCTTGCCCCTGCATATCGCCGACGCCCCATTATCAGGGATGAATGCCAACTGATCCTTTATCGGTGCAAAAAGCTGCTGCAAGCCCTGCACTTGTCTTCCGCTAGCGATGCAAAACTGTACCCCTTTGGTATTCAAACGCTCAAAGAGCCCCCAAAACCCCGCAGGGATCTCCTTCTGACTATTGACCAGCGTCCCGTCAATGTCCAATACAATTAGTTTAATCATACCTCTATTTTTGAGCGGCAAAGATACAACTTTCTAATGAATAATGAACAATGGATAATGGATAATCTTCAGGGATCAGAGATCAGGAGTCAGTAATCAGTCTGCACCGCCCCAATCTGATCTCTGACCCCTGACCTCTGATCACTGACCTCTAACCCCTGATCCCTGAACAGAAAATTTTCCTGTCGAGGTCATCTCGAACACTGCTCGAACACATCTCGAACACATCTCGAACACATCTCCCCAAAAATTCGGACACCCTGAATACTGCAAACCTATCCTTTTAAAGAAAAATACACTAAAAATAATGTTTTAATAGAAAAACGTAAAGATTGTGTTCTACCTCCAAACTGTTAAAGTTTGTTAATTTTACTGAATCCGCTATTTAGTGTCAATTTAAATAGTACGCTTTGCAGCGTAAATGAGTGACCAATGAGACGACTAATCCTTACGCTTATCATAAGCGCTTACTATATAGTCGCTTACGCGCAGCCTGCCACGGTAGAAGGCTCCGTCACCGATGAGGGCGGTATCCCTCTGCAAGGCGTCACTGTGGTCGATAAAAAAACCGAGAAGTGGACGGTGACCGACGCCCAAGGGCACTTCTCTCTCCCCTTCACTAAGGACTATGCCCTACACTTCAAATACTTGGGTATGGAGGATAAGACCCTCACAGGCTTTGCCTCTCCCTTAAAAGTTATCCTCAAGGAGGAAAGCCTCCGCCTGAAAGAGGTAGTCGTTACCGCCGATATCTCTAAAAAGCAGCCTACTAGCTCTGCCATAAAGATCGATAAGTACGCAATGAGTCAGTTCCAAACCTTCTCCCTCTCCGACGTGCTGCAACAGCTGCCAGGGCAGGCAATCACCACGCCCGTCTTCGATAAGCCCAACGTGATGAACAGCGTGCGCTCAGCTATCGAATCCAATAACAACGCCTTCGGACTCAGCTACGTGCTCGACGATATGCAGCTCTCCAACGATGAAAATATGCAGACCTACGGGCGTGCGGGCAATGTAAACCCCTTTTCCAATGCAGGCTCAGGGCTTGACCTCCGCTCTATCCCCACCTCCAACATCGATAAGATAGAGGTAGTTACAGGGATCGCCGATGCTAAGTACGGCAACGCCACTACGGGCTTGGTGCTGATTGAGCGCAAGGCAGGGGTATTCCCCCTACAAGCCGAAGCCAAGCTGCAAGGAGGCGGACAGTCAGTGGCGGTCAATAAGGGCTTTCTCCTCTCCGAGCGTGCGGGCAAACTCAGCCTTTCGCTCGACTATCTCGATGCCAACACCAACCCCACCAACAGCCTGAGCAGCTACCGCCGCCTCACCTCTTCGGGTATATGGACTTACGACAGGGCTAACCGCTTCCGCAACTCGCTTTCGCTCACCTTCCGCAGCAATATCGATGGGGCTAAGTCCGACAAGGAGAACGACCAAAAGAGCGAAAAGACCGACTATGCCTTCACACTGAATAACCGCTCCAATTGGCAGTTTGAGGACGCCCTTATCGACCAGCTCTCCTTCCAAATCGGAGGCACTTATGCCTACCAGCGCGACTTCCGTGAGGTCTTTCGCAATGAGGGTCGCCGTGCGGTGAGTACCGCTACCGAAACGCGCTTAGTAGAGGCCGTCTTTACCCCGCCTTCCTATTACGACCGCCGCGAGACCGAAGGCAAGCCCTTCAATGCCAGCACGCAGCTCTCTGCCGAAAAGAGCCTCCTGCACGGTGCGTGGCGACACCTGCTCAGTGCGGGTACGTCCCTCAATTATAGCGACAACTTCGGGCGTGGAGTGCTGGTCGATTCCCAGAGTGCCTCTGCCCTGACAGGGCTTACCAGCAGCGGGCGTGGTGGCGAGACCGTGCGCCCTATGAACTTCAACCGCTATGTGGAGAGCTCCAAGCTCTGGGCGGTATATGTGCAAGATAATATTACTGTAAACGTTACGGAGCGCAATAAGGCTTATGCTACTATCGGGCTGCGCTATGAGAACCAAAACGGCTTCTCTACGCTCTCCCCTCGCGTGAACCTCGCTTACGACCTCACTGAGCAAATAAAGCTGCGCGGTGGCGTGGGCTTGGCTACCAAGTCGCCTGCCCTGAAGGACATCTACCCTGGGGCAATGGTCTACGACCTCCTCCTCGAGAACCATCAGAATGGCAACCGCCGCTTAGGGCTTATACAGACCATCGTAAAGCAACGCCCCAAGGTAGACCTCAAGCCCTCCAAAGCGTGGAAGTACGAGCTGGGTGCTGACGGCAACTTCTCCTTCGGCAAAGTAGCTGTAACGGGCTTTATCAACCAGTCGTTTGATGGCTTTGACAGTCGCACTATCTACGAGGGCTACCAAGTGCCTATCATCGATGTGAACACCAGCACCCTCGCGTGGAGCGTTATAGGTGAACGCATCCACCCCATCAGCTATCAGCAGACCGTCAATTACAAAGAGACCCTCGACAAGGGTGTGGAGCTCATCGCCAACTTCAAGAAGATAAAGGCACTCAATACCTCTTTCTCGTTGGCAGGCACTTATGTGCACTCGCACCAGAATAACTATATGGCACCACAGAGCAACGCCAGTTACTTAGACCCTAATCGCCTCTATGGGCTGTATGAGACCTCGCCTACCGTGAAGGAAAAGATGTCGCTCAGGCTTACCTCTACCTACCACCTGCCCGAGTTAGGGCTGCTTATCTCCCTCACCGCCGAGCAGTTCATCTTCTCCACCGACTTTGGTTCGCTTGCCAACAACTACCCTTACGCTTATATCAACAACGAAGGGCAGATCATCTACATCCCTGAAGCCGACCGCACCCTACCACAATACCAAACCTTAGTGCTCAGTCGCAGCGACTACGAGGCGCGCCGCACACCTATCTACCACAATTTCCACCTACGAATGACCAAAGAGATGCTCAGCGGGTTATCGTTTTCGCTCTATGTCACCAACGTATTCGACTACCACCCCGAAGTCTATATCAACGGCAGCCGCAGCAAGATGAACGCCGACATTAGCTTCGGAGCTAGCGCGAAGTATTCGTTTTAGGTGTGAGGTCTGGGGCCTGAGGTATAAGGACAGCTGGCTCATACCTCACACCTCCCTCACACCCCACACCTCAAACCTCAAATCTGAAAATTAATTTTTTATATATGATTCAAACAGATAACAAAGTAGGGGGAAGTGCCCTACGCAGATTTTTCAGCAGCATTGCTGCAAGTGTTCTCTTACTAAGCCTCGTAATTGTAGGCTGTAAGAAAGATAGTGATGATAGTCCCACCACTCAACCTGTAACGTACCAGATTACGCTTACTTTTGGTGATTATGACAATAAGCCTGTAAGCGGTGCGTCAGTGAAGTTTATAGGCACTAACCAAACCTATAATGCCACTACAGATGCCAATGGCAAAGCAAGTGTAGCTGTACAACCTGGCACTTACAAAGTCCTTGCCAGCATTACCCTTAAAGGAGAGGCTGCCAAGGCTATCACAGGTAAGGAAGATGAAGTGCACTTTAACGGTACGCTCAACAACGTAACTATTAATGCAACTACCAGCAACACCGTTAGCCTTGCCTTAGTAGAGGTGAATACAGCCAGCACACTGCTTATCAAGCAAGTGTATCTCGGCTCCTCAAAAGCAGATGGTGCGAACGGGCGCGACCAATTTATTGAGATTTACAACCCTACTGACAAGGAAATCTCTTTAGAAGGTTATGCGATTGCAAGGGCTATTACCAATAACACTACTCCTTTTGACTGGACAAAGGTGAGTAGCAAGACGGATGCTAATACGGCCTATTTCTACTCACAAGAGGTGCTATCCTTCCCTGCAGGAGCTAAAATAGGAGCTGGCGAGTCTATCTTTATTGCGCGTGATGCCCAAAATCATAAAGAAGCTCAGAAAGACCCTACTAAGGCAGCTGTAATCCCTGACTTAAGTAAGGCTCAATTTGAGGCTCTTAATCCTCGTAAAGCTGATGGCTCATTAGAGGGTAATGACACAGATAATCCAGCTCCTAATATGGTGCCAATATGGTTTGGAAATAAAGAAAATAAAGGGACACTGAACCTATATGTTGTTGGTGATGGCTTGGCAATCATCAAAGCCTCTCAAACAGATATTGACGGTTGGGAGAAAGTGGCTCAACCCACCACAACAGGGAGCAGTACGGGCACTAAAAAGTTTGTGCAGATACCTTTAACCACAATTATTGATGGTGTCAATGTAGATAGATTCACCGCTGGCAAGAACTCTAATTTTGGACTTCCTGCCTCTGTAGATGCCGGTTATATCAAGCCTTCAGGGAACTACAATGGCAAATCATACATCCGTAAATCGTCAGGGGCTTCTTATAAAGATACCAATAACTCAAATCAAGACTTTGAGGAAATAGCTCACCCTGACACAACTGCTCTTCCTAAATAACAGAAGTTAAAATAGCTAACTAATAGGAGGTTATAGGACACGCTCCTTAACCTCCTTTTTTATAAACTACCTCCTTATGTTACGAAATATCTTCATCGCCTTTGCCTTTACCACTGCGCTCTATGCACAACAGGAGAAGGATTCTGTGTCTGACTTTAGTTGCATCAATGTTATAAGCATAAAGCCCCAACCGCTCTCGCACTTCTTTCAGCAGCAGTACGCCAGTTACCTCCATAGCCCTATCTTCTTAAAGGAGGCTCTCATAGGCAACTTCACCACCTCGTCGCTCTTCTACAACCACGAGCGTGGCGACTTTCACTTGGCACAAAGCCCTGAGAAAGCGCATAACTTTGGGCTTAACACCCGCGGACTCTACAAACACAAGCAATACACCTTCTTTGGTGACCTTGAGGTGCGCCGCACTTATGAAGATGGCAAGCGGTGGAACATCTCCTACAACAATGTCGATGAAAACGGCTTGCTCGACGACCCTCACTACTTTGCCGTAAGCCGCCTAGCCGCTTGGAACAACCAGCATTACACCCTTGACGGTGGGGTCATCTTCCCACTACTCACCGACCTATGGCACTTGCAGCTCTCCACACGCTACAACCTCCAGGAGAGTTACCGCACTGAGAACGACCCACGTGCTAAGATAATGCGTTCAGAACTGCTATTTAACGCACAAACCACCTTTAGGTTAGCTCCATCTCATAGACTGAGTCTCGGCGGTGAGGTAGGCTATGCCAATCTGCAAAACAGAATCAGCATCACCAACAAGCAAACCGACTCCCCCCAAGACTACGACCGCTACCTCAAATGGCAACTCGGCTACGGCACGCTCTACAACCGTCCGTTTGATAGCACCAAACGCCGCAACCTACAATACGGGGTAAACCTCGCTTATCACTACAAAGGCAACTTCTTTGCGCAGCTCTCCTACAACCTCTACGATACCGACACCTACAACAACAATACCCTCAACAGCGATGAGCAAGACGATGTGTTGGCTAACTACGCCCGCAGCAATTACGCCTTGCACTTGCACTACAATAGCGTCTTACGCGCAGGGGCACAGCTACTACTCACTGCCGATATAGGGCAAACCGATGGATATAACCGCCTCACTGCCCTCGCTGGTAAGAACTATACGATGCAGCAGCACTACGCTACCCTCTCCGTAGCCCTTTTGCAGCAAGATAAACAGCATATCAGTAGCGATGCGGGTGTTGCACTCACCTACCGCCAAACGGAGCAAAAAGACGCCTTAGCGAGCACCGAGAGTGATGTCGCTTACCTTATGATCAAACCGTATTACAGTTGGGAACTTCCTTTTGAGAAAATCAGTGTTGTGCCTACCTTTGCTGCGGGCGTACGTATCCCTGTGAGAAGTGTGCTCACCAATGCCAATGTCGATTACCTCAAGCCGCTATTGCCCGACGACTATGCCGCCCAGACTACACATCTCTTCTACGATGAAGTCGTCTACCCCGATAGTGCTTACTTTGCCGCCCATCAGTACTACCTACAATTCGGCACCGACTTGCGCTTCCCCGTAGGCAAAGGGCGCACCCTCGTCGTAGGAGCCAGCAGCCACTACACCACCGACCTCCACAAGAAACACCGCTACACCCTCAACGCCCACTTAACGATGCAGTATTAAATGTCGCTATCTACAAGATAAATATTGTTGGAAAGAAAGAGAGTATTCTTCTTTCCAACACAATCACTTTATTGACAATCTATTGTTAGGTGACAAGATGAGGAAAATAAGGTTATACTAAAGTCTTATACACCCTCCTCAACAGGTATAAAGCCACTAAAAACGTCAGCAATTCTGCAAAGGGTATGGCTATCCAGACCCCTGCAATACCAAAGATGTAAGAGAGTATTTTCACCCCAAGTACGATAAAGACAAAACCTCTGAGGGCAGCCACAATAATAGAGTCGTGGGCGTGCTCCAAGGAAGTGAAAAAGCTGGTAGTAAGGATGTTAAATCCACTAAGTAAAAAGATAAAAGCATACACTGATAAGCCTTCAGCAGCAATTGCGAGCACCTCTGATGAGTTGGTGTCTTTGAAGAAGAGTTCCATAATACGCACGCCATAAAGCTGCAAGAGGCAAAAGATACATAGCCCAATGAGCAAGATCACTCGTAAGGTAGTGCTAAAGATACGCTTTACGCGCTGAAAATTCTTTGCTCCATAGTTATAGCTCAGCACAGGTACCAAGCCGTTGGATATACCTAAGAAGAGCAATATGCCTATAAAATTGAGGTAATTAATCACCGTAAAGGCTGCAACACCTTCTGCCCCTAATAGATGTACTATGGTGAGGTTTATCACAAAAATACTTACCGCAGAAGCTAACTCTGATACACCTTCTGAGGAACCATTGTACACTGCTTTAGCTAATAGCTCCCAAGAGAATCGCCCCTTAAAAAGATGTAGTTTTTGCTTAGGATTTAGGATAAGTGCCAAGGCGATGAGTAAGGCTGCTGTAAAAGAAATACCAGTCGCCACACTCGAACCCATCGTACCCCAGCCCAGCACGCTCACCATATACCAACTCAACACAATATTGAGAAGCACTGCAAAAGACATTATACACATTGAAAACTTAGGATGTCCTAAGGCCTTTAGCACTTCATCGGAATAGAAAGTAAGCGTAAGAGGTATGATAAAGGTGAGGCCTCTGATATAGCCCAAAGCGTGGGGAAATAGCCGCTCATTAGCCCCAAAGAAACGCACCAAGTCCTCACTAAAAAAGAGCAGTACGATAGTCATAAAGAGGCTTATCACCAACAGTGAGATATAACCTGTTGCCATTGCATCAGTTGCTCGCTGGTGGTTATTAGCCCCGAGACCTACACTCATCAGGGTGAGCGAACCCATACCTACACTAATGGCAATAACCATCAGTAGGCTGTATAGCGGCAAGATGATATTCACCCCTCCCAAAGCATCTGCCCCCTACGTAATTCCCTACAATGATGCCATCTACAAGGTTCTGCAGACCAAAGAACAAGACAGTAACTACGCTAGGTAAAGCATATTTTAAAAAGAGTTTATCAATAGGTGAATGCTCTAAGAGGTAGGTATCATCGAGATTGCTTTTCATAAGTTATTATTTTTAAACCAAAAAAACCTCATCAATCTCTCGATTAATGAGGCTTCTTAAAGAAGGCGGCGACATACTCTCCCATTTGCATAGTACCATCTGCGCGTAAAGGTTTAACTGCTCTGTTCGGTATGGTAAGAGGTGAGACCTTTAGCTATAACCACCTTAAGTCTTTAGCTCTGAGGTTTGAGGTATGGGGTATGAGTATACCACAACCTAACAACCCCTCTTTCGCTATCATATTTTAACACATTAGGATAAAAAACAAAGTAAGAGCTCGCGCAGCAAGTCTACGGGTGATTAGTATTACTCGGCTAACGTGTTACCACCTATACACCTGTAACCTATCAACGTGGTCATCTCCCACGACCCTTATAAAGAAATCTCATCTTGTGGCTGGTTTCGTACTTATATGCTTTCAGCACTTATCCATTCCGAACTTAGCTACTCTGCGGTGCCTTGGGCAAGACAACAGATGCACCAGAGGTTCGTCCAACTCGGTCCTCTCGTACTAGAGTCAGATCCACGCAAATTTCTAACGCCCACAGTAGATAGAGACCGAACTGTCTCACGACGTTCTGAACCCAGCTCGCGTGCCACTTTAATGGGCGAACAGCCCAACCCTTGGGACCTTCTCCAGCCCCAGGATGTGACGAGCCGACATCGAGGTGCCAAACCCCCCCGTCGATGTGAGCTCTTGGGGGAGATCAGCCTGTTATCCCCGGCGTACCTTTTATCCTTTGAGCGATGGCCCTTCCACTCGGAACCACCGGATCACTATGCTCTACTTTCGTACCTGATCGACACGTCCGTCTCTCAGTCAAGCTCCCTTATACCATTGCACTCTACGCACGGTTACCAAGCGTGCTGAGGGAACCTTTAGAAGCCTCCGTTACACTTTTGGAGGCGACCACCCCAGTCAAACTACCCTCCACGAATTGTCCC